>NZ_JBEXRT010000027.1:0-102184 GCF_040613235.1 Streptomyces sp. NPDC006296 | reverse complement strand
CCGGCCCGCCCGCGGGCGGCACCGGCCCGCCCGTGTGCGGTCCGGCCCCGCCGGACCGCACGGGTGCGTACGCTCGCGGGTATGGACGACGCACACCGCGAGACGCCCCCGCCGGCCGCCGCGACCGTGGACCAGGGACCGCCGTACGCGGAGTGCGTGCGGTGCCGGAAGCCGACCGAGTACCCGGAGTCCACGAAGGGCAGCACCCTCTGCCCGGTCTGCGCCTGGCAGGAGGCGGAACGCACCGCCTGCTCCGGCTGACGCCGGGCCCGGGTCCGCTCAGCCGCGCATCAGCTCGGAGACCTTGACGAAGCGGTATCCGCGTCCGCGCAGCTCCGGCACGATCCTCCGCAGGGCCTCCTCGGTGACCGGCGCCGCGCTGCGGGTGCAGTGCATGACGACCAGCGACCCCGGCTCCACCCCCTCCAGCACCTGCGCGGCCACCGCGTCCGCGTCGGTGGCGAACGCGTCACCGCTGACCACGTCCCACTGGACCGCGGTCACCCCGGTCGGCGCCAGAGCCCTCAGCGCCGCGTCGTCGTAGCAGCCGCCCGGGAAGCGGAAGTACGGCACGACCTGGTGCGCGCCGGTCGCGCGGATCGCGGCGAACGCCCGCTCCACCTCGCCCCGCATGTCCTCCTCGGCGACCGTCGGCAGCCCGTAGCACGGGGCGGAGAAGGCGTGGTGGCTGAAGGAGTGGTTGGCGATCTCGAACAGGGGGTCGTTCCCGATCGAGCGGGCCTGGTCCGGGTACTCCTGCGCCCACCTGCCGGTCATGAAGACCGTCGACGGGACCTCCAGCCGGCGCAGGGACGCGATCAGCCCGGGGTTGTCGAAGTGCTCGCCCCCGGCGGCGCGCCGCCCCTGGTCCGCCGTCATGTCCGCGTCGAAGGTGAGGGCCACGACCTTGTCGCCGTGCCCCGTCCGGTCCCGTCCCGGCGCGCCGGCGGCCCGCCGTTCGAAGACCGGTGTCAGGCCGCCGGGGCCCGGCGCCAGGACCGGCGGACCGCTCTCCGGGGCCCGCGACGGCGACGGAACGGCCGTCGCGGGCTTCCCGGAGGCCGTCGGACGCGCGACCGGCCCGGCGTGAGGGGCGTCGGGGCCTCCGCAACCGGCCAGCACCCCACTCATGACCGTCAGGACGATCATCCTGCGAACGGATCTGATCATCCGGGGACGGTAACTGATGGATCATCAGACGATATTCATGGCGCTCCGGCCGTCCGGGACCCGGACGGCCGGATCACCCGTCTGCCCGTGCCGCGGTCAGCGCCAGGGGCCCGTCACCGCGAACGTCGTCCCCGGGGTGTAGCAGTTCACGAACATCGTCCCGCCGTCCGGCGAGAACGTGACGCCCGCGAACTCACCCCACTCCGGCTCCTCCTCCGTCCCGGTGTTCTGCCTCCCGCGCGCCATCGGGTAGACCTCCCCGCGCCGCGTCACCCCGAGCACGTGCTGCGCCCCGCCGCCGTCCTCGCAGACCATCAGCCCGCCCCCGGCCGCGAGGCAGATGTTGTCGGGGGACTCGCCCGGCAGCTGGATGTCCGTGTCGGGGCCGAAGACGACCACCAGCGTGAGCCGGCGCCGCTGCGGTTCGTACCGCCACACCTGGCCGAAGTGGTCGGCGGCCGACCCCTCCGAGCTGTGCGCGAAGCTGGAGACGAAGTACACCGACGAACCGCCCCAGTAGCAGCCCTCCAGCTTCTGGGCGTGCGTGATGCCCTTCGCCCCGAAGTCCTGCAGCCGGATCGGCGTCCCCGCGGCCTGCGGGTCCGGGACCGGGACCCACTCGATCCGGTCGAACGTCGCACCCGTCTCCTGGACCACGGAGAGGTCGGGCACGCCGGGCACCCGCATCGCCTCCAGCGCGCCGCCGGCCCGCAGGGACCCCCTCCCGCCGAGCGGCTTCTCCGGGAGGAAGCGGTAGAACAGCCCGAACGGCTCGTCGAACGCGTCCTCCGTCTCGTACACGATGCCGTTCCGCGGATCGATCGCGACCGCCTCGTGCTGGAAGCGGCCCATCGCGGTCAGGGGCACGGCCCCGGTGCGGCGCGGATCGGCGCCGTCCACCTCGAACACGAAGCCGTGGTCCTTCGTGTAGCCGTTGGTGCCGGCCTTGTCCTCGGTCTCCTCGCAGGTCAGCCAGGTGTTCCAGGGGGTGGGGCCGCCGGCGCAGTTGACGGCCGTCCCGGCGATGGCGACGCGTTCGCCGCGTACACCGCCGCGGCCGTCGAGTTCGAGGGCCGTACAGCCGCCCTTGGCCGCCGGGTCGTAGGTCAGGCCCTCGATCGTCGGGACGGCGATGTCGGCGGTCACGCGGTTCTCGTGGTTGCGCACCAGATGGACCCGGCCGCCGCGGCCGGCGAAGGCGGCCATGCCGTCGTGGTTGCTGGGGACCCGGCCCTCGCCCGAGCGGAGCGGGTCGCCCTCCCGGGAGAGCACCCGGTAGCGGAAACCTTTCGGCAGGTCGAGCAGGCCGTCCGGATCCGGCACGAGGGGGCCGTAGCCGCTGTGGCCCCGGGCTTCGGCGGTGCCGGAGAAGAGTTCGGTGAAGGCCCCGGCGAAAGCGACCGAGGCGGCGGTCGCGGCGCTGCCGGCCAGGACCTGTCGTCGTGTTGCGAGGTGTCGCGGTGCGGATGACATGAGGCAACTCCCTGTTGGCGGACAGGTGAAGTGACCCGCACGTGTGTAGCACGCATGGTGGCGCGCGGGAACCATGCGGGCCACGGTGCCCCGTGTGTCCCCGGGACGGACGAGGTCCCGGGGACGGGTGCGGTCAGGCCAGCGACGCGGACAGCGTGATGGTGGTGCCCGTGAGGGCCTGGCTGACCGGGCAGTTCGCCTTGGCGTCCTCGGCGGCCTTCACGAAGCCCTCCTCGTCCAGCCCCGGGACCTCGCCCTCCACGGTGAGGTGGATGCCGGTGATGCCGGTGCCGGGCTGGAAGGTGACCTCGGCCCGGGTCTCCAGCCGGGTCGGCGGGGTGCCCGCCGTGGCCAGGCCGTTGGACAGCGCCATCGAGAAGCAGCTGGAGTGCGCCGCCGCGATGAGCTCCTCGGGGCTGGTCTTCCCGTTCGCCTTCTCCGCGCGCGACGGCCAGGAGACGGGGTACTCCCCGATCCCGGAGGAGTCGAGGGTGACAACGCCCTTGCCCTCGAGGAGGTTGCCCTCCCAGACCGTGTGCGCCTGACGCGTGGTAGCCATACTGGATCCCTTCGAACGGTGTGCGCGGTCGGACGGACGTGCCGGGCACCCGCGGGCATCCGTACGTCCTTCGCCCCCGAACCTACTGCGCCACCAGTCCCTTCGCGTCACGCGCCAGTGCGGTCAGCCGGGAGATGGCCCGGAAGTACTTCTTCCGGTACCCCCCGTTCAGCATCTCGTCGCTGAACAGCCGGTCGAAGGGGAGCCCGGACGCGAGGACCGGGACCTCGCGGTCGTACAGCCGGTCCGCCAGCACCACCAGGCGCAGCGCCGTGGACTGGTCGGGCACCGGCCGCACGTCGGTGAGGCAGACCGCCGTGATCCCGTCGGTCAGCGCGCCGTACCGGCTCGGGTGGACCTCGGCCAGATGGTCGAGCAGCGACGGGAAGTCGTCGAGCGAGGCTCCTGCGGTCGCGTACGCGGCCCGGGTGACCTGGTCGTCGGAGTACGGCGGCGGCGCCTCGGGCAGTCCGCGGTGGCGGTAGTCCTCGCCGTCGATCCGCACCGGCCGGAAGTGCGAGGACAGCCCCTGGATCTCCCGGAGGAAGTCGGCGGCCGCGAAGCGTCCCTCCCCGAGCTTGCCGGGCAGTGTGTTCGAGGTGGCGGCCAGGGCGACGCCGGCCTCGACCAGCCTGCTGAGCAGGGAGGACACCAGGACCGTGTCGCCCGGGTCGTCCAGCTCGAACTCGTCGATGCAGAGCAGCCGGTGCCCGCTCAGGGTCTGCACGGTCTGCTGGAAGCCCAGCGCGCCCACCAGGTTCGTCAGCTCGACGAAGGTGCCGAACGCCTTGAGCGGGGGCGCGGCCGGGGTGGCGTGCCAGAGCGAGGCCAGCAGGTGCGTCTTGCCGACGCCGTACCCGCCGTCCAGATAGACACCGCGCGGCCCGGCGGGCGCGTCGGCCTTCCGGCCGAACCACCTGCGCCGGGTGCCGCCCGCCGCGTGCGCCCCGCCGAGCCCGGCCGCGAAGGAGCTGAGCACGCCGACCGCCTCGGTCTGGCTCGGCCGGCCGGGGTCGGGCACGTACGTATCGAAGCGCACCGAGTCGAAGCGCGGCGGCGGGACCATCTCCGCGACCAGACGGTCGGCGGGGACGCGCGGTTCGAGGGCGCACAGGGACTGCGGGGCCGTTTCGGCTATGGGGCTCTGCCCCGGCACGGCGGTGGAGGACGACACAGCTCTCCACCTTAAGGCCTCTCCCGGGAGGCACCCCGCGCCGTGCCAGACTGCGGACCATGCGACGCCTGCTCCCCGTGCCGGACCCGAACGCCCCAGCCGCCGCCGACCGCGAGTGGACGCTCGACGAGCTGGCCGACGCCTACGCCTACCCCGCCGACGGGCGGTGCCGGCTGCGGGCCAACATGGTCTCCACCCTCGACGGCGCCGCCCAGCACGACGGCCGCTCGCAGGGCATCTCCTGCGCGGCCGACATGCGTGTCTTCGGCACGCTGCGCGGACTGGCCGACGCGATCGTCGTCGGCGCCGAGACCGCCCGCGCGGAGGGCTACCGGCCCGCGAGGGCCCGTGAGGCATTCGCCGCCCGGCGGGCGGCGGCGGGGCAGGGGCCCGCCCCGGCCGTCGCGGTCGTCAGCGCGAGCCTGGACCTGGACTTCTCGCTGCCCCTCTTCGTCTCGCCGCTCGTGCCGACGCTCGTGGTCACCGGATCGGCGGCGCCGCCGGACCGGATCCGGGCGGCCCGGGAGGCGGGGGCCGAGGTGGTGATCGCCGGGGACGGCTCAGCCGTCGACCCGGCCCGCGCGGTGGCGGAACTCGACCGGCGGGGTCTGCGCCGGCTGCTCACCGAGGGCGGACCGCGGCTGCTCGGCCAGTTCGTGGCGGCGGGGGTGCTGGACGAGCTCTGCCTCACCCTTTCGCCGATGCTGACCGCGGGGGACGCCCAGCGCATCGCGGGCGGTCCCGCCGTCTCCGTGCCGGAACGTTTCTCCCTGGTCTCCCTCCTGGAGGAGGAGGGATTCCTGTTCACCCGGTACGGGAAGATCTGACATTTAGCGGAATTAGCTGTTCCGCTTAGCTTCCGGTGGGCACACTTATCCCTGCCGGCCCCGTGCGACTGCGGGGAAGGATGGTTTCAGCACCAGCGGCCGTCCGCGCGGCCCACGAGAAGAATCGGAAGGGCGCCTGTCGTGTTCACCAGCGTTTTGATGATCGAGAAGCCCCTCAGCCGGGAGGACGTGGACTTCGTCACCACCCTCCACGGCGAGGAGCGGATCTCGTTCGTCGTCCTGATGCAGCCCCGCAGCGACCAGGCCGACGTCCTGCTCCGGGCGATCGACGACGTGGCGATCGGCGAGCTCCGGGAAGCCGTCCGTGAGGGGGACCTGCCGGAGGGCGACGAGGCCAGGGAGCCGGCCGAGGTTGCCCTGGAGTACTCCCTGCGGGAGCTGCGCGAGGCGGGCTCGGAGGCCGTCGGGCAGGTGGTCGAGGACCACCCCCTGGACAAGCTGAAGACCGTGGTCGACGACTCGGGTGCCGACGAGGTCATCGTGCTGACGGCGCCGCACTACGTCGAGGAGTTCTTCCACCGCGACTGGGCGTCCCGGGCCCGCCACAAGGTCGGCGTACCGGTGCTCAAGCTCTTCGCGCACAGCGAATAGGCTGGGGCCGACCGACCCACGTCACACCTCGGGAGAGACACGTATGGCACCCGGTATTCCTGCCGCTCTGGAACGGCCGCACTTCATCGGCATCGGCGGCGCCGGAATGTCGGGCATCGCGAAGATCCTGGCCCAGCGCGGGGCGAAGGTGGCGGGCAGCGACGCCAAGGAGTCCGCCACCGCCGAGGCCCTGCGCGCGCTGGGGGCGACCGTGCACATCGGGCACGCCGCCGGACACCTCGCCGACGACGCGACCTCGGTGGTCGTCTCCAGCGCCATCCGCGCCGACAACCCCGAGCTGGTCCGCGCCGCCGAGCTGGGCGTCCCCGTCGTGCACCGCTCCGACGCGCTGGCCTCCCTGATGGACGGGCTCCGCTCCCTCGCGGTCGCCGGGACGCACGGCAAGACCACCACGACGTCGATGCTCGCCGTCGCCCTGTCCGAGCTGTCTCTCGACCCGTCGTACGCCATCGGCGGCGACCTGGAGGGCCCCGGGACCAACGCCAGGCACGGCGGCGGTGACGTCTTCGTCGCCGAGGCTGACGAGAGCGACCGCAGCTTCCAGAAGTACGCCCCCGAGGTCGCGATCGTCCTCAACGTCGAGCTGGACCACCACGCGAACTACGCGTCGATGGACGAGATCTACGAGTCCTTCGAGACGTTCGTCGGCAGGATCGTGCCCGGAGGCACCCTCGTCGTCGCCGCCGACCAGCCGGGCGCCGTCGAGCTGGCCGGGCGGGTCCGCGAACGTTCCTCGCTCACCGTCGTCACCTACGGCGAGTCCGAGGGCGCGGACGTCCGCGTGCACAAGGTCACCCCGCGCGGCCTGACCAGCGAGGTCACGGTCGTCCTCAACGGGAAGTTCCTCACCTTCACGGTCTCCGTGCCCGGCCGCCACTACGCGCACAACGCGGTCGCCGCCCTGGCCGCCGGTGTCGCCCTCGGCATCCCCGCGCACAACCTGGCCTCCGCCCTCGGCAAGTACACCGGGGTCAAGCGCCGCCTCCAGCTCAAGGGCGAGGCGGCCGGCGTCCAGGTCATCGACTCGTACGCGCACCACCCCACGGAGATGGCCGCCGACCTGGAGGCCATGCGGGGCGCGGCGAGCGAGGCCCGCCTGCTGGTGGTCTTCCAGCCGCACCTCTTCTCCCGCACCCAGGAGCTCGGCACGGAGATGGGCCAGGCCCTCGCCCTCGCCGACGCCTCGCTGGTCCTGGACATCTACCCGGCCAGGGAGGACCCCCTCCCGGGTGTCACGAGCGCACTGATCATCGACGCCGCGAAGGCCGCGGGCGCCGACGTCACGGCCGTGCACGAGCAGGCCGACGTCCCCTCGGCCGTCGCGGGAATGGCGAAGCCCGGTGATCTGGTTCTCACCATGGGAGCGGGCGACGTCACCGACCTCGGCCCGCAGATCCTGGACCACCTGTCGAGCTGAGGGAGCCACCGTGTCGTACGACGTCGAGAAGCCGGACGAGCAATGGCGGGCCGAGCTGACGCCCGCCGAGTACGCGGTGCTGCGCCGGGCCGGCACCGAACCCGCGTTCGTGGGTGAGTACACCGACACCACCACGGCGGGCGTCTACTCCTGCCGTGCCTGCGGGGCGGAGCTGTTCCGCTCCGACACCAAGTTCGCGTCGCACTGCGGCTGGCCGTCCTTCTACGACCCGAAGGACACCGACGCGGTCGAGCTGCTCCAGGACAACACCCTCGGCATGGCCCGCACCGAGGTGCGCTGCGCCCGCTGCGGCTCGCACCTGGGGCACGTCTTCGAGGGCGAGGGCTACCCGACGCCCACGGACCAGCGGTACTGCATCAACTCCATCTCGCTGACCCTGGCGCCGGACGAGAGCTGAGCCGACCGCCCGCGCACGTCGGACGCACCGGTGCCCCGGTCCCTCGGATTCACCGAGGGACCGGGGCACCGCCCTGATCGGGTACCGCGCCGATCAGGTCTTGACGAGCTCCGCCGGCTCCCGCTGCACCGGGATCTCCCGTTGCAGCCGCTCGCCCTCGATGTCGAGGTCGGGCAGGATCCGGTCGACCGGGCGCGGCAGCCACCAGGCGGCGCGTCCCAGCAGGTGCATGACCGCCGGTACGAGCGCCATGCGCACGACGAAGGCGTCGATGAGCACACCGATCGCCAGCGCGAACCCGATGGACTTGATGATCGGGTCGGGCATGAACACGAAGCCGCCGAAGACGGCGGTCATGATCACCGCGGCGGCCGTCACCACCCGTCCGTTGTGGCCGACACCGCTGATGACGGACTCCCGGGCGTCGGCGCCGTGCACGAAGTCCTCCCGCATGCGGGAGACGAGGAATACCTCGTAGTCCATGGCCAGGCCGAAGAGGATGCCGATCAGCAGGATCGGCAGGAAGCTCACCAGCGGACCCGGCGTGTCGAGGCCGACCAGCGACGCCAGGTGGCCCTCCTGGTAGATCGCGACGGTGATCCCGAACGTCGCGCCGATGGTCAGCAGGAAGCCCAGGGCCGCCTTGAGCGGCACCAGGACCGACCGGAAGACCAGCATCAGCAGCAGGAACGAGAGCCCGACCACCAGCAGGAGATAGACCGGCAGCGCTCCGGCGAGCTTCTCGGAGACGTCGATGCCCACCGCGGTGGCCCCGGTCAGTGCGATGGCCGCGCCGTCGACGCCCTTCACCCGGTCGCGGATCGCCTGGACGGTGTCCTCGGTCGTGGCGTCGGTGGGGCCGGTCTCGGGGATCACGGCGAGGAGGGCCGTGGTGCCCTTCTCGTTCATCTGCGGCGGAGCCACGGCCAGCACCCCGTCGGTGCCCATGATCAGCGTGGCGGTCTCCTTCGCCGCCGCGCCGGTCGCCTCCGGGGTGTCACCGGACACGACGGCGACCAGCCGGCCGTTGAAGCCCTCGCCGAACCCCTCGGTGGTCAGGTCGTACGCCTCACGGTTGGGCGAACCGACCGCCTCGGTGCTCGCGTCCGGCAGCGCGAGACGCATGTCCTGCACCGGAAGCGTGAGGGCACCCAGACCGGCCACCCCGATGATCAGGACCGGGATGCGCAGCCGCGCCACGATCCGGCCCCAGCGGAAGGCGAAGCCGGTACCGGCCGGGGCGGTGGCCCCGTCCCCCTCGGTCCCGCCCTCGGCCCGGTCGTTCGCCCGGCCCTCGGCACGGTCCTTCGTCCGGTCCTTCCGGGGGAGGACGCGGATGCCCGCGAAACCGAGGACGGCCGGGAGCAGGGTGAGCGACACGAGGACGGCGAGCGCGACCGTGGCCGCGGCGGCCAGGCCCATCACCGTCAGGAAGGGGACGCCCGCGACGGTGAGTCCGGCCAGCGCGATGACGACGGTGGCACCCGCGAAGACGACGGCCGAACCCGCGGTCCCGGCCGCCCGGCCCGCCGCCTCCTCGCCGTCCATGCCCGTGGAGAGGTAGTGGCGGTAGCGGGAGGTGATGAACAGGGCGTAGTCGATGCCGACGGCCAGGCCCAGCATCAGCGCCAGGATGGGCGCGGTGCTGGTCAGTTCCACGGTGCTGCTGAGGGCGAACAGCCCGGCCATGCCGGCCGCCACGCCCACCAGGGCGTTCAGCAGGGTCATACCGGCCGCCACGAGGGAGCCGAAGGTCAGGACCAGGACGAGCGCGGCGACCGCGACACCGATGACCTCGGTCGATCCGACCTCGGGAACGCCCCGCATGATCTCGCCGCCGTGTTCGACGCGCAGATCGGGGACGGACGCGCCGGCCTTCGAGAACGCCTCACGCTGGCTGTCGGTGATGCCGTCGACGCCCGACGCGAACTGCACCTGGACGAGCGCGTAACGGCCGTCCTGCGAGACGGCCTTGGAGGCGAACGGGTCGACGGCCGCGAGGACCCCCGGGACCTTCGAGGCCTCCGCGGTCACCGGAGCCACGGCCTGGGGAGTGAGCTTCGTGCCCTCGGGCGCCGCGACGACTATGCTCCCGGTCGCCCCGCCGGCCTGCGGGAACTCCCGGGCGAGCGAGTCCAGGGCCTTCTGCGACTCGGTGCCGGGGATCGAGAACTTGCTGGTGGTGGGCCCCATGAAGGCCGCGGCGCCGCCTCCGAGCAGAGCGAGCAGCAGCAGCCAGAGGGCGAGGACACGCCCCCGGCGCCGGAAGGACAGCCGGCCGAGCCGGTACAGCAGGATTGCCATGCGAAGGAGACGTCTTTCTCTTCGGTCGGGACGACTTCTGTCAGCTGGTCGGATGCCCGAGGGTCCTCCGTGCTCCCTGGACCAGTTCGGTGCGCATCGTGTCGGGTTCGACCGCCACGTCGGAGGCGACCGTGACCGCCACGCCGCCGATCACCATCTGCGCCGTGACACGTGCACGCGGCTTGGTGGAACGTCCCGCCAGCGCGTCGGCGAGCTGGTCGACGGCCTGCGGGATGACGGCGAGCACCGGGTGGTTGAGCATGTCCGGCAGCTCGGCGAAGATGATCTTCACCTCCAGGTGGAAGCGCATCGCGAGGCCGATGTAGCCCGTGACAGCCGGGCCGACGGCCTGATCGCCGTCCAGGGCCGCCAGTTCGTCGCTCAGGGCGGACAGGCTCTCCGCCGGCGGCGTCAGCACTTCGGTGAGGATCGCGTCCTTGCCGGCGAAGTGGTAGAGCAGGGACGCCTTGGAGCAGTGCGCCTCGACGGCGATGTCGTGCAGCGAGGTCCCCTTGAAGCCGTGCTCGGCGAAGAGGCGCAGCGCGGCGTCGAGGATCTGACGCCGCATCGCGGAGGGCGGACGTGGCATGGGTCCACCGTAGCTGACCGATCGGTCAGGCCCGGCCCGCCGGGCGGCCGTTCCCTGTGACCCGGGCCACTCCGGTCCGTGCGGCGCGGCGGGCCCGGCGCACCGTGCGGGGGACCCCGGGCGCGGGCGAAGGCCCCGGCCCTCCGTGACGGGGAGGGCCGGGGCCGGATGCGGTGCTGCGGGCCGGGGCCCGCGCGGCGGTGGGCACGGACCCGTGCCGCGGTGAGGGACCAGGACCGATGCGGGGCGGACCAGGGGCGATGCGGCGGCGACGGGCCGGGACCCGTGCGGTGGTGGGCGTCCAGGGCGGCGCGGAGGTGGTGGGCTCTCCGGGGGTGGCGGGGCCCGGGGCTATCGTCCCGGGCGGCCGTCCCGGGCGATGAACTCGCCGTCCCGCGCGACGACGACCCCTCCGTGCACGACCAGGTCGCGTCGAGGCAGGTCCACGACCACCTGGGGCAGGCATTCGCCCCGCACGAGGACGAAGTCGGCCGGGGAGCCCGGCCGGAGATCGGCGTGCGCGAGGCCCATGACGTCCGCGCCGCCCCGGGCCGCGATCTCGTGGCAGTCCACCAGCTCGCGGTCGAGCCGTACGTCCGTGACCCGTCCGAGCAGATGCGCCCGGTGCAGCATGTCGGCGTTGCCGAACGGGCTCCACGCGTCGCGTACGCCGTCGGAACCGAGCCCCACCCGCACCCCGTGCTCGCGCAGCCGCGCGATCGGCAGCACCAGCGATTCGGACGGGGCGACCGTGGTGAGCGCGATGTCCAGATCGGCCAGATCGGCGGCGACCGAGCCGAGTTCGGCGTCGGAGAGGCCGGGCAGGCAGAAGACGTGGCTGACGGTGACCTTGCCCCGGAGCGACAGGGCGCGCGTACGGTCGATGATCCCGCGCAGCGCCTCCAGCCCCTGGGCGTCCCGGTCGTGCAGGTGGATGTCCACCCCGGTCCCGTGGCGGTCGGCGATACCGAAGACGAGGTCCAGCTGCTCGTCCTGCGCCTGGTCGAAGCCGCCGGGGTCGATGCCGCCGATCATGTCGACGGCGCCGCCGCGCGCGGCCTCCTCCAGCAGCTCGGCGGTGCCCGGGGTGCGGACGACACCGTGCTGCGGGAAGGCCACGACCTGGACGTCGAGGGCGTGCCGGAGGCGCTCGCGGGCCTCGGCCACACCCTCCACGCCCGCGAGGCCGTAGGCCGGGGCCACATCGGCGTGCGCGCGCATCGCCCGGGTGCCGCGGGTCACCGCGTGCGCCATCAGGCCGTACGCGCGCTCCGCGACGGACCTGTCCTGGCTGTGGAACAGGTCCACGTCCTGGGCGACGTAGTCCGCGATCCCGCTCGCCGGGCGACGGGACACCCAGGACCCGCCCCAGGTCGTCTTGTCGGGGTGGATGTGCGCGTCCACGAGCGACGGCAGCGCGATCCGGCCGCCGCCCTCGACGACCTTCGCGCCGCGCGGCGCCGGGCCGTGCACCACCCGCCCGTCCACGACCACGAGGTCGGTGGCCTCCTCGGCGCCGAGGAGGCGTACGTCTCGGAAGACGACGGCGCCGGCGTGCGGCCGCCCGGATCCGGACGCGTCTGCCGCGGACGCGGGCGCCGCGGTGGGGACGGCTTCGGTCCGGGGGGCCGGTGCGGCGACGGCCGCGGTCGCCGTGGCCGTGGTGCCGGCGAGGGCGGCGGCGCCCGCCAGCACCGTGCGGCGGGAGAAGGTGCCGGGAGCGGACGATGACGGCTGCATGGGAACTCCTGCTGCGGCGCGGTGAGGGGGGAAGTGCGAGGGCGGGGGAGTGACGGGGTGCGGGGGTGCGGGGCCTTCGGGTCAGACCGCGGTGCCGGCCCTGACCACCCGCATCGGCCGGGTGAGGACGGTGACGTCGGCCAGTGGGTCCCCGTCCACGAGGATCGCGTCACCCGCGAATCCGCGCGCGAGGCGGCCCACCGTGCGCTCCAGTCCGAGGAGGCGGGCCGCGCCCGTCGTGGCGGTGCGGATCGCGTCGAGTGCGGGCAGCCCGGCCGCGCGCATCAGCTCCACCTCCCGGCCGATCGGGCGCACCGTGCCGCCGGAGGAGTCGGTGCCCGCGGCGAGCGGGACGCCGCGTTCGTGTGCGGCGAGGACCGCCCGCTTCAGCACCGGGAGGTAGGTGCGCCCCCGCTCCGCGAGGACCGGGTCCGCGGACTGTGCCAGGCCGGCTATGGCGGTCAGGGTCGGCGTGAAGTACGTACCCCGGCGACGCATCTCGGCCAGGGTGCGCTCCGCGACGAACACGCCGTGTTCCAGGGAGCGGATTCCGGCGGTGACGGCGTCGTGGCAGCCTCGCTCGCCGTAGCTGTGGCAGAGCACTCCCTTGCCGCGCCGCCGGGCCGCGGTGACGATCTCGGAGAGCTGCTCGTGCGAGTACACCTGGGTGAGCGGGTCCTGCTCGGGCAGCCCGGCGCGCTCGTTGACCCGCGTCTTGATCACGTCCGCGCCCCGGGCGGCGTTCACCTCCACCACACGGCGCAGCGCCTCGGCCGACCGGACGCCGTCCTTCAGCCGGGCGAGCGGCGTGAGGTCCGGATCGGCCAGCACCGTCTCGCCGAGGTCCGGGGTGACGAACACACCCGCGGCGGTCAGCCGGGGCGCGAGAGCCGGGCTGTGCCGGGCGAGTTCGCGGACGGCGATGTCCTGGTAGAACGACGTCGAGCCGCTGCGTGCGCTGGTCGCGCCCTGACGGACGGCGTCCCGGGCCTCCGCGGCCGTGCTCAGGTGGATGTGCGCGTCGACCAGCCCGGGCAGCACCCACCGCCCGTGCGCGTCCAGGACCTCGGCGCCGTCCGGCACCGCCACGTCGCGGAGCCGGCCGGCCGCGCTCACCGTCCCGTCCCGGATGACGACGACGGCGTTCTCGGTGACCTCGCCGGTGGCCGGGTCGAGCAGGGTGCCGCCCCTGATGACCAGGCTGCCGCCGCGCACCGCGCCGCCGGACCTGCTCCGCGCGGTGGCTGACGGGGCGTCCCGCTCCGCGGCCGCGGCGGGAGCGGCCGCGGCAGCGGTCCCGGCGAGGGCGGCCGCCCCGGCGAGGACCCCGCGGCGGGTCAGCCTGCCGGACGGCGGGGGGAGGGCTTCGACGCACATGAGGGCTCCTTGGGGGAGTGGGCCGAGGACTGACCCAGTTTGTATACCAAGGATGAGGGTGCGATCAAGGTCCGTGTGGAACAAGCGGGTAATTGTGGGGGTCTGGAGTGCCTCCTCCTTCGCTTCCAGGGGTACGCGAACCACCCTGGTATACCGGAACTGACCGCCTGACCGCCTGACCGCCTGACCGCCTGACCGCCTGACCGCCTGACCGCCTGACCGCCTGACCGCCGAAGCCGCCGGAGGTCAGGGTTCGCGGGGCCGCGCGGCCCGGTACCTCCGCGGCCCGCCCCCGCCCGTCACCGGCCGCGCGTCCCCGCCCGGCTGTCACCGGGCCCGCGACACCCCTCAGGCGTCGCCGAACAGCGAGCGCAGGGCGACCGCCCTGCTGTCGCGCACGTGCAGCAGCGTGCTCGCCGCAGCGGCCTCCGCGTCGCCGGCGGAGATGTGCCGGTACATCTCCGCGTGCTGGGCCCGCATGTGCGCGGGCTCCTCGCGCATGCCGAAGAGCAGCCGGAGCTGCCAGCTCAGCTGCTCCATGGTGCGGACCAGCAGCGGGTTGCCGGACATCGCGACGACACCCTCGTGGAAGGCCGTGTGGGCGGCGACCTCGCGCGTCCCCTCGTCCGACGCGGCGGCCGACTCGGCCTGTCGCAGCGCCGCCCGCAGACCGGCCCGCCCCCGGGTGTCGCCCGCCGCCACGGCGCGCGCCGCGAGCCGCGACGCCTGCACCGCCAGGGGCTCCCAGACCTCGTACAGGTGCTCGACGTCGGCGTGCTCCAGGCGCCGGACGCGGACCCCGCTGTGCGGGAGCAGCTCCAGCAGACCTTCCGCGACCAGGGCGCGCAGCGCCTCGCGCACGGGCACCCGGGACATGCTGAGCTCCTCGGCGACCTCACGCTCGACGAGCCGGGCGCCCTGTGCGTAGCGCCGGTCGACGATCCGCTGCAGGACGGCCTCACGCGCCCGCGCACTGAGCGGGGCCTGCCCCGTGGTTCCCCGCACCCCCGTGGTCCCCGGCGCCGGAGCCCCGGAACCGCCGTCGCCCGCGTCCGCCACCTGTTCCGCCTTCATCCGTGCTCCGCCCGGTGCGCCCCGGAGGGAGCTCCTAGTCCTCGTCGGACCCGGACTCCGAGGCCGTCCCGGCCCGCAGCAGCGGGTGCGCCACCCCGGGGAACACCCGCGCCCGCACGACCTCCTCGGCCGAACCGCCCCGCACCACCGTCTCGGCCACGCCCCAGGGGCGCCCCGCCAGGTGAACGGTCAGCGTGTACGAGGAGGAGCAGCCCTGGCACTCGTAGCGGTCGGCCCAGACCTCCACGTCCGTGACGCTGCCCGGGTAGCGCTTCACGTGCCGGTGCCGGGCGTGGCAGTGGTCGCAGGTCTCGCCGGGTTCGCACGTCCCGCCGCACGGACACGGCACGTCCAGCGACTCGGCAGGCTGCCACCGCTGCAGCAGCAGCGCCTCGCGGGTGGCGCCCATGTCCTTCATCGCCTTCAGGTTCCGCGCGGCGACGTTGTACGACTCGCCGGTCGCGGCCATCCGGTCGCGGATCACGTCCTTGCGCCCGCGGTTCGTCGTCATGCCGTCTCCTCCTGGGATGTCACGCAGCCCGCCAGGAGGCACACGAGATCAGAACGCCCCACGGTACCCGCCGGGCCGTGTGCCCGACGACCTCGTCACCCCCTGCGCACCCGCCCGGCTATGCGTCTGCCGAGCCGGCCCAGGGAGCGCGAGGGCCGGTTCCAGGCGCGGAACGCGTCGAGGGTGCGGCTGTTCCCCTCGGACTCCACGGCACGCTCGACCGCCGCCAGGTCCTCCGCGGACAGCCCGCGCACAACCGGCCGCAGCACCTCCTCCAGCAGGGCGCTCCCGGTCCGGGTCCAGTCCGCACCCGCGTGCGGGTGGGCGCTCCACACCGTGAAGCAGTCCGCCACGTACCCGGGGTCCGCCCCCAGCAGCGCCAGGACCGCGTCGCCCCGGGCCGCCCGGCCGTACGCCGCCATCAGGTCCTCGTCCGCGCTGTGCACGAAGGCGTACAGCTCGTCCCCGGGCCGCCCGGGAGCGAGCAACCGGTCGGCCAGGGCGGTGAGCGCGTGCTCCAGGGGGAGGGCGCCGGCCGGTTCGGCGCGGGTGCGCAGCGTCCGGGCGCGGTCCGCCCAGCCCGGTTCCGGAGCACCCGAGCGCAGTTCGCGGGCGAAGTCCAGCAGCATCAGACGGGCCCGCACCGGTGCCGTGAGCTCCTGCGGGAAGCCGCGCAGCAGGTCGTGGGCGAGCTCGGTGGCGTCCTCGTCGCCCGCGGGCGCGGCCAGCGCGGCCTCGACCAGGTGCGACCAGGTGCCCGCCGCCCGGTGCGCGTCGGACGTGGTTCCGCCCAGCAGCGCCCGCGCCTCCTCGGCCGTCGGGGTGTCCGCGCCCCACACCAGCCCGACGGCGGTCCGCAGCACCAGCGGCTCGGCGAACGGCGACATGCCCGCCGCGCGCAGCACCGTGTGCAGGACCGTCAGCCGGTCCGTGCCCCGCGCCCGCGCGCCGGGTGCCTCCGCGCACATCCGCAGATGCGGCAGGGTCTGCGTCCCGGTGAACGGCAGCGTCACCCGGACCAGCAGCAGCTCCGCGTCCGACGGCCGGTCCGGGGCGATCCGGTCCAGCTCGCCCAGCAGCGCCGTACGGACGTCGAACTGCTCGTCCAGCAGGTCCGGCAGCGCGCGGCAGGCACCCGCCTCCGGATCGTCGAGCAGCGCGCGGGCCAGCCGGCCGACCACGGCGGGCAGCAGGTCCGTGCAGTCGAGCCCGAGGAGCCGGGCGATCCGCAGCAGCTGCACGGTCCGTGCGACGCCCCGGGCCGCCCCGGCGGCCAGCTCCGCCAGCAGTTCGTCGCCGAGCTCCTCGACGAGCGCGGCGAGCGCGCGCTCCCCGGCCGGCTCCTCGAAGGCCGTACGCGACGGAGGCTCCAGATCCACGTCCTCGCCCCGCACCGCCTCCGTCACCAGCAGCGCGGCCAGCGGAGCCGTGACGGTGGCGGGGCAGCGGCCGTCGAGCGCCGTCAGCAGGCGCAGGGCCGCAGCGGACTCCGCGGCCGTACGGTCGTCGGCGGGCGCGGTCAGCGCGTCGGCCAGCTGCACGGTGCGCTTCTCGTCCAGCGCGTACGGCCGTTCCGCCGCCCAGTCCGCCGCCGCGGCCCGCTCCCCGGACCCGAGCGCGATGCCGGCGCCGAGCGCCGTGACGGCCAGCGGCCCGGCGGCGAACGGTTCGCCGGGGAGCTCCGCCGCCTCCCGGAACAGCTCGGGGGACCGGCTGCGCCAGATCCGGGCCGCCGTGGCCGCCCAGGCGTCGTCCACGGTCCCGACGGGGCGCGGACCCGAGGCGGTGTGCACCCGGAAGCGCGGGTCGCGGACGTCGGGCGCGTCCTCCGGGAGGACCCCGACGACCTGGTGCGCGGTGCGGCCGGGACGCCGGGTGTACGTGGTGAAGGTCAGCCGCTCGGCGTACTCCCGCGGCAGGACGGCGGTGGCCAGCGCGACCCAGCGGGCCACGTCCGCGCTCTGCCGCTCCACGAGCACCACCGGCGGCGCGGACGGGTCCTCGCTCACCCGGCGCAGATCGCCGAGCACGGCGGCGATCCACGGGCCGCGGGACACCGCGAAGTCACCGAGCCCCTCCCGGGTGAGCCCCTGCGAGGGACCGGACGCGGTCGCCAGCGAGGTCAGCGGGTCGGAGAGCATGCGGCCGGGCGTCGCGGAGAGCCACCCCGCGGCCCCCCACGCGGCGACGGGGAGCGCCCGGCCGGGGATCGGCACGCCGGGCGGCAGATGCACGGCGTGGGCGTGGAAGCCGCCCGCGCCCGTGGCCACCGTACGGCTCAGGAGATGACTGCCGTCGGAGAGCGCGGCGAAGCCGAAGGCCACCGGCAGCGAGCGGAGCCGGGCGTCGGCGAGCCGGTCCGGGACGCCCTCCGGGGCGTCGTACGCCAGGAGCGGCGCGGCCTCCGCGCGCACCGGTCCGGCTATCGCGGGGTCCACCGCGGTGAACCGGCCGGCGGGCACCTCGTCCCCGGGCGCCACGGAGGTGTAGTGCAACTGCGGGAGGCTCATGCGTAGGCCCTCATCGTCCCTGCCACGTGCGTCCCCGACCCACGCACCGACCGCCGCTCGCCGCCCTGTCGGTGCGGCCCGGCCCGGCGGAGCGACGACCCCGGCGGGGAGCTTTCCGTAGTCGTGCGGGCGACGCTATCAAGCCCTGACGCCCCGTTGGGCCGCACACCTGATCGAGCCGTCCCGGGCCGGCCGCACTCCCGGGGCGGCTCCCGCCCCCGGAGCCGCGGAGCGGACGGGGCCGGCCGGTCACGGGGCTCCCCCCGGACGTGCTCCCGTCCCCGGCCGGCCGCCGACGGCCGGGCACCCGCACCTCCGTGACCTGCGGTCAGGCGCGCGGCTCCGTGTCCCGCGGCCGGGCGTCCCGGTCCCCGTGACCCGGGGTCAGGCGTCCCGGTCCCCGCGACCCGGCGCAGACGTGCGGGCCCGTGCCCCGCGGGGGCGGGGACGGCGACCGGCGCCCGGCGGCCCGCGGACCTCCACGGCCCGGGGAGAGGGGGCGGCGCACCGGGCGGCGGGTGCGGCGGCCGGGTGGTATACGTGCCGTGGAGAGCCCCGAGGCACCGCGCAGGCGGGTGAGCGAAGGACCGTGACGCAGGCGATGGACAAGGCGATCCACCTGATCGAGTTCGAGACGATGCTGCTGGGCCGGTACCTCCAGCTCGGCGCACCCCGGTCCGGGCGGGGCGGCGGGCGTCTCGACCGCAGCGCGTACACCCTGCTGAGCCGGATCCGGGTGCAGGGTCCGATGTCCATCGGGCAGCTCAGCGACGCCTTCGGCCTCGACGCCTCCACCCTGAACCGGCAGACCGCCGCCATGCTCCGGGCGGGCCTCGTCGAGCGCATCCCGGATCCCGACGGAGGTATCGCCCGCAAGTTCCGCATCACCGCCGAGGGCGAGGCCGGACTCGACGCGGAGCGCGCGCAGAACATCAGCGGCCTGGAGCGCGTCATGGCCGCGTGGTCACCCGCCGAGGTCGCCGACCTCGCCGCGTACCTCGAACGCCTCAACAGCGACATCGAGCACCTCGACGGACGGCCCTGGCCGCGGCCGGGCCGGCCGGCCTGAGCGGGCCCGGGGCCGTGGGGTGCCGGACCGGCCCGCGCACCCGGACCTGCACGGGGCGGACGGACACCGCCGAGGGGTGCGGGCGGTGCCCCGGGGCCGGTTCCGGGCAAGGCCGTCCCGCCGGGCCTGAAGCTGATCTACGGCCGCGCTTAAGAAATCCTCGATGGACCGGAGCGGCCGGATGCGGCACATTGCTCGGTGACGGCCGAGAGCGCGGTGACAGAGGGTCCGCCCCGTCCCGTCCGCCGCCGTCCCACCCCACGCCCCCGGGCCGCACCCCGGCCCGTCCGGGACCGGGGTGTCCATCACGCACCACGTACAGGGAGCCGCAGCCGTGAAGGCACTCGTGAAGCACAAGGCCGAGCCGGGACTGTGGCTGATGGACGTGCCCGAGCCGGAGACCGGCCCCGGGGACGTGCTGATCAAGGTCCTCCGCACCGGGATCTGCGGCACCGACCTGCACATCCGCGACTACGACGGCTGGGCGCAGCAGGCCGTCCGCACCCCGCTCGTCCTGGGCCACGAGTTCGTCGGCGAGGTCGCCGGGATCGGC
Source organism: Streptomyces sp. NPDC006296 (assembly GCF_040613235.1). NCBI lineage: Bacteria > Bacillati > Actinomycetota > Actinomycetes > Kitasatosporales > Streptomycetaceae > Streptomyces > Streptomyces sp. NPDC006296. The sequence goes on along the minus strand of NZ_JBEXRT010000027.1, from coordinate 82,786 downwards.
GCCGACGTCGTCGACATCAAGGTCGGCGACCTGGTCAGCGGCGAGGGCCACCTGGTCTGCGGGAAGTGCCGCAACTGCCTCGCCGGGCGCCGGCACCTGTGCCGTTCCACCCTCGGCCTCGGGGTCGGCCGGGACGGGGCCTTCGCCGAGTACCTGGCGCTGCCCGCCTCGAACGTCTGGGTGCACCGGGACCGGGTCGACCTCGACATCGCCGCGATCTTCGACCCGTTCGGCAACGCCGTGCACACCGCGCTGTCCTTCCCCCTGGTCGGTGAGGACGTCCTGATCACCGGCGCCGGTCCGATCGGCATCATGGCCGCCGCCGTGGCCCGCCACGCGGGTGCCCGCAACGTCGTCATCACCGATGTCAGCGAGGCCCGGCTCGACCTCGCCCGGAAGGTCGGGGTGGACCTCGCCCTGAACGTCGCCGGCGGGACCATCGCCGACGGCCAGCGGACGCTCGGCCTGCGCGAGGGCTTCGACATCGGCCTGGAGATGTCGGGGCGCCCCGAGGCCATGCGCGACATGATCGCGAACATGACGCACGGCGGCCGGATCGCCATGCTCGGCCTGCCGGCCGCCGAGTTCCCCGTCGACTGGTCCCGGATCGTCACCTCCATGCTGACGATCAAGGGCATCTACGGCCGCGAGATGTACGAGACCTGGTACGCCATGTCCGTCCTCCTGGAGGGCGGACTCGACCTCGCCCCGGTGATCACCGGCCGGTACGGCTACCGCGACTTCGAAGCCGCGTTCGATGACGCCGCGAGTGGCCTCGGTGGCAAGGTTCTCCTCGACTGGACCGCCTGACGCTCCTCGTACGCACCCGTATCCACCTGGGAGACACCCTTCATGTTCGATTCCGTACGCGACGATCTGCGCACCACCCTCGACGAGATCCGTGACGCCGGGCTCCAGAAGCCCGAGCGGGTCATCGGCACCCCGCAGTCCGCCACCGTCTCCGTCACCTCCATGGGGTCGGCCGCGACCGCCGGGGAGGGCGGCGGCGGCCAGGTGCTCAACTTCTGCGCCAACAACTACCTGGGTCTCGCCGACCACCCCGAGGTCGTCGCCGCCGCGCACGAGGCGCTGGACCGCTGGGGCTACGGGCTCGCGTCCGTCCGCTTCATCTGCGGCACCCAGGAGGTGCACAAGGAGCTGGAGCAGCGGCTCTCGGCCTTCCTCGGCCAGGAGGACACGATCCTCTACTCCTCCTGCTTCGACGCCAACGGCGGAGTCTTCGAGACGCTGCTGGGCCCCGAGGACGCGGTGATCTCCGACGCCCTCAACCACGCCTCCATCATCGACGGCATCCGCCTCTCCAAGGCCAAGCGCCACCGCTACGCCAACCGCGACATGGCCGATCTGGAGAAGCAGCTCAAGGAGGCCTCCGGCGCGCGCCGCCGCCTCGTCGTCACCGACGGCGTCTTCTCCATGGACGGCTACGTCGCCCCGCTCGCCGAGATCTGCGACCTCGCCGACCGCTACGACGCCATGGTCATGGTCGACGACTCGCACGCCGTCGGCTTCGTCGGCCCCGGCGGCCGGGGCACCCCCGAGCTGCACGGGGTCATGGACCGGGTCGACATCATCACGGGCACGCTCGGCAAGGCACTGGGCGGCGCCTCCGGCGGTTACGTCGCCGCCCGTGCCGAGATCGTCGCACTGCTGCGCCAGCGCTCGCGCCCGTACCTCTTCTCCAACTCGCTCGCCCCGGTCATCGCCGCCGCCTCCCTCAAGGTCATCGACCTCCTGGAGTCCGCGGGCGAGCTGCGCGACCGGCTCGCCGCCAACACCGCGCTCTTCCGCTCGCGGATGACCCAGGAGGGCTTCGACATCCTGCCCGGCGACCACGCCATCGCCCCCGTGATGATCGGGGACGCGGCGGAGGCGGCCAGGATGGCCGAGCTGCTCCTCGAACGCGGGGTGTACGTGATCGGGTTCTCCTACCCCGTCGTCCCGCAGGGGGCCGCCCGCATCCGCGTCCAGCTCTCCGCCGCGCACTCCACCGAGGACGTCGACCGCGCCGTGGACGCCTTCGTCGACGCGCGGGCCGCGCTGGAGGCGTAGCACCCGCGCGAGCTGGGACAATGTGCGCATGATCGATGCACGGCGGCTGCGCATCCTCCGTGCGGTGGCCGACCACCGCACGGTGACCGCCGCGGCCGCCGCGCTGTACCTGACCCCGTCGGCGGTCTCCCAGCAGCTCGCCGCCCTGGAGCAGGAGACCGGCCACCGGCTGGTCGAGCGGGGCGCGCGCGGTGCCCGGATGACCGCGGCGGGGGAGATCCTGCTGACCCACGCCAACGCGGTCCTCGCCCAGCTGGAGCGGGCCGAGGCGGAGCTCGCCGACTACGGCGCGGGGGTGGCCGGGACGGTCACCGTCGCCGCGTTCGCCACGGGCATCGGCCTCGTCCTCGCCCCCGCGATCGCCGAGCTCACCCTGACTGCGCCGGGGATCCGCGTGCGGGTCCAGGACGCGGAGGGCGACGCCAGCGTGCCGATGGTGCTGGACCGCCAGGTCGATGTGGCGGTCGCCGTCGAGTACCGGGGCGCGCCCGGTGCCGACGACCGCAGGCTGACCCGGGTGCCGCTGTACTCCGAGCCCTTCGACGCGGTGCTGCCGGTCGGCCACCGCCTGGCCGGCCAGGACCACGTCGCCGTCGCCGATCTCGCCGCGGACCCGTGGATCGGCCCGTACCCGGGCAACCCGTGCCACGACGTGGTGGTCCTGGCCTGCGAGCACGCGGGGTTCGAGCCCCTGCTGGAGCACTCGTCGGACGACTTCCACGCCGTCGTCGCGCTGGCCGGGGCGGGCGCCGGAGTCGCACTCGTGCCCCGCTCGGCGCTGCGCGGGACGGACCTCGGCGGTGTCGTCGTCCGGCCGGTCGAGGGCGCCGCCCCGACCCGGCGGGTCTTCGCCGCCGTCCGCCGGGGCGCCGAGGGGCACCCGCTGATCGCGCCGGTCCTGCGGGCGCTCCGGACGGCGGCGGGACCGGCGTAGGCGGGGCCCGCACGGCGCACGGTCTCTTCACGCACCATGCGGTGCGCGCCCCCGGCGGGGGGTGCCTCAGGCCGGCTGGAGCAGGTCCCAGCGGTTGCCGTACAGGTCCTCGAAGACGGCCACGGAACCGTACGTCTCGTGCCGCGGCTCCTCCAGGAAGCGGACCCCGGCGGCGCGCATCCGGGCGTGGTCGCCCGCGAAGTCCTCGGTGTGCAGGAAGAACCCGACCCGGCCGCCCGTCTGCGCGCCGACGCTGCCGAGCTGTGCCTCGTCCCCGGCCCGCGCCAGGAGCAGACCGGTCCCGGCCGAGCCCCGCGGCCGGACCACGACCCAGCGGGAGCCGCCGCCCCGGTCCGTGTCCTCCACCAGTTCGAACCCGAGGGCGCCGGTGTAGAAGGAGAGGGCCTCGTCGTAGTCGCGGACGACCAGCGTGACCAGGGCGATGTGGGACATGGGGAACCTCGTCCTCGGCGGTGCGGGAGCGGTGACGTGCGGGACATCCGGGAGCAGGGAGGAACCGCGTGCATTATACGTAACACTAACGGGTGCCGTCCTCCGCCGGGGACAATGCCCGGCATGGACACGAGCGACCTCCCCGCGCTGACGGACCGCGCCCGCCGCCTCGCCGGCACCGGCGCCCGCCGCATCCTCGGCATCGCGGGGGCGCCCGGCGCCGGGAAGTCCACCCTGGCGGCCCGGATCGTCGAGGGGCTCGGAGCGAGCGCGGTGCTGGTCCCGATGGACGGCTTCCACCTGGCCGGGGCCGAGCTGGAGCGCCTCGGACGGACGGACCGCAAGGGCGCCCCCGACACCTTCGACGCCGCCGGGTACGCGGCCCTGCTGCGACGGCTGCGCCGCCCCGACGGCCCCGACGCGGTGTACGCGCCCGCCTTCGACCGGGCCCTGGAGGAGCCGGTGGCCGGTTCCGTGCGCGTGCCCGCCGACGTCCCCCTCGTCGTGACCGAGGGCAACTACCTGCTGCTGGACGAGGGCCCCTGGGCGCCGGTGCGCCCCCTGCTGGACGAGGTGTGGTTCCTGGACGCCGACCCCGCCCTGCGGATGCGCCGACTGGTGGACCGGCACGTGCGGTTCGGCCGGACGCGCGCACACGCCGAGCGCCGGGCGGCGGGCTCCGACGAACGCAACGCCCGGCTCGTCGAACGGCACCGCGACCGGGCCGACCTCGTCGTCCGGCTCGGCTGAGCCGCACGCGGCACGTCCCGGAACCGCTCGCGTCCGTCCGGGCGGACGGGCAGGATGCTGTGTGCCGCGTCGCCCCGCCAGGAGGTACCACCCATGCCCAGCACCGAACACCCCCCGCCCTTCACCGCCGAGGACTACCGGGCCAGGATGACCCGCGCCGCGGAGTCGGCGGACGCCGCGGGCCTGGCCGGTGTCCTCGTGGCACCGGGCCCGGACATGGTCCACCTCACCGGCTACCGGCCCACCGCGGACACGGAACGCCTGACGCTGCTCGTCCTGCGGGCGGGCCAGGACCCCGTCCTCGTCGTCCCGGCCCTGGAGGCGGCGGACGCCGAACGTGCGGCCGGTGCCCCCGCCCTGACCCTGCGGGACTGGACCGACGCCGCGAACCCCTACACGCTGACCGCCGGACTGCTCGACGCCGCAGGCCGGTTCGGGATCAGCGACAACGCCTGGGCGCTGCACCTGCTGGCCCTGCACGAACTGCTCCCCGACACGTCGTACGCCTCGCTGACCGAGGCCCTGCCGATGCTGCGCGCGGTCAAGGACGCGGCCGAGCTGGAGCGGCTCACCGCCGCGGGGGCCGCGGCCGACGCGACGTACGAGCAGATCCTGAAGGTCCGCTTCTCCGGCCGGCGGGAGAGCGAGGTGGCCGCCGACCTGGCCGCGCTCCTCATCGAGCACGGGCACTCCCAGGTCGACTTCACCGTGGTGGGCTCCGGACCCAACGGCGCCAACCCGCACCACGAGGCGGGCGACCGCACCATCGAGCGGGGCGACATGGTGGTCCTGGACTTCGGCGGGCTGAAGCACGGCTACGGCTCCGACACCTCCCGCACGGTCCACGTCGGCGAACCCACCGCCGAGGAGCAGCGGGTCCACGACGTCGTGCGCGAGGCGCAGGAGGCCGGCTGCGGTGCCGTACGGCCCGGAGCGGCCTGCCAGGACGTCGACCGGGCGGCACGCGCCGTCATCACCGAGTTCGGCTACGGCGAACGCTTCATCCACCGCACGGGCCACGGCATCGGCGTCACCACCCACGAACCGCCGTACATGATCGAGGGCGAGGAGCGGCCGCTGGTCCCCGGGATGTGCTTCTCCGTGGAGCCGGGCATCTACCTCCCGGGCCGCTTCGGCGTCCGCATCGAGGACATCGTCACGGTCACGGAGAGCGGCGGCCGGCGGCTGAACACCACCGACCGCGGCATGGCGCTCGTCGAGTAGGACGGCGGCCCGCCCCCGGGGCGCCGTTCAGTCGTCGGCCAGCACGACGCACGACTCCGCGGGCAGGTGCAGCACTCCGTCGGCGCCGGGGGCGGAGGCCGGCTCCCAGGCGGCCAGCACCCTGCCCCCGCCGGCCCGGTGCCGGCCGGCGCCCAGCGGGACGGCGGCCGGCACGTCCGAGAGGTTGACGGCGATCCGAAGATCGCCCCGGCGGCAGACGATCCAGCGGGCCGCCTCGTCGTACGCCGTCCGCACCGACGCCAGGTCGGGGTCGGAGAGGTCCGGCAGGGTGCGGCGCAGCGCGATCAGCTCGCGGTACCAGGCGTGCAGCCGCGCGTGCGGCTCCCGCTCCGGCTCGCTCCAGTCCAGGCAGGAGCGGGCCCGGGTGGCCGGGTCCTGCGGGTCGGGGATGTCCTCCTCGGCCCAGCCGTGCGCCGCGAACTCCCGTCTCCTGCCCTCGCGCACGGCCCGGGCGAGATCCTCGTCGGTGTGGTCGGTGAAGAACTGCCAGGGGGTGCGGGCCCCCCACTCCTCGCCCATGAACAGCATCGGGGTGAACGGCCCGGTGAGCACCAGCGCCGCCGCACACGCCTGGAGGCCCGGGGAGAGCCCGGCGGCGAGCCGGTCGCCGAGGGCGCGGTTGCCGATCTGGTCGTGGGTCTGCGCGTAGCCGACGAACCGGTGGGCCGGCGTCCGCGCGGTGTCCACGGGCCGTCCGTGCCCCCGGCCCCGGAAGCTGGAGTACGTCCCGTCGTGGAAGAAGGCCCTGGTCATGGTCTTGGCGAGGGCGGCCAGCGGGGCGGTCGCGAAGTCCGCGTAGTAGCCCTGGGACTCGCCGGTGAGCGCGGTGTGCAGGGCGTGGTGGAAGTCGTCGTTCCACTGGGCGTGCAGCCCGATGCCGCCCTCCGAGCGCGGGGTGGTCGTCCGGGGGTCGCAGAGATCGGACTCCGCGATCAGCCCGAGCGGCCGGCCGAGCTCCGCGGCGAGCGCGTCGACGGCGGCGGACAGCTCCTCCAGGAAGGTGAGCGCCCTGCCGTCGGCCAGCGCGTGGACGGCGTCCAGACGCAGCCCGTCCAGCCGGTAGTCCCGCAGCCAGGCGAGTGCGCTGCCCAGCAGGTAGGCGCGCACCTCGTCCGAGCCCGGTGCGTCGAGGTTGACGGCCGAACCCCAGGGGGTGTGGTGGGTGTCGGTGAAGTACGGGCCGAAGGCGGGGAGGTGGTTGCCCGAGGGGCCCAGGTGGTTGTGGACCACGTCCAGGACGACGGCGAGCCCCAGCCCGTGCGCCGTGTCGACAAAGCGCTTCAATCCGTCCGGACCGCCGTAGGGCTCGTGCACCGCCCAGAGCGACACCCCCTCGTACCCCCATCCGTGGGTTCCGGGGAACGGACAGACGGGCATCACCGACACATGGGTGACACCGAGGTCCACGAGATGACCGAGCCGTCCGGCCGCGGCGTCGAAGGTGCCCGCCTCCGTGAACGTGCCGACGTGCAGCTCGTACAGGACCGCGCCCGGCAGCCCGCGCCCCGCCCAGACGGTCCGCCAGGCGTAAGCGTCCTGGTCGACGACCGCGCTCTCGCCGTCCGGGCCGTCCGGCTGGCGCCGGGAGCGCGGATCCGGCAGGACCGGACCGCCGTCGAGCGAGAAGCCGTAGCGGTCGCCGCCGGAGGCCTCCGCCTCCGCCGTCCACCAGCCCGGGCGCAGCGCGTCGCGCTCCATCGTCCGGCGTCCGCCCGCCGTGCACAGCGCGGCCGACCCGGCCCCGGGGGCCCACACCTCGAACTGCATTCAGCACTCCTCGTCCAGGAACCCGGTGGCTCGCCGGAGGCACCGGGATCGGCGGAACTCGCACGCGCGGTCCCGGGCACCGGAGCGGGCCCGCGACCGGCGATCAGGGTCTGGTCCTGATCATTGCCCTACCGGGTTCCGCCCATTCACGATGAGCCCGGGCAGTACCACCGCGTCCCTCCCACGGCTGCTGGAGGCCGAAGATGACCGTGCCGACCTTCCCACCGGGCTTCCTGTGGGGCGCTTCCGCCTCCGCCTTCCAGACGGAGGGGGCCTTCGACGCCGACGGCAAGGGGCCCTCCGGCTGGGACGCCTTCGCCGCCCAGCCCGGCCGCATCAAGGACGGCACCGACACCACGCGCGGCACCGGCTTCCACGAACGCTACCGCGAGGACGTCGCCCTGCTCGCGGGACTCGGCGCGGACGCCTTCCGCTTCTCCGTCAGCTGGCCGCGGGTCGTCCCCGGCGGCAGCGGCTCGCTCAACCCCGCCGGACTGGACTTCTACGACCGGCTGGTCGACGAGCTCTGTGCCCACGGCATCACCCCGGCCCCGACCCTCTACCACTGGGACACCCCGCTCCCGCTGGACGAGGCGGGCGGCTGGCTCAACCGGGACACCGCCTACCGGTTCGCCGAGTACGCGGGCATGGTCGCCGAGCGGCTCGCCGACCGGGTCCCCATGTGGATCACCATCAACGAACCGGCCGAGGTGACGATGCTCGGCTACGCCCTCGGCGAGCACGCCCCCGGCCGCACCCTCCTCTTCGACGCGCTGCCGGCCGCCCACCACCAGCTGCTCGCCCACGGCCTGGCCGTACGGGCGCTGCGGGCCGCGGGCGCCGGCAACATCGGGATCGCGCTCTCCCACTCGCCCGTCTGGACGGCGGGGGACACGGACGAGGACCGTGCGGGCGCGGAGCTCTACGACACCCTCACCAACTGGCTGTTCGCCGACCCGGTCCTCACCGGCCGCTACCCCGACGAGGGCTTCGCCGCCCTGATGCCCGGACCCGTCGAGGACGACCTCGCGGTCATCTCCGCCCCCCTCGACTGGTACGGCGTCAACTACTACAACCCGACCCTCGTCGGCGCGCCCCGGCCCGACGCACCCGGGTCCCTCTCGGGCTACTCCATGCCCGCGGGCCTGCCCTTCGGCATCAGGGAGATCGAGGGGTACGACACCACCGACTTCGGCTGGCCGGTCGTCCCGCAGGGACTCGCCGAGACGCTCGGTCAGCTCCGGGACCGCTTCGGCGACCGGCTGCCGCCCGTCTACATCACGGAGAACGGCTGCGCCGTCGACGAACCCGTCGCCGACGGCCGCCGCATCGCCTTCCTGGAGGGGCACCTGGAGGCGCTGCACACCGCCATCGACGCGGGCGTCGACGTGCGCGGATACTTCACCTGGTCGCTGACCGACAACGTCGAGTGGACCGAGGGCGCCAGCAAGCGGTTCGGGCTGGTCCACATCGACTACGCGACCCTGCGCAGGACCCCGAAGGAGTCGTACGCCTGGTACCGCGACGTGATCCGCGCCCAGCGCACGGGGGATCCGGCCCTCACACCAGGTGAACGCGCTCCTGGGTGATGCGGTGGCCGGCCCGGGCGAACGCGGCGGCCATCGGCACGTTGCCCCGGTCCGTCGCACCGGCGACGACCGTGGCGCCCTCCTCGGCGAGGAAGCGGGTGCATTCGACGAGCAGGTCGTAGCCGTAGCCGTGTCCGCGCGCCTCGGGAACGACCCCGATGAAGCCGATGCACGGGCCGCCCGGATTGCGGGCGGGCACCTGGATGCCCGCGAGCGCGCCGTCCGGGGTGTGGGCGAGCTGCCACCACGAGCGGGGCGAGGGGCACCAGTTGAAGAAGTCCAGCTCCTCCCGGGCGGCCTGCTCCAGCCCGCCCGGGCCCGCGATGGTGCGCCGCGCGTGGGCGTCCAGCGTCACGGAGTGGACGCGGCGCAGCACGTCCAGGACCACCGCGTCGTCGGGTTCCTCGCGGAACACCAGCCGGCCGGGGCGCTCGGGCAGCCCGTCCGCGGGTGTCCACTCGTACCGGTAGCGCTCGACCAGCGGCTTCATCCCGGCGGCCTCGGCCGCCGCGATCCGTGCCGAGGCGGCCTTCCGCACCTCGGGGGCCGCACGCCAGGCAGGAGGGACGATCAGTTCGTACTCGACGGACCAGGGGGCGCGGCGCAGCAGTTCGGTGCCCGCCGCGTCCTCACCCTCGGCGAAGTCGAAGTAGTTGAGCAGGACGGGTTCGGTGTCCTCGGGACCGCCCCACCAGGCGGCCCGGGCGACGACGACGCCGTCGCGCAGGGCGACCCAGGTCCACTCGGGGCGGTACTCACCGCCGTCGGCCACGGTGGCCCAGCGGTGCCCGAACGCGGACCGGCCGACGAGACCGGGATCGTGGAGCGTGTGAAAGAGACGGGTGTCGCTCGGGACGAGCGGACGGATGACCGGGTCGGTCATGGGAAGTCCTCCGGGACTCGGTGACGAGGGGCGAGCGCTCCCGGTCAGACCGAGTCCGACACCGCCCTGCGGGCGGACGGGGAGCGCGTGATCGTGGTGCTGCGGGTGGTGCCGGGGTCGCGCACGGGTCTCGCCTCCTTCCCTGTCCGGGCGGGTGTCCGGGCGCCGACGGTACGGCCCCAGGACCCCTCGCGTCCACCGCTTTCTCAGTGGTCCCCCACCATGTCGAAGGCACGCTCGAAGGTGACGTGACCCAGGCGCGCGAACGACGTCGCCATGGGGACGTCGCCGAGGTCCGTCGCCGCCCGGATGCGCTCCACACCGTCCTGGGCGGCGAGCTCGTGGTCGAGCACGTAGGAAAGGCGCCGGAAGAGACCGAGTTCGTCCGCTCCGGTGAGCGGACGGACGGTCGGTTCCGATGGTGCAGGGGTCACGGAGTCTCCTCGACGGGGGTGCCGCGCCGTTCGGCGGCGGCGCCGGAGGATAGCAACCACCAGGCCTCCGGCGGGCGGCATTCATCCCCTGCCGCGCAGGTCAGCGGGGGCGGAAACGGGCATCGTCTGGACACTCCGGGGCTCCCGGGCCGACAATCGTCCCGTGACGTCCTCCTTCGAGCACTCCACGTGTCCCGCGCGGCTCTCGGACGCCGAGCGCGACCGCGCCCTCGGTGTGCTCAGAGACGGCGCCGCACAGGGGAAGCTCTCCCACGACACCTTCCTCCGCCGCATGGAACTCGCCCTCACCGCCCGGCGCTCCGAGGAGCTGGAGGCGCTCACCTCCGACCTCGACACGGGCGGACGCTGGTCCCGCGGCCTGCTGCGCGCGGTGGGCGGGGTGTCCGCCTTCCCGGCCCGGCTGCGCAGGGCGTGGCAGTCCGAGCGGCTGCCGAAACTCCTGCTGCCCGTGCCCGGTCCGCACCCGCTGCGCATCGGCCGCGACCCGGGCAACGGCCTCCGGCTGAGCCACGAGACGGTGTCCCGGATGCACGCCGAGCTCACCGCGCACGGCAGCCGGTGGATCCTGCGCGACCTCGGCTCGACGAACGGCACGTGCGTCAACGGACAGCGGGTCGTCGGCTCCGTCGTGGTGCGCGACGGCGACCAGGTGAGCTTCGGCCGGATCTCCTTCCTGCTCACCGCCTCGTCGCCGGTGCCCCCGGCCTGAGGCCGTCGCCGCACGCCCGCACACCCGCGCGCGGCCCCACCGCCGGCCGTTCCCCGTCAGCGCCCGGCGCCCGCAGCCCTGACGAGCAGCGCCACCGGCCGGTCCGAGAAGAGCTCCGCCACGGCGACCACGGGCCCCGTGAACTCCCGTCCCGGCGCCAGCAGATCGCGCCACGGACCGTCCCCGGGCAGCGTCAGCTCCGTGTCGCGCCAGCCGCCCTCCTCGTCGAGCCGCAGCGACAGCCGGGTCACAACCGTGACGACCTCACCGGACCGGGCGAACGCCAGACAGTGCGCGGCGGCCGGACCGTCTGCCGCCAGCGGGGCGTAGGTCCCCGACTCCCCGAAGAGCTCCGGGCGCTCCCTGCGCAGCCGCAGCGCGGCGGTGGTCAGCGCGGCCTTCTCGTCGTCACCGGCCGCCGCCCCGGCGAACGGCCGCCGGTTGTCGGGATCGACCAGCGCGATGTACTCCCGCTCCGTGCCCTGGTAGAGGTCCGGCACCCCCGGCATCGTCAGGTGCACCAGCGCCGCACCCAGCACATTGGCCCGCACGAAGGGGGCCAGCGCGTCCGAGAACCCGGTCAGCAGCGACCGCACCGCACCCGAGCCGGCGCCCGGACCGGCCGCCACGAAGTCGGTCACCGCGCGCTCGTACGCCGGGTCGGGCTCGGTCCAGCTGGTGAACAGGCCGGCCTCCCGCACGGCCTTCAGCAGCGCCGGCTCCAGCCGGCCCGCCGTCTCGCCCGCGGGCAGCCCCGCGCAGCCGTACGCCGACTGCCAGGCCTGCCAAGCCAGTTGCGGGTCGGGGGACGCCACCGGTGCCGCCCCGGACAGCTCCGCCACCAGTGAGGACCACCGCCCGGGGCACTCGGACAGCACCGCGATGCGGGCCCGGACGTCCCCGCTGCGCTTGGTGTCATGAGTGGTCAGCACCGTGCCGGTGGCCGGCCAGTCCCGCGCGACCCGGGTGCAGAAGGCGTGGAACTCCTCCGGGCCGACCGCCGGCCGCCCCGGGTCGCCTCCCACCTCGTTCGCCGAGATCAGCGGGACGTACCGGTAGAACGCCGTGTCCTCCACCGATTTGGCGTGCAGCGCCGACGCCGTCTGGGCGAACCGGGCGCAGAACGCCGCCTGCGCCGGACCGTCACCGAGGCGGCCCAGGGCCAGCTCACGCACCACGTCGACGGCATCCGCCTCCTGGGGGACCGTGAACGCGGCCTTGGCGTCCCGCACCGCGTCGGACGGGAGCGCCGACTCCGCGGCCTCCGTGAGCGGACCGCCCGCCGTGACGTACGGCCGGTACACGGGCACTCGTACCAGCAGTTCGCGCACCGCCGTGCGGAGCGCCCACGGCGCGTGGTCCCGCAGGGCGGGGTCCGCCGCGCAGACCTCGGCGGCGAGACGGGTCAGCCACTCCGTCTCGGCGGCCAGCTCATGGGTGACCACGCGGTACGCCGCACGCCGGACGGTCGCGGTCCAGTAGCCCCCGCGGTCGCCCGCGGGCCCCGCGAATTCCCGGTAGCGGCCCAGGAGATCCGCCGCACCCGCCGGATCGGTGAACAGCCCGTCGATCCGGTGCAGCGCGTCGTACCCGGTCGTCCCCGCGACCGCCCAGCCGGCGGGCAGCGCCTCGGAACCGGTGAGGATCTTCTCCACCACCGTCCACCGCCCGCCGGTGGCGTCGCCGAGCCGCCCGAGATACGCCGCCGGGTCGGCCAGCCCGTCCGGGTGGTCGATGCGCAGCCCGTCGACGACCCCGTCGCGGACCAGCTCCAGGACCTTGCCGTGGGTGGCGGCGAACACCTCGGGATGCTCCACGCGGACGCCGATCAGATCCGAGACGGTGAAGAAGCGGCGGTAGTTCAGCTCGGTCCTGGCCAGCCGCCACCAGGCGAGGCGGTAGTGCTGCGCGGCCAGCATCTCGGGCAGCGGGAGGTGGGCGGTGCCCTCGCGCAGCGGGAACTCCAGCTCGCCGTGGCGGAGCACAGGGGAGCCGTCGTCCCGGGTGCCCGGCTCGAAGGCGTCCGACACCTCGCCGATCCGGTCCGCCAGCACCGGCAGCAGCACCTTCCCGCCGCCCGCCGCCCAGTCGATGTCGAACCAGCGGGCGAAGGGGGACCCGGGCCCCTCCCGCAGCACCTCCCACAGCGCCGTGTTGTACCGGGGCGCCGCGGCCATGTGGTTCGGCACGATGTCGAGGATCAGGCCGAGACCGTGGGCGCGTGCCGTGCCGGCCAGCTCTCGCAGGCCCTCCTCACCCCCGAGCTCGGACCGCACCGTGCCGGGGTCGACGACGTCGTAGCCGTGCCCCGAGCCGGGCACGGCCTCCAGCACGGGGGACAGGTGCAGGTGCGAGACGCCGAGCCCGGCGAGGTACGGCACGGCCTCGGCGGCGGCGGCGAACGGGAAGTCCGGTTGGAGCTGGAGCCGGTACGTGGCGGTGGGCGTCATGGACTCGTACGTACCCACCCGGGCGCCTCTCTCCCACCTTCCGGCCCTCCGGCACCGGCCCGCCCGCCCACCGGGCCGGTGTCCGTCACCCCGACGGCCTACGCCGGACGCTTGAGCACCGTCAGACTGCGGCCGATCAGCGTCACCCGCTCACCCGCGGACACCTTCGGTCCCGCACCGGGCGGCACCCCGTCCGGGATCGCCGTGTCCACGACGACCTGCCACTGCCGGCCGTGATGCGTCGGGACGGTGAACTCCAGCGTCTCGGCGCCGGCGTTGAACAGGAGCAGGAAGGAGTCGTCGGAGATCCGCTCGCCCCGGGGCCCCGGCTCGGAGATCGCGTGGCCGTTGAGGAAGACCGTCATGGCCTTGGCGTGCGCGGCCTGCCAGTCCCGCTGGGTCATCTCGTCCCCGCGCGGGGTGAACCACGCGATGTCGGACAGCTCGTCGTGCGTGCCCTCCACCGGACGGCCGTGGAAGAAGCGCCGCCGCCGGAAGACCGGGTGGTCGCGGCGCAGCCAGACCATGGACCGGGTGAACTCCAGCAGCCCGGTGTCCGTGGCCGCGGCGTCCTCGTCGCCGTCCTCCGCGTGGGAGGCGGCGGCCGGGTCCGGCCAGTGGACCCAGGAGAGCTCGTTGTCCTGGCAGTAGCCGTTGTTGTTCCCGCGCTGGGTGCGCGCGAACTCGTCGCCGTGGCTCAGCATCGGCACGCCCTGGGAGAGCATCAGGGTGGCGATGAAGTTGCGCATCTGACGGCTGCGCAGCTCCAGGACCTCCTTGTCCTCGGTCTCGCCCTCCACCCCGCAGTTCCAGGAGCGGTTGTGGCTCTCGCCGTCCCGGTTGCCCTCGCCGTTGGCGTCGTTGTGCTTGTCGTTGTACGCGACCAGGTCGTGCAGGGTGAAGCCGTCGTGGCAGGTGGCGAAGTTGATCGAGGCCAGCGGGCGCCTGCCGTCGTCCTGGTAGAGGTCGGAGGAGCCGGTGAGACGCCCCGCGAACTCCGCGAGGGTCCGGGGCTCGCCCCGCCACAGGTCCCGCACGGTGTCCCGGTACTTGCCGTTCCACTCGGTCCACAGCGGCGGGAAGTTCCCCACCTGGTAGCCGCCCTCGCCGACGTCCCAGGGCTCGGCGATCAGCTTCACCTGGCTGACCACCGGGTCCTGCTGCACCAGGTCGAAGAACGAGGAGAGCCGGTCCACCTCGTGGAACTGGCGCGCCAGGGTCGCCGCCAGGTCGAAGCGGAACCCGTCCACATGCATCTCGGTCACCCAGTACCGCAGCGAGTCCATGATCAGCTGGAGCACGTGCGGTGACCGCATCAGCAGGGAGTTCCCCGTGCCGGTGGTGTCCATGTAGTACTGCTGGTCCTCGGTCAGCCGGTAGTACGAGGCGTTGTCCAGACCGCGGAACGAGAGCGTCGGGCCGAGGTGGTTGCCCTCCGCGGTGTGGTTGTAGACCACGTCGAGGATGACCTCGATGCCCGCCTGGTGGAGCGCCTTCACCGCCTGCTTGAACTCCAGCACCTGCTCGCCGCGGTCGCCCCAGGAGGCGTAGGCGTTGTGCGGGGCGAAGAAGCCGATGGTGTTGTAGCCCCAGTAGTTGGCCAGCCCGGCGTCCGCGAGCCGGTGGTCCTGGACGAACTGGTGCACCGGCATCAGCTCGATCGCGGTCACCCCCAGTTCCGTCAGATGGGCGATCACCGCGGGGTGCGCGAGCCCGGCGTAGGTCCCTCGCAGCTCCTCGGGCAGGCCCGGGTGGAGCATCGTCAGGCCCTTCACATGGGCCTCGTAGATCACCGTGCGGTGGTAGTCGGTGCGCGGGCGGCGGTCGTCGCCCCAGTCGAAGTACGGATTGACCACGACCGAGCTCATCGTGTGCGGGGCCGAGTCGAGGTCGTTGCGCTCGTCCGGCCTGCCGAACGGGTAGCCGTACACCGCCTCGCCCCACTCGATCTGCCCCGAGACCGCCCGGGCGTACGGGTCGAGCAGCAGTTTCGCCGAATTGCAGCGCTGCCCGTACCGGGGCTCGTAGGGCCCGTGAACCCGGAAGCCGTAGCGCTGCCCCGGCATCACCCCGGGCAGATAGGCGTGACGGACGAAGGCGTCGGTCTCCCGGAGCTCCACCGCCGTTTCCGAACCGTCGTCGTGCAGCAGGCACAACTCGATCCGGTCGGCGGCCTCCGAGAAGACCGCGAAGTTGGTTCCGGCGCCGTCGTACGTGGCGCCGAGCGGATACGCGTGTCCCGGCCAGACCTGCATAGATAGGACTCTTCCACTTCTGATCCGGGTGCTGGGGGTTTTCGCCCCGATACTCCCCGAAAGACGGTCCTGGACCTAGTACGTCGAGCGGTGCGGCCGGGTGCCGTCGTGCGATCCCGCCGGGCCGGTCAACCTGGGACACCGCGGTGTCGCCCGGACAGGGGGTCCGGGCCGCCGGGCTGCTCCTGTGCCCGTCGTGCGGCGTGCCAGGGGGTGCGCAATCACTATGAACCATCTCACTCCACCCGATCTCACCGCAAGGAACGAGCCTGCGACATAGGGGAGTTGAGTAAGGAGCCTGTGCATCCTGCTGCACCGGCTCCCGCTCCCGGAGTACCCTTCCTTGATCGTTGGTGGGGGAGTGGAAGGCGGTACGCGGGTGAGCTCGGGAGGGTTCGAGCTGCCCCCAGGTGACCCAGGTCACGAGGGGGAACCGACCGATGCCCCGCCGGGGGCCGTCTCGCTCGCCCAGCCCATGGAGATCGGCGCCGAGCTGGACTGGGGCGCGGAGGCCTGGAACGAGGTGCGCACACGCGCCCAGCGGGCCGGGCGTGCGTACATCTGGCTGAATCTGGTGGAGCAGCGGCTGCGCGCGGTGGTCTCCGCGGTGATCCGGCCGATCTACGACCCGGTGCACGGCGAGGACTGGGTGGTGGCCGCCGCCGGGCCCGCCGGACAGGAGTGGGTGCAGCGCGCCGTCGCCGTCCGGGAGGTGTCGCGCCGCAAGGGCTACCTGCTCGACCCGGCCGACGACAACGTCCTGAGCTTCCTCACGCTCCCGCAGCTGCGCGAGCTGATGGTCCAGCACTGGCCCTGCTTCGAGCCGTACTTCGATGACCGCCGCGAGGTCGAGCTGGCGCTCGACGAGCTGGAGGTGGCCCGCAACGTCGTCTCCCGCAACCGCGCGCTCAACGAGGCCGTCCTGGCCCAGGCCGAGCGGGCGTCCGCCCGGCTGCTGGAGATCCTCGGCAGCGGCGCGGCCGTCCCGTCCGCCGACCGGCTGCCCGTGGACGCCGTGGAGGAGCTGGTCGGCGACCGCTACGCCGACGTCGTCTCCGTCCATCCGGACCGGGTGCGGCTGCAACGCCAGCTGCCCGCGGAGGACCTGTTCGGCGGTGCGCGCCGGCTGGACGCCATCGGCATAGGGCTCAACCTCCTCACGCAGAACTTCTCCGGACGCCGGCTGGTCCGGCTCGCCGAGTCGGGCTGCCGGGTGCGGCTGCTGTTCATCAACCCGGCGTCCAGCGCGGTCAGGCGCAGGGAGCGCGAGCTGGGCCTCAAGAAGGGCGAACTCAGCCGTTCCGTGGAGATGAACATCCTCCACATGCGCCGGGTCCGCTCCAGGCTCCGCGACCCGGGGGCCTTCCAGATCCAGGTCTTCGACGAGACCCCGCGCTTCACCGCCTACCTGGTCGACGGGGACGGGCCCGACGCGGTCGGGGTCGTCCAGCCGTACCTGCGCCGCGCCCGCGGCATGGAGGCGCCCGTCCTGGTGCTGCGCGGCGGGGGCCGTGCCGTGGTCAGAGCGGGCCAGGACAGCGAGCACGGCCTCTTCGAGACCTACCGCGAGGAGTTCGAGTCGGTCTGGACCGACTCCAGGCCCGTCTCCTGACGTCCCCTCCGGCGCTGTCAGTGCCGCGTGCGAAGGTGGTCGTCACTCGGGGGAACGCACCACGGAAGGGAAGGTACGGGATGAGCTGGATCAGCGGGCCGCTGCTCGCGTTCGACCTGGAGACCACGGGGACGGACGTCGAGACCGACCGCATCGTGACCGCGGCGGTCGTCCGGCTGGAGGCCGACGGATCGGTGTCGGCGGAGCGCACCTGGCTGCTCGATCCCGGCGTCGCCATACCGGAACAGGCGTCGGCGATCCACGGCATCTCGACCCGCCGGGCCCGTGAGCAGGGGATGCCCGCCGCCACCGCGGTCGAGGAGATCACCCGTGCCGTCACCGAGGGGCTGCGCTCCGGGACGCCGCTGGTGGTGATGAACGCCCGCTACGACCTGTCCCTGCTCGACCGGGAGTGCCGGCGGCACGCCGTCGAGTCGGTCAGCGAGCGGCTGGGCGGCACGCCCTCGCCGGTCATCGACCCGCTGGTGATCGACAAGCACGTCGACCGGTACCGCAAGGGGAAGCGTGCCCTGCACGCCCTGTGCGCCCACTACGGGGTGCGGCTCGACGACGCGCACGACGCACGGGCGGACGCCCTGGCCGCCGCCCGGGTGGTGCGGAGCATGGGGCAGGCGCACCAGCCCGTCGGCGCCATGGCGCTGGACGACCTGCAGACCCTCCAGGTGCGCGCGGCGGCCGAGCAGTCGCTCTCCCTCCAGGCCTACCTGCGGCGCACCGCGGACCCGGCCGCGGTCGTCGAACCGGCCTGGCCGCTCGTCCCGCGGCGGCGGGAGCCCGCGGAGGAGGAGGCGGCGCACGCCTCCGGCCCGTCGGTCCGGAGCCGGTGACACCGGCCCGTCGGCCCCGGAGCCGGGGCCGGTCCGCAGCGGCCTCGCGCGGCGCCGGTGCGACCGGTTGCCCCGAGCGGCGGTCAGAAGGGGTACCAGCGGACCTCGGCGTCGTCCTCGCGCAGTGACGCCACCCTCCGCCGGAATTCCGTCAGCGCCCGGGGGTTCGCCGGTGCGTGCTGGGAGACCCAGGCGCAGCTCGCCGTCTCCCGCGCACCGCGCAGCACCGCGCATCCCTCCCATGTCCGTACGTCCCAGCCGTAGGCCTCGGTGAAGGCGTCGTAGGCGTCGGCGGGCAGGCCGTACCGGTCGCGGGAGAGCGCGAGGACGACCAGGTCGTGCTCGCGCAGGTCGGCGGAGAAGGTCTCCAGGTCGACGAGCACCGGGCCGTCCGGACCGACATGGACGTTGCGGGGGAGCGCGTCGCCGTGGACCGGCCCCGGCGGCAGGTGCGGTGCCAGGGCCGCCGCGGCCTTGGCGAAGCCGTCGCGCCGGCCGCGCAGGTAGTCCGCGTCGGCCGGGTCGATCGCGTCGCCCGCGAGCCGCAGCCAGCGCTCGACGCCGCCCAGCAGCTCGCGGCGGGGGAGCGTGAAGCCCTCGGGCGGCGGCAGTGCGTGCACCCGGGTGAGCAGCGGGGCCAGATCGCGCGGTTCGGACGGGCGGACGGCGTCCGGCAGCCGGTGCCACAGGGTGACCGGGTGTCCCTCCACCAGGCGGGTCCCGGGCTCCGCGGCCCGGACCGCGGGGACGCCCGAGGCGGCCAGCCACCGGGCGACGGCGACCTCGCGCTCGGCGCGTTCCCGCAGCTCCGGGTGGTGCGTGGCGTCCCGGCCGATCTTGGCCACCAGGTCGCCGACGGCGAACACCGCGTTCTCGCCCAGCGCCAGGAGCTCCGCCGCACCGGGCAGTCCGGCGGCGGTGAGTACCTCGCGTGCGCGCATCTCGTCCATGGCCCGATTTTCTCATTCCCGCAGCCCACCTTGACGAACGGGCGGCCCGTCAGCACGATGACGGGGGCCGCGCGGGCCGCGATACAGGGATGAAACCGATCCGAAGAGGCAAAGGGGTCGAATTCATGACACTGGCGACCGCAACGGCGCGGTCCGGGCGCGCAGGCGCGCCGGACGGACCGGGCGGGCCGGGACGGGGCGGACCGGCCGGGGGCCGCCGGCGCGACGGGGCCACCTGGTTCCTGGTGCTGCCCGCGCTGATCCCGATCCTGATCCTCAGCGTCGGCCCCCTGCTCTACGGCATCGGGCTGGCCTTCACCGACGCCCAGTCGGGCCGTACCCGCTCCACCCGGTGGGTCGGCGCCCTCAACTTCCAGGACCTGCTGCACGACACCCTGTTCTGGGACTCGTTCCGGATCGGCCTGCTGTGGGCGGTCGGGGTCACCGTCCCGCAGTTCGTGCTGGCCCTCGGCCTCGCACTGCTGCTCCACGCGGACCTGCGGATGCGCTGGCTGGCCAGGGCGCTCGCGATCGTCCCCTGGGCCATGCCGGAAGTCGTCGTCGGCATCATGTGGCGCCTCGTCTACCACCCGGACGCCGGCATCCTCAACGAGACCCTCCGCGACCTGGGACTGGGCGACGGCAGGGACTGGCTGACCGGGCTCGCCACCGCGCTGCCCGCCGTGATCGTCGTCGGCGTCTGGGCCGGCATGCCGCAGACCACCGTCGCCCTGCTGGCCGGCTTGCAGAACACCCCGCACGAGCTCCACGAGGCGGCCGCCCTCGACGGGGCCGGCGCCTGGCGCCGCTTCCGCACCGTCACCTGGCCCGCCATCAGACCGGTGGCGCTCGCCATCAGCGCGCTCAACCTGATCTGGAACTTCAACTCCTTCGCCCTGGTCTACGTCCTGACCAGCGGCGGACCGGGCGGCCGCACCCGGCTGCCCATGCTCTTCGCCTACGAAGAGGCCTTCCGCTACGGACAGTTCGGCTACGCCGCCGCGATGGGATGTGTGATGGTCGCCGTCGTCTCGGTGCTCCTCGCCGTGTACCTCGCCGGCCGGCTCCGGGGAGGTGAGGACGCGTGAGCCTCCGTCCCGGCAGGACCGCGCGCGCCGGACAGTACGCCGCGCTGCTGTGCTACCTCGCCTTCCTGGGGTTCCCCCTCCTCTGGCTGCTGTCCACCGCCTTCAAACCGGCCCGAGAGCTCGGCTCGCTGCACCCCACCTGGATCCCCGCCGACCCGACGCTGGACAACTTCCGGCAGGCCTTCGACGAACAGCCGCTGCTCCGGGCCGCGGCCAACTCGCTGACCGCCGCGCTCTGCGCCGCCCTGATCGCCGTCCTCATCGCCACGCCGATGGCCTATGTGATGGCCCGCCACCGGGGCCGGCTGTCCGCGGCGGCCACCGGATGGGTCGTCGTCAGCCAGGCCTTCCCGTTCGTCCTGGTGATCATCCCGCTGTTCCTGGTCCTCAAGAACCTGCGCCTGATCAACTCCCTCGGCGGGCTGATCCTGGTGTACGTCGTCTGGTCACTGCCCTTCGCGCTCTGGATGCTCGCCGGTTACGTCCGCGCGGTGCCGCCCGAGCTGGAGGAGGCCGCCGCCGTCGACGGGGCGGGCCGGGTGCGGATCCTCGTCTCGGTCACCGCCCCGCTCCTCGCCCCGGGCATCGTCGCCACCGCACTCTTCGCGTTCATCACCGCATGGAACGAGTTCTTCTTCGCGCTCGTCCTGCTCAAGACCCCGGAGAAACAGACCTTGCCCGTCGTGCTCACCCACTTCCTCGGCGCGGAGGGGGTGGCCGACCTCGGACCGCTGGCCGCCGCCGCGTTCCTCGCGACCCTCCCCTCCCTCGTCCTCTTCGCGGTCATCCAGCGACGCCTCACCGGCGGCCTCACGGCCGGGGCGGTGAAGAGCTGATGCGCCGCCGGCGCCTGCCCGCCCTGGCCACCGCGGTGACCACCGCGCTCGCCCTCCTGCTGGCCGGCTGCTCGGGCGAGGGCGGCCGCGGCACGGACACGGACGGCACGATCCGGCTCCGCTTCCAGTCGCTCGCCTGGCAGAAGGAGTCCGTGGACATCAACAAGCGGCTCGTACGGGAGTGGAACGCCGCCCATCCGGACATCCAGGTGGACTACGTCCAGGGCAGCTGGGACAACGTCCACGACCAGCTGCTCACCTCCTTCGAGGGCGGCGAGGCGCCCGACATCATCCACGACGCCTCCGACGACCTCGCGGACTTCGCGTACGGCGGCTACCTCGCCGATCTGCGGGACCTGCTGCCGGACCGGCTGGCCCGCGACATCCCCCGGCGGTCCTGGGCGTCCACCACCTTCGACGGCGGGGTCTACGGGGTCCCCTTCCTCCAGGAGCCCAGGGTCCTGATCGCCAACACCGCGCTCCTCGCGTCCTCGGGTGTCCGGATCCCGACCCCCGGGAAGCCCTGGAGCTGGTCCGAGTTCCGGCAGGCGACCGCGAAGCTCACCACCAAGGCGACGCACGGGATCGCCTGGCCGCTCAAGGAACCGGTCTCCGTCACTCTCAACCTGGGCCTCTCCTCCGGCGGCCGGCTCTTCCACCGCGGCGCCGACGGCAAGGTGGCGATCCGGTTCGGCGAGGGCGACGGCGTCATGCCCGGCACGGTCCGGGACCAGGTGGTCTCCGACGGCAGCGCCGCCCGCCCGGCCCTCGGCATGGGGGGTTCGGACACCCTGCCCGGCTTCTTCGGCGGCAGGTACGCCATGGTCCCGCTGGGCTTCTCCTACCGCCAGCAGGTCGTCGAGCAGGCTCCCGAGGGCTTCGGGTGGACGGTGCTGCCCACACCGGCGGGCGACGACGGGCTCGCCCAGGGGGTCAGCCCGCAGACCCTGTCCGTCGCCGAGGACAGCCCGCACCGGGAGGAGGCCGTGCGGTTCATCGACTTCCTGCTGCGCCCCGCGAACATGGTCCGACTCGCAGAGGGCGACTGGATGCTGCCGACCGGCACCGAGGCGCTGGCGGACCCCGCCCTGCGCACCGAGAAGAACGGCTGGGCGACGGGCACCGCGCTCGCCCGTGCGCTCCGCCCGGCTCCCGCCCAGTCGGTGCGGGGCTACCCGGAGTGGAAGGACAAGGTCGCCACGCCGGCGCTCCAGGAGTACTACAGCGGGGCCATCGGCACCGGGGAGCTGAAGAAGCGTCTGGTCGAGGACGGGAACCGGGTGCTGGCCCGCTACCAGCGCTGACGCCGGCCGGACGCCCTCGTCGGCACCGTCCGAGTGCGAGGCCGGGAGGGCCGGAACGGGGCATGTTCACCCGTCCGGGCGACAGGCGAGGGTTCCCATGGGCAAAGGCCGATCGGCGTTTTGTCCTGCATGGGGTGGACTGCACGGGTTTTCTGTGTCGAAAGATTGCCGGGTGCGTGACGGCTACATGAAGTTCTTGATCTGGGCGCGTCAATCGAGCAGTGTTTCGAGCGAGCCCCCGGAGATCTTCCGGCCGAGGGCCCGTCCCCCCACAAAGAATGACGAGGAGACCCCTCTTCATGGCACTTCACAAGCGCACCCGTTCGTTCAAGCTCACCGCCTCGATCACCGCCGTGGCAGCGGCCGCCGGCGTAACCCTGCTCGCCACCCCGTTCGCCGGAGCCGCCACGGCGCCCGCGACGGGCACCGTCTACGGCGCCGACGCGGCGACGGCCGTCGCCGGCAGCTACATCGTGATGCTGGACCAGAAGGCCGACAAGGCCGCGCTGGCGAAGCAGTACGGCGGCACGCTCCAGCGGAACTACTCGTCGGCCATCAACGGCTTCTCGGCCAGCGGGCTCTCGAAGACCGAGGCCGGGCGGCTCGCCGCCGACCCGGCCGTCTCCAAGGTCGTCCAGAACAAGAAGTTCCACATCGACGCCACGCAGGACAACCCGCCGTCCTGGGGGCTGGACCGGATCGACCAGGCCGAGACGGCCGGTGACGACGCGTACACCTACCCGGACGCCGCGGGCGGTGACGTCACCGCGTACGTCATCGACACCGGGGTCCGCGTCACCCACGAGGACTTCGAGGGCCGGGCCACCTCGGGCTTCGACGCCGTGGACAACGACGACGACGCGGACGACGGCAACGGGCACGGCACCCACGTGGCCGGGACCATCGCCGGTGCCGCGCACGGTGTCGCCAAGAAGGCGAAGATCGTCGCCGTACGGGTCCTGGACGACTCGGGTTCCGGCACCACCGAGCAGGTCGTGGCGGGCATCGACTGGGTCACCGAGAACCACGACGGCCCGTCGGTCGCCAACATGAGCCTGGGCGGGGGCGCCGACCCGGCGCTCGACGCCGCCGTGGAGAAGGCCATCGCCTCCGGTGTCACCTTCGGGGTCGCCGCGGGCAACGAGTCGAGCGACGCGGGCGAGGGCTCCCCGTCCCGTGTCCCCGAGGCCATCACCGTCGCCTCGTCCACGGTGGACGACGAGCAGTCCTCGTTCTCGAACTACGGCTCCGTCGTGGACCTCTACGCTCCCGGCTCGGACATCACGTCGGCCTGGAACGACAGCGACGACGCCACCAACACCATCTCGGGCACGTCCATGGCGACCCCGCACGTCGTCGGCGCCGCGGCCGTCTACCTCGGCGGACACCCCGACGCCACTCCCGACCAGGTCGCCACGGCGCTCACCGAGGGAGCCACCCCGGACGCGATCTCCGACGCGACCGAGGGCACGGCGAACAAGCTCCTGAAGATCGTGGAGTGACCGGCCCCACCGGCTGAGCGAGCACCAGGCCGCCGCGCCCTCCCCCACGGGGCGCGGCGGCCTCCTGCCGTCCGGGCCCGCCCCCGGGCCCGTCCCCATGATCTCGCCCGGCCCGTGACGCCCGCGGCGCCCATGACGCGCGGCCCGTGACGCCCGCGGCGCCCATGACGCGCGGCCCGTGACGCCCGCGGCGCCCATGACGCCCGGCCCGTGACGCCCGCGGCGCCCGGCCCGTGACACCCGCCGCGTCGTCGGAACCGTCCGGGTGCGCCCCGTGCATGGACGCTCTTCCGCCGGGCGGTCGCACGCACCGGACACCGCGTGCCCCGCCCCGCGGGCGTACGGCGCGCCCCGGAAGTCAGGGCCTACAGTGGGCGCATGAGCACGAGGTACGCGGCGCTGCTGCGGGGGATCAACGTCAGCGGCCACCGCCGGGTCCCGATGGCGGAGCTCCGCGAGCTGCTCGGGGAGCTGGGCCACGAGGGCGTCGCCACCCACCTGCAGAGCGGCAACGCCGCCTTCCGCAGCGCCTCGGAGGACGAGGGCGCCCTGGCCGCGGAGCTGGAGCGGGCGATCGAGGACCGGTTCGGCTTCCCGGTCGACTGCCTCGTCCGCTCGGCCGCCTATCTCGCGGCCGTGGCCGACGCCTGCCCCTTCCCCGCCGCCACGCTCGAAGGCAGGCAGCTGCACGTCACCTACTTCGACCGGGCCGTCGAGGCCGCGCGCTTCGCCCCGCTCGACGCCGAGGACTTCCTTCCCGAGGAGTTCCGGCTGGGGGACCGCGCCCTCTACCTGTACGCGCCCGACGGGCTCGGGCGCTCCAAGCTGGCGGTGGCGCTCGGACGCCCCGCCGTCACCCGGGGCCTGGTCGCCACCAGCCGCAACTGGAACACCGTGCTCAAGCTCGTGGAGATGACGCGTGACTGACCCCTCGCCGGCCGTGGCCACCGCCATCGAGGGGGAGCTCCGCCTCCTCGATCCCGCGGTCCGGGCCTCCGCGGACCTTCTCGACACGCTGCTGCACCCCGACTTCCGGGAGATCGGTTCCAGCGGCCGGCTCTGGGTGCGGGACACGATCATCGCCATGCTCACGGCTCCCGGCGCGCCGCGCCCCGGACCCCTCACCGCGTCCCGGATGAGGGGCGAACAGCTCGCCGCCGACCTGGTGCACCTCACCTTCGACACGGAGTCCCGGGGGCGGTCTTCGCACCGCAGCTCCCTGTGGCGGCTGACCGAAAACGGCTGGCTGCTCTACTTCCACCAGGCCACGCCGTTCGTCGCCGAATCCCTCTCCGAGGTCTGAGCCCGGGGCCCCGCCGGCTCGTCGGGACCCTCCCGCAGCACACGCCGGAGCGGCGTCGCAAGAGTGCCGCTCCGGTCTTCTCCGTGTCCGGGGTCCGGCCGATTCTCGCCGGAAGGGCGAATTCCGGCCAACTGGAGCCCTCGGCAAAACGCTGGTAAAGCGCCTGAACGCGCGGGGTGCGGGGGTGCCCGGTGCGGGCCGGCGGCACTCTCGTACGCGCTTCTGCCGGGCGCCCGGAGTGTGTGTGAACGCGATGCGCGTAGACAGGTGCCGATGTCCTCCGCCCGCTTCACGCTTTGCTGCAATTCGCAGACCCCCTCCGTTCGATGAGCGGACGCCGGCGTTCGGAGGACACCCGCGGGCACGACGGCGTTCATGGTCCGTTATCCGCCACTCTCCGTCCGGGTCCGGAAGGCGGCCTTGTCAGGGACGCAAGCGGAGTCAAGGATTCTCGGCGTGCGGTTGGCAGGTCCACGACCAGAACCCCGGTCGAGGACAGCCGTGCGACTCAGTCCGCCCACCCAGCGGACCGGACACCCCCCAAAGACGGAGGATCCTGTGACCTTCAAGCGCTTTGCTCCCCTCGGCTCCCTCTCCAGACGCGCTCGCCTCATCGCCGCCACCTCTGGCCTGGTCACCGCCGTGGCGCTTGCAGCACCCACCGCGGTCGCCCAGGCCGCACCGGACACCACCGTGACGAAGGCCGAACTGGCCGACGCCAGTTCGTCGGTCCGTGCCGCCGACGTCGCGGGTACCGCCTGGTACACCGACGCGAGCACCGGCAAGGTCGTCGTGACCGTCGACAGCTCGGTCACCGCCTCCGAGATCGCCACGATCAAGAAGTCGGTCACCGACTCGGGCGCGAAGGCCGACATCAAGCACACCGAGGGCACGTTCAACAAGCTCATCGCGGGCGGCGAGGCCATCTACGCCGGCGGCGGGCGCTGCTCCCTCGGCTTCAACGTCCGCAGCGGCAGCACCTACTACGCGCTGACCGCCGGGCACTGCACCGAGATCGGCAGCACCTGGTACACCAACTCCGGCCAGAGCACCACCCTCGGCACGAGGGCCGGATCCAGCTTCCCGGGCAACGACTACGGGCTGATCCGCCACTCCAACTCGGCGGCGGCCGACGGCCGGGTCTACCTCTACAACGGCAGCTACCAGGACATCACGTCCGCCGGTAACCCCAGCGTGGGCCAGTCCGTCAGGCGCAGCGGTTCCACCACCGGCGTGCACAGCGGCAGCGTCACCGGCCTCAACGCCACGGTGAACTACGGCGGCGGCGACATCGTCTCCGGCCTCATCCAGACCAACGTCTGCGCCGAGCCCGGTGACAGCGGCGGCCCGCTCTTCTCCGGCTCCACGGCGCTGGGCCTCACCTCGGGCGGCAGCGGCAACTGCAGCTCCGGTGGCACCACGTTCTTCCAGCCGGTGACCGAGGCGCTCAGCGCCTACGGCGTCAGCGTCTTCTAGGACACCCCACGCACCACCCGTCGGCGGGCCGCGCTCTCCCGAGCGCGGCCCGTTGCCGTACCCGTTGCCGTACCCGGTTCCGTGGAGGCGGGCGCTGTGCCAGGCTCACGGGCATGCGCTACATCATCGTGGGAGCGGGTGCCGTGGGCGGCGCCCTGGGCGGGCGGCTCGCCGAGGCGGGCCACTCCGTGGTCCTGGTCGCCCGGGGCACGCAGTACACGGCCCTGCGCGAGAACGGACTGACCCTCACCACCTCCGACGGCACCCGGATCCACCGCCTCCCCGTCGTCGACGGCCCGGCGGCACTGGACCTGCGGCCGGACGACGTGCTGGTGCTCGCCGTGAAGACACAGGACGCCGTCGCGGCGCTCGACGCGTGGAGCGCCCGGCCGGTGGCGGGCGGCGGAACGGCGGGGGAGCGGCTGCCCGTGGTCTGCGCGCAGAACGGCGTCGAGGGCGAACGCCTGGCCCTGCGCCGCTTCGACCGTGTCTACGGCTGCTGCGTCTACCTCCCCGCCGGTTTCCTGGAGCCGGGCCGGGTCGTCGCCGCCGGCGCCCCGCTCACCGGCATCCTGCACCTCGGCCGCTACCCGTCCGGGACCGACGACACCGTGCGGGCGATCGCCGCGGACTGGAGCGGGGCCAGGCTGGAGGCGCCCGTCGTCCCCGACGTGATGCGCTGGAAGTACGCGAAGCTGCTCTCCAACCTCGCCAACGCGATCGAGGCGGCCACCGGGGTGCTCGACGGCCCCGAGGCGTTCGCCCTGTTCGACCGGGCCCGGACGGAGGGACGTGCGGTGCTCGCGGCAGCCGGGGTGGATCCCGTGGGGAGCGCGGAGCAGGCCACCGCCCGGGACGGGAAGATCCGCTTCGACCCGTACGACGGCTCCCGGCGGACCGGCGGCTCGTCCTGGCAGAGCCTCACCCGGGGCACCGGCACCATCGAGGCCGACTACCTGAACGGCGAGATCGCCCTGCTCGGCCGGCTGCACGGCATACCGACCCCGGTCAACGACGTGCTGCGGCGCACCGTGAACACCCTCGCCCGGGAACGGCGCGCCGCCGGGTCGATGACCGTGGCCGAACTCACCGCCCTGGTCGACGCGGAGTCCTGACCACCCCGTCCGTCAGGCGCTCAGCGCCCCGGACACGGGAGCACACGCCTCGTCGTACCGGTCCAGCAGCAGCCGGGCGAGCACGGGGGACGGACCGAGCACACCGGCCAGCACCTCGGCCCCGGCCTCCTCGGCGCCCGCGGCGATACGGTCCGGGAGGCGGCCGGGTGCGATGACGTACGGGGCCACCGCCACCCGCCGCGCGCCCCCGGCCCGCAGGGCGCGCACCGCGTCGGCGGTGCGGGGCGGGCCGCCGGCCGTGACCGCCGAGGCGAACGCGGGCCGCACCGCTCCCCAGCCGGAGTCCCGCAGCCGCTGTGCGACCCCGTCGATCACGGTGACCGCCTCCGGATCGCCGGAGCCCGCGGAGGCCAGGACCAGCCCGGTCGACGCCCGGTCCCCGGGGGCGATCCCGGCCTCCCGCAGCCGCCCCTCCAGCGCCTCGTTCAGCAGCGGCGACGGACCGAGGACGTCCGCCTGCCGGATCCGCAGCCGGGGGAGCCGGCTCCGGGCCTCCCCGAGCACCGCCGGGATGTCCGACTTGGCATGGAAGGCCCGGGTCAGCAGCAGCGGCAGTGCGACGACCCCGGTCTCCCCGTCCGCGGCCAGGTGCTCCAGCACCCGGGGCACGGTCGGAGCGTTGAAGTCCAGGAAGCCGGTCTCCACACGCAGGCCGGGCCGCAGCGACCGCACGCGCGCGGTGAGCGCGTGCACGGTCGCCGCGTGCCGCGGATCGCGGCTGCCGTGGGCGACGACGAGGAGGACCGGGGCGGCCACGGGCATCAGCTCCTGACCAGGAGGCCACGGCTGCGCAGCACCCGCCGCTCCAGCGGACTGAAGATCAGCAGGTCGATCGCGATGCCGACGAACAGGATGAGCAGGATGGCCAGGAAGATCCCCGGCATGTCGAAGTTGTTCCGGCCGTTCTCCAGCAACTGGCCGAGCCCCAGGCCCAGATCGGGCGACGAGGCGATGATCTCGGCGGCCATGAGGGAGCGCCAGGAGAACGCCCAGCCCTGCTTGAGACCCGCCAGATAACCGGGCAGCGCCGCCGGCAGGACGATGTGGACCGTGCCGCGCAGGCCCGTCGCGCCGATCGTGCGGCCCGCGCGCAGGAACAGCGGCGGCACCTGGTCGACCCCGGAGACCAGGCCGTTGGCGATCGAGGGGACCGCGCCGAGCAGGATCACCGCGTACATCATCGAGTCGTTGAGCCCGAGCCAGATCACGGCCGGTGCCACCCAGGCCACCGAGGGCAGGGACTGCAGACCGGACAGGATCGGGCCGATCGCCGCGCGCACCACCTTCACCCGCGCGACCAGCAGGCCCAGCGGGGTGCCGATGGCGACGGCCAGCACGAAGCCGAACAGGCCGCGCGACACACTGGTCCAGACGACCTCCAGCAGGGTGCCCTGCAGCCACATGTCCGTCAGGCTGTTCCAGACCGCGGCCGGCGGCGGCAGCTTGTAGTCGTCGGTGACCTTCGCCCAGACCAGCACCTGCCAGACGAGGACCACCAGCACGACCGCGACGGCCGGCGGCAGGACCTTGCCGAGCAGGACCTCGCGGGCCGGGGTCCGGCGCACCTGTACGGCGTCGAGGGCGTCCAGGCCCGCTTCGAGCCCTGCCAGGTCGTCGGCCTTCGTCTCAGTGCTGGCCATGGCGGCGGATCTCCCCACGCAGTTCTTCGGTGATCTCGACGGACAGTTCCGCCACGGCGGTGTCCTCGATGCGGCGCGGCTGCTCGATGCCGACCGTCCACTCCCGGGCGATCCGGCCGGGACGCGAGGACAGCAGGACGACGCGCTGGGCGAGCCGCACCGCCTCGCGCACGTTGTGGGTGACGAAGAGGACGGAGGCGTTCGTCTCGTGCCAGATCCGGGTCAGTTCGTCGTGCAGCACGTCACGGGTGATGGCGTCGAGCGCGGCGAACGGCTCGTCCATCAGCAGCAGCCGGCTGTCCTGGGCGAGCGCACGGGCCATCGCCACCCGCTGGCGCATGCCGCCCGAGAGCTCGTGCACCCGCTTCCCGTACGCCCCGCCGAGGCGCACGAGTTCGAGCAGCCGCTCCGCCTCCGGGCGGCGGTCCGGCTTCGGCACACCGCGCAGACGCAGGGCCAGTTCGATGTTCTTGCCCGCGGTGAGCCACGGGAAGAGGGCGTGCTCCTGGAACATCAGGGCGGGCCGCCCGCCGGGGGTCTCGATGGACCCCGAGGTCGGGCGGTCGAGCCCGGCCACCAGATTGAGCAGTGTGGACTTGCCGCAGCCGGAGGCTCCCAGGAGGGTGACGAACTCACCCGGAGCGACATCGAGCGTGATGTCGTCCAGGACGAGCTGCTGCCCCGCGGGTCCGGCGAAGGACTTGGACACGTGCCGGAGACGAGCGGCGTGCTCGACCGCTGCACGGTCCTCGGCCTTGGTGAGGGTGGTGGTCGCCATGGTCGTCACCTCCTGGGAGTCTTCAGGGAAGCTGGTGCGGTCGGGTGGTCACTCGGCGCCGAGACCGGCGTCGGCGACCTCGGGCTGCCCCTCGGCCGCGAGGATCCTGTTCAGCGGCCTCAGGTCGTAGATGCCCTTGAGGTCGGGCTTCTCCAGCAGGCCCGCCCCCACCGCGTGGTCCGCCTGCGCCTGGAGCGTGGCGGCCAGCGGGTCGTCGGTGATCTGGATGGACTCCCACGCCGGGTCCAGGACCTCGGCGGGCAGCGCCTTGCCGCTCAGCTTCTCCAGCGCCGCGTTGGCCGAGGCCTTCGCCTCGGCCGGGTTGGCGTTGATCCACTTGTTGGTCTTCACCGTGCCCCGCAGCACGGCGTCGACGACGTCCGGGTGCGCGGAGAGGAACTTCTGCGACACGATGATGTTCGTGATGACGAACTTGTCGTCCGGCCACAGCGTCGACTCGTCGAGCAGGACCTTGCCGCCCTCGGCGACCAGCTTCGACGCGGTCGGCTCAGGGACCCAGGCGCCGTCCAGGGAACCGGCCTTGAAGGCGTCCGGAGTCACCTTGTTGTCCGAGCGGACCACGGAGACGTCGCCCTTGCCGCTCTGCGCGTCGACCTTCCAGC
This sequence comes from Streptomyces sp. NPDC006296, assembly GCF_040613235.1. NCBI lineage: Bacteria > Bacillati > Actinomycetota > Actinomycetes > Kitasatosporales > Streptomycetaceae > Streptomyces > Streptomyces sp. NPDC006296. The sequence continues at coordinate 52,130 of NZ_JBEXRT010000027.1, read as the reverse complement.
CCTTCTCGGCGATCCAGTGCAGGAACGCCACGTCCTGGGTGTTCCCGAGCTGCGGGGTGGCGATCCTCCTGCCCTTGAGGTCGTCCACGGACTTGATCTTCTTCGGGTCGACGACGAGCTTCACGCCGCCGGAGGCCGAACCGCCGATGATGCGCAGGCTCTGGCCCTGGGACTTGCTGTAGCCGTTGATCGAGGGCGAGGGGCCGATGAAGCCGATGTCGATCGAACCGGCGTTCAGCGCCTCGATCTCGGAGGGCCCCGCGTTGAACGTCGAGGGCGTGACCGTGGTGCCCCCCAGCTCCTTGGCGATGAGCCCTTCCTGGATACCGACCAGGGCGGTGGCGTGCGTGAGGTTCGGGAAGTAGCCGATCTTCACGGTGTCCGCCGAGAGCTTCTTCCCCCCGGCGGAGGCGTTCGGCTTCGCGGCGTCGTCCCCCTCCGCCTGGGAGCCGTAGCCGCAGGCGGTGGCCGCCAGGGCGAGCAGCGGCAGGGCGGCGGCAGCGGCGAGGCCACGGCGGAAGGTGGTACGGCTGGCAGGCACGGGAGGCTTTCCTCTCGTCGGCCCGGTGCTCACGCCCCCCGGGAGTCGGGTGGCGCGGCCGGGCGGTCGGCGGGTCTTCGTCCGCACGGGCGGTGCGGGTGGTGCGAGCGGGCGCGCAGGCAGTGCGCGTACGTCATCACGCACATCGCCCGACCCCGCCCTGGCCACTGCCCAGGGCGCCGCTGCCGACGCGGCCGCCCTCCTTCGCGAAGGTCGAGAAGAAGTCGCCGGTCATCAGAAGTCCCACTCCGCGTCCTCGGCGGAGGTGTCCGCGTCCGTCCCGCCGTCATGGGCGGCGGCGAACGAGGCACCCGTCATCCCGGCCGTCAGCGTCGTGCCGTCGGCGGGATCGATCAGCAGGAACGATCCGGTGCGCCGTGAGTCGGCGTAGCCGTCGAGCGCCAGCGGCTCGGCGGTGCGCACCACGACCCGGCCGATGTCGTTGGCCACCAGCCGGCCGGGGGCCGGGTGCTGGGAGAGGTCGTCCAGCGTGAGCCGCGACGGGATGTCCTTGACGATCGCCTTGACCGTACGGGTGGTGTGCTTGAGCAGCACCCGCTGGCCCACGGTGAGCGGCTGGTCGGCCACGTGGCAGACGGTCGCCTCGACGTCCTGCGTGACGGCGGGGGCGTCGTCCGCCGGGGCGATCAGGTCACCGCGCGACACGTCGATGTCGTCGGCCAGCCGGAGCGTCACCGACTGCGGGGCCCAGGCGAGCTCCACGCTCTCGCCGAGCGCGTCGATCCCCTCGATCGTCGTGGTCCGCCCGGACGGCAGCACCGAGACGGTCTCACCGACCCGGAACACCCCGGCGGCGATCTGACCGGCGTAGCCCCGGTAGTCCGGGTTCTCCGCGGTCTGCGGGCGGATCACGTACTGCACGGGGAAACGCGCGTGGCACGCGGTCAGGTCGTGGCTGACCGGCACCGTCTCCAGGTGCTCCAGGACGGTCGGGCCGCCGTACCAGTCCATGTGGGCGGAGGGCTCCACGACGTTGTCGCCGGCCAGCGCCGATATCGGGATCGCGGTGATCTCCGGGACGCCGAGCGAGGCGGCGTACGCGGTGAACTCCTCGGCGATCGAGGCGAACACGGGCTCCGCGTAGTCCACGAGGTCCATCTTGTTGACGGCGAGGACGACGTGCGGGACCCGCAGCAGGGCGGCGACCGCGGCGTGCCTGCGGGTCTGCTCCACCACGCCGTTGCGGGCGTCGACCAGGACGACGGCCAGCTCCGCGGTGGACGCGCCGGTGACCATGTTCCGGGTGTACTGCACGTGGCCGGGGGTGTCGGCGAGGATGAACCGGCGCCGCGGCGTGGCGAAGTAGCGGTAGGCCACGTCGATGGTGATGCCCTGCTCACGCTCGGCGCGCAGCCCGTCGGTGAGGAGCGCCAGGTCGGGCGCCTCCTGGCCGCGGTTGGTGGAGGCCAGCGCGACGGCCTCCAGCTGGTCGGTGAGGACCGACTTGGAGTCGTGCAGCAGCCGGCCGACGAGGGTGGACTTCCCGTCGTCGACGGATCCGGCGGTGGCGAACCGCAGCAGGGTGGTGGCCGAGAGCTGCTCGGTGGTGGTGGTCATGGCGGGCCTCTCGTGTGGATCAGGCCGGGTCGGGGAGCGAGGTCCGGTGCCGTGCGGCACAGGGCGGGCAGGGCGCGGGGGAGGCGCGGCGGGGGAGCCGTGCCGAGCGGCGGCGGGTGGGGCTGAACCGGGGACGCGGCCCCGGCCCGTCCGCACCCGGTGCCCTCAGAAGTAGCCCTCGCGCTTGCGGTCCTCCATCGCGGCCTCGGACATCTTGTCGTCGGCGCGGGTGGCGCCGCGCTCGGTGAGGCGGGAGGCGGCGATCTCGGTGATCACGGCGTCCAGGGTGGTGGCGTCGGAGTCGACCGCGCCGGTGCAGGACATGTCGCCGACCGTGCGGTAGCGCACCCGGCGGGTCTCCACCGTCTCGTGCTCCTTGGGGCCGCCCCAGTCGCCCGCGGTGAGCCACATGCCGGAACGGCTGAAGACCTCGCGCTCGTGGGCGAAGTAGATCTCCGGGAGCTCGATGCCCTCGCGCTCGATGTACTGCCAGACGTCGAGCTCGGTCCAGTTGGAGAGGGGGAAGACCCGGACGTGCTCGCCGGGGGCGTGCCGGCCGTTGTAGAGCTGCCACAGCTCGGGGCGCTGGCGCCGGGGGTCCCACTGGGAGAACTCGTCGCGGAGCGAGAACACCCGCTCCTTGGCCCGGGCCTTCTCCTCGTCGCGCCGCCCGCCGCCGAACACGGCGTCGAAGCGGTGCTGCTGGATGGCCTCGGTGAGGGGGACCGTCTGCAGCGGGTTGCGGGTGCCGTCGGGGCGCTCACGGAGCTTGCCCGCGTCGATGTACTCCTGGACCGACGCCACGTGCAGGCGCAGCCCGTGCTTCTCGACCGTGCGGTCGCGGTAGTCGAGGACCTCGGGGAAGTTGTGCCCGGTGTCCACGTGCAGCAGCGTGAAGGGGACGGGGGCCGGCGCGAACGCCTTCAGCGCGAGGTGCAGCATCAGGATCGAGTCCTTGCCGCCGGAGAAGAGGATCACCGGCCGCTCGAACTCCCCCGCGACCTCGCGGAAGATGTGCACCGCCTCCGACTCCAGGGAGTCCAGGTGGCTCAGCGCGTACGGGTTGACGGTGCCTCCCGGCACGGTGGCGACGGTGCTCACGCCAGGCCCCTCTCGGTGAGCAGCGCACGAAGCGCCGCTGCGGACTCCTGCACGGTCTGCCGGTGGGACTCTATGCGCAGATCCGGTGTCTCGGGGGCCTCGTAGGGATCGTCGACCCCGGTGAGACCGCTGATCTCGCCCGCGGCCTGCTTGGCGTACAGGCCCTTCACGTCCCGCTCGGAGCACACCTCGACCGGCGTCGCGACGTGCACCTCCAGATACGCGGTGCCCTCCTGCCGGTGGCGCTTGCGCACCGCGTCGCGGCTGTCGGCGTAGGGGGCGATGACCGGGACGAGGACCTTCACGCCGTTGGCGGCGAGCAGTTCGGCGACGAAGCCGATCCGCTGGACGTTGGTGTGCCGGTCCTCGCGCGAGAAACCGAGCCCCGCGGAGAGGAACTCCCGGATCTCGTCACCGTCGAGCACCTCGACCCGGTGCCCGTCGGCGCGCAGCCGGCCCGCCAGCTCGTACGCGACGGTCGTCTTGCCCGCGCTCGGCAGACCGGTGAGCCAGACGGTCGCTCCCGTCTCCGTCACGCTCATCGATATCTCCTGATCAGTCGTCATCAGCCGTGCAGCCCGCATTCGGTCTTGCCGCGCCCGGCCCAGCGGCCGGCCCGCGCGTCCTCGCCCTCCAGCACCCGCCTGGTGCAGGGCGCGCAGCCGACGGAGGCGTAGCCGTCCGTCAGCAACGGGTTGGTCAGCACGCCGTGTTCGGCGACGTAGGCGTCCACGTCGTCCTGGGACCAGCGGGCGATGGGGGAGACCTTGACCTTGCGGCGCTTCTCGTCCCAGCCCACGACCGGGGTGGCCGCCCGGGTGGGCGACTCGTCGCGGCGGAGCCCGGTCGCCCAGGCCGCGTACGCCGTCAGCCCCTCCTCCAGCGGCTTCACCTTGCGCAGGGCGCAGCACAGGTCGGGGTCACGGTCGTGCAGCCTCGGCCCGTACGCGGCGTCCTGTTCGGCCACCGACTGGCGCGGCGTCAGCGTGATGAGGTTGACGTCCATCACGGCCTCGACCGCGTCCCGGGTGCCGATGGTCTCCTCGAAGTGGTAGCCGGTGTCCAGGAAGACGACGTCCACACCGGGCAGCACCCGGGAGGCCAGGTGGGCGACGACCGCGTCCTCCATGGAGGAGGTCACGCAGAAGCGCCGGCCGAAGGTGCCGGCCGCCCACGCCAGGACGTCCGAGGCGGAGGCGTCCTCCAGCTCGCGTCCGGCCCGCTCGGCCAGCTCCTTCAGGGCCTCGTCGGTGAGTTCGGCCGCTTGCAGGGTCTCCGTCATGTCCCGTCCCCTCCCGCATCGTCACGCCGGAGCCCCTGGGCCAGCAGGCCCAGGAACTTCAGCTGGAACGCCCGGTTGCAGGACGCGCATTCCCAGGCACCGTGGCCGGCCTCGTGCGGACGCAGGTCCTCGTCGCCGCAGTACGGGCAGTAGAACGGGGCCGCTCGTCCGCTCATGACAGCGACTCCGCACTCGCCCGGGCGGCCCAGGTCGCGAAGCGCTCGCCGTCCTCGCGCTCCTCCTGGAAGTTGCCCAGCACCCGCTCGACATAGTCGGGGAGTTCGGCCGAGGTGACCTTCAGGCCGCGGACCTTGCGGCCGAAGCCGGCCTCCAGCCCGAGCGCGCCGCCGAGGTGCACCTGGTAGCCCTCGACCTGGTTGCCGTCGGCGTCCAGCATGAGCTGGCCCTTGAGGCCGATGTCCGCGGTCTGGATGCGGGCGCAGGCGTTGGGGCAGCCGTTGATGTTGATGGAGAGCGGCTCCTCGAAGTCCGGCATGCGGCGCTCCAGTTCGTCGATGAGCGCGGCGCCGCGCGCCTTCGTCTCGACGATCGCCAGCTTGCAGAACTCGATGCCGGTGCACGCCATCGTGCCGCGCCGGAAGGGCGAGGCGTGCACCTGGAAGTCCAGGGCCTCCAGCCCGGCGGTCAGCGACGCGACCCGGTCCTGCTCGACGTCCAGGACGATCATCTTCTGCTCGGCGGTGGTGCGCACCCGGCCGGAGCCGTGCGCCTCCGCCAGATCGGCGATCTTGGCCAGGGTGGAGCCGTCCACCCGGCCGACGCGCGGGGCGAAGCCGACGTAGAAGCGGCCGTCCTGCTGGGCGTGCACCCCGATGTGGTCGCGCCAGCGGGCGGACGGCTGGGCGGGCGGCGGCCCGTCCAGCAGCGGGCGCTTGAGGTACTCCTCCTCCAGGATCCGGCGGAACTTCTCCGGACCCCAGTCGGCCATCAGGAACTTCAGGCGGGCACGCGTGCGCAGCCGGCGGTAGCCGTAGTCGCGGAAGATCCCGATGACACCGGACCACACGTCGGGGACCTCGTCCAGCGGCACCCAGGCGCCGAGGCGCTCGGCGAACCGCGGGTTGGTGGAGAGCCCGCCGCCGACCCACAGGTCGAAGCCGGGGCCGTGTTCGGGGTGGTCCACGCCGACGAAGGCGATGTCGTTGATCTCGTGCACCACGTCCTGGACCGGCGAGCCGGAGATCGCGGTCTTGAACTTGCGCGGCAGGTTGGAGAACTCCTTGCTGCCGATGTAGCGCTCGTGGATCTCGTCGACCGCGGGCGTGCCGTCGATGATCTCGTCGGCGGCGATACCGGCCACCGGGGAACCGATGATCACCCGGGGGCAGTCGCCGCAGGCCTCGGTCGTCGAGAGCCCGACGGCCTCCAGCCTCTCCCAGATGGCCGGGACGTCCTCGATGCGGATCCAGTGCAGCTGGACGTTCTGCCGGTCGGTGATGTCGGCGGTGCCCCGGGCGTACTCCTCGGAGATCTCACCGATGACCCGCAGCTGGGCCGTGGTCAGCCGTCCGCCGTCGATGCGCACCCGCAGCATGAAGTAGCGGTCGTCCAGCTCCTCCGGCTCCAGCACGGCGGTCTTGCCGCCGTCGATCCCGGGGCGGCGCTGGGTGTAGAGCCCCCACCAGCGCATCCGGCCGCGCAGGTCGTTCGGGTCGATGGAGTCGAACCCGCGCTTCGCGTAGATCGTCTCGATGCGCGTCCGCACGTTGAGACTGTCGTCGTCCTTCTTGAACTGCTCGTTCCCGTTCAGGGGGGTGAAGTGACCCATGGCCCACTGACCCTCACCACGGTGACGTCCGGCCTTGCGGCGGGGCGTGGCGGCAGCGGGCTTCTCGGGGATGGCGGCCATGGCTATACGTCCTTCGGGACTGCGGGAGGGCGGCTCCGGGCCGCACACCCGCGTGAGGCGCGGCGGTGCGCAGGGAGGGGAGCTACGTCAGGAGAGCGCGGTGCTGGAGAGTCTCAGCGGACCGGACAGATGGCGCTGGACATGCGGCCGAGGTCGACGTGCCGCCGACTCACCAAGGCAATTCCAGTTCCGGACATGACGGAAGCGTGTCACGCGGATCTCGGGCCAGTCCACCACGATCCATTATGTGGACGCGATCGTACCGATATGTGGGACGCTGTGGCCTTGATCACTCCGGCTCGGTCGACAAAGCGACACGGTGGCTGTGTTCAGGCGTGCGCACCGGGCCAGGGGCCGGGTGCGGGCACCTCGGGCTCCTGCTCGACCTTGGTGTCGAACAGCCGGAAACCGCGCCGCCGGTAGTTGTCCATCGCGTGCGGCCCGTCGTTCGAGCAGGTGTGCACCCACACCCGCCGGGTGGGCGTGCGCCCCGGGTGCCGCTCGGCCAGGTCCCATGCCCGGGCCGTGCCGTACGACAGCAGATGCCCGCCGATCCGCCGGCCGCGGAAGGCAGGGATCAGACCGAAGTACGCGATCTCCACGGCCCCGTCCTCCTGGGCGTCCAGCTCGATGAAACCCGCGGGGGTGCCGTGCTCGTACGCCACCCAGGTCTCCGCCCCCGGGCGCTCCAGGATCTCCCGCCACTGCGCGTACGTCAGGCCCAGCCGGTCGGTCCACCGGACGTCCCCGCCCACCGCCGTGTAGAGGAACCGGCTGAACTCCGGCAGCGGCGTCCGCGAACGCGTGACCGTCACCCCCTCCGCGGGCGCGGCGGCGGGGCTCAGCTCGGCGGCCGACGTCTGCTCCAGGGACCAGACGGTCACGTCGGCGAGGGCGGGGGCGGGGTGCGTCGAGTCGCTCATGACGGCCAGCGAACCACGTCCGCCGCACCCCGCCCGCAGCGGGGCCGCTCAGCGCCTCCCCGCGGGCATGCGCGCCCCGATCACCACCGGAGCCGTCGAACGGGGCAGCAGATCGGCCGGTACGTCGGGGTGCACCACCTCCACCTCGACCCCCTCGCGGAACCGGTACGGGCGGTGCGCCAGCACCTCGGCCAGATGACGGCGGATCCGCGATATCTCGGCCCGCACCGTCACCGTCCTGCTCCCGTCGCCGAAGACGTCCTCGGCGAGCTCCGCCGCCGTCCGCCCCTCACGGTGCAGTGCCAGCGCGTACAGCAGCTCGGCGTGGCGGGGCGAGAGCCGGCGGGACCAGCTGCCGACGGGGCCCGCCACATGGACCGCGAGCGCCTGCTCCCGGCCGAGGTCGAGCACCACCCGGCGCGGCGGGCGTTCCTGGGTGTCCTCCGCGACCTGCACCAGCCAGCCGCCGGGCAGCGGCTCCACCCTGCACATCCCCAGCGGGGCCAGCCACACCGTGCCCGGCTCCAGCGACTTCGGCAGGGGCAGCCGGTCCACGGGCGGCATACCGCTGACGGCGGCCAGCCACCCGTGGGTGTCCACCACCAGCGCCCGGCCGCCGAGCCGGCACAGCAGCGGGGCGGCCACCGAGCGCAGCCGCTCGATCGCCACCAGATGCCGGCTGCGCAGCTCGCTCTCCGCGAGCGCGGCGACCGAACCGACCAGGGCCAGCGTCGCCGGGTGGAAGGTCGAGGCCGGGCCGCTGACGTCGACGATGCCCATCAGCCGGCCGTCCCGGGGGTCGCGCACCGGGGCCGCCGCGCAGGTCCAGGTGTGCAGGACGCGGATGAAGTGCTCGGCGGAGTGCACCTGGACGGGGGCGCGCGTGGCGAGTGCGGTGCCGATGGCGTTCGTCCCCGTCGCCGACTCCGTCCAGGCGGCACCCTCCTCCAGACAGATGTCGTTGGCACGGCGCATCACCCCCGGGTGCCCCTGCCGCCACAGGACGCGCCCCTCCGTGTCGGTCACGACCATGATCTGCTGCGCGGCGTCCGCGATGGCGGCCAGCCCGTCCCGCAGCACGGGCATCACCTCGCCCAGCGCCGTGCTCCTGCGCCGGTGCTCGATCTCGTCCGACTCCAGCAGTCCGTCCCCCGGTAACTGCTCGGGATCGACCCCGCAGCGCAGCACGCGGTCCCAGGACGCGTCGATCTCCGCGCGCGGTGCCACCGGTGAGCGCTCACCCGCCATCCGGGCCTCCCTCGCCCGGTGGACGAGCCGCTCGGTCACCGCGGGGCGCGGGGTGTTCTCCCGCCCCCTGGGCGCGGCGGTGTGTGACTCCATGTCGGTCCCCCCAACAGGTATGCCGGTCCCCCCGACGGAAGCGGGCCCGTTCCGCACGGCGGAACCCGGCCCGACGGCCCCATACTGCCGTGCGGGAGGCCCGTTGACCCGCACTCCACGCAATGCTTGCAACCCTTTGCAACTCTGGTGAGGGCGCGAGGACCGTACAAGAGTGGAGGAACGCCGCGCGGTGAGTCCTCGACCCGCCGTGCGGTGGTGCACAGGCGTGGAGGGTGGTGCCGTGTCGGCGCAGCACCACCCTCCGTCGCCTGCCGCCTGCCGGGCCGGCCCTCAGACCTCCCCGGCCCGCGCCCGCTCCACGATCACGGCCAGGTCCGGACCGTGCGGCAGCGTCCCGAAGGCCGAGCCCCAGTCCCCGCCCAGCCGCGAGGCGCAGAACGCGTCCGCGACCTCGGGCGGCGCCCAGCGCAGCAGCAGCGAGCCTTGCAGCACCAGGGCCATCCGCTCCACCAGCCGCCGGGCGCGCGCCTCCGCGCCCTCCAGGTCGGCCAGTTCCGTCAGCAGGTCCTTGATCGCCGCGTCCAGCCGGCGGTCCGCGCCGCGCGCCTTCCCGACCTCCCGCAGGAACGCGTCGAGCGCGCGCGGCTCCCGTTGCAGCGCGCGCAGCACGTCGAGCGCCTGTACGTTGCCCGAGCCCTCCCAGATCGAGTTGAGCGGGGCCTCGCGCAGCAGCCTCGGCATCCCGGACTCCTCGACGTACCCGTTGCCGCCGAGGCACTCCAGGGCCTCGCCGACCACCGCGGAGCACCGCTTCGTCACCCAGTACTTGGCGGCCGGCACCGCGATCCGCAGGAAGGCGCGCTCCTCCTCGGTGTCCGCGTCGTAGGCCGCGGCCAGCCGCAGCGCGAGGGTGGTCGCGGCCTCCGACTCCAGGGCCAGATCGGCCAGCACGTTGCGCATCAGCGGCTTCTCGATCAGCAGCCCGCCGAACGCGCTGCGGTGGGCGCTGTGATGGACCGCCTGCGCCACCGCCTGGCGCATCAGCGCGGCCGAACCGACCACGCAGTCCAGCCGGGTCGCCGCCACCATCTCGATGATGGTGCGCACCCCGCGACCCTCCTCGCCGACCCGGCGGGCCCAGGTCCCGTCGAACTCGACCTCGCCGGACGCGTTGGACCGGTTGCCCAGCTTGTCCTTCAGGCGCTGGATCGCGAAGGGGTTGCGCGCACCGTCGGGGAGGACCCGCGGGACGAGGAAGCAGCTCAGCCCGCCCGGCGCCTGCGCCAGCACCAGGAAGCCGTCGGACATCGGCGCCGAACAGAACCACTTGTGGCCGGTGAGCAGGTACTCCCCGTCGGCGGCCAGCGGCTCGGCGCGCGTGGTGTTGGACCGCACGTCGGTGCCGCCCTGCTTCTCGGTCATGCCCATCCCGAAGAGCGCACCGGCCTTGTGCGACGCGGACCGCAGCCCCTGCTCGTAGACGTGCGAGGTCAGCAGCGGCTCCCACTCCGCGGCCAGCGCCGGGTCGGTGCGCAGCGCCGGGACCGCCGCGTGCGTCATCGACAGCGGGCATCCGTGGCCCGCCTCGGCCTGCGTCCAGACCAGGAACCCGGCCGCACGCCGCACGTGGCCGCCCCGCCTGCCCCAGGCGTCCGTCAGCCCGGACGTGACCGCGTGCCCCAGCAGGCGGTGCCAGGCCGGGTGGAACTCCACCTCGTCGACGCGGTGGCCGTACCGGTCGTGGGTGCGCAGCCGCGGCGGGTTCTCGTTGGCCTGCGCACCCCACTCCTGGGCCTGGACCGAGCCGGCGGACCGGCCCAGCGTGCCGAGTTCCTCCCGGGCCTCGTCGAGGACGTCCGGGGCGAGGTGCCGCTCGACCGCCTCCGTCAGCGCCCGGTCGCCGGCGAAGACGTCATAGCCGACCAGCGGGGGTACCTGGTTGGTCACTGTGTGGGTGCTCGCTGCCATGCCGATACGGTAAGGAGGTGCAGGCAGCAAAGGAAACACCCGAACGGCCACCGGGCCGGCTCCACCGGGCCCGCGTCCTCTACCGCAACGTCTCGAAGCGGCAGATGGCGTGGCAGTTGCTCAAGGACACGGTCAATTCGTGCATCGAGTACCGCATCCTCGGTCTCGCGGCCGAGGCGGCGTTCTTCACCCTGCTGTCCCTGCCCCCTCTGCTGCTCGGCCTGATCGGCCTGCTCGGATACGTCGACGACTGGACGTCCACCACCACGGTCGCCTCCATCGAGCGCAACATCCTGGGCGCGGTGCAGACGGTGCTGTCGGAGCGGGGCGTCAACGACATCGCCAAACCCCTTATAGCCGACGTCACCACGGGCGCCCGCCCCGACGTCATCTCCCTCGGCTTCGCGATCGCGCTCTGGTCCGGGTCCCGCGCGGTGAACGTCTTCATCGACACCATCACCGTGATGTACGGCCTCGACGGCCACCGCGGCATCGTCAAGACGCGGCTGCTCGCCTTCCTGCTGTACGTGGTGGCGCTGCTGCTCGGCGCGGTCGTCCTGCCGCTGCTGGTGGTCGGCCCCGACCGGGTGGTGGAGTTCGTCCCCTGGGGCACGGAGATGCTCGCGGTCATGTACTGGCCGCTGGTGATACTGCTGTCCATCGCGTTCCTGACGACGCTCTACCACGTGTCCGTGCCCGTCCGCTCGCCGTGGATAGAGGACGTGCCCGGGGCGCTGGTGGCGCTCGGGATGTGGGTGCTGGGCAGCTTCCTGCTGCGGATCTACCTCACCAGCACGGTGGAGGGGCCCACCATCTACGGCTCACTGGCCGCGCCCATCGCCGTCCTGCTCTGGATAGGCATCTCCGCCTTCGCCGTCCTGGTCGGCGCCGCGGTGAACGCCGCGATCGACCGCGTCTGGCCCTCGCTCGCGACCTCCGCGGCCCGCGCCACCAGCGACCGGATCAGGGCGGCCCAGGCGGCACAGCTGGTGGCGCGCTCCCGGGCGGCGGACTGGGACGCGTACGCCGACGACGAGGACGAGGACGTCTCCATGCCCTCGGAGTTCCCCGAGCGCTGGTCCCGCTTCCTGCCCCCCGACGACGTGAAGTCCCGTCTGCACGGCGGGAGCCGCGACAAGGACGCCCCGTAGTCCGGTGGGCACCGGCGCACGGTACGAGGAGCGGGCGTCGCGGCTCGCCGGAGCGGTCCTCTGGACCTGGAGCGGACCGCGTGACCCCGGCCGGCCCGTCCTGCCGGACGGCTGCATGGATCTGCTGTGGGCCGGCGGCCGGCTGCTCGTGGCGGGCCCCGACACGCACGCCTTCACCCCGCCCGCGGCGCTGGCCGGCAGCTGCGCCGGCATCCGCTTCGCCCCCGGTACGGCACCCGCGCTGCTCGGCGTGCCGGCCCACGAGCTCCGCGACACACGGGTTCCGCTCGACGCGCTCTGGCCGGCCGCGGAGGTCCGTGAGCTGACCGGGCGGACCGCGGAGGCCGGTGACCCGGCCGCCGCGCTGGAGGCCGTCGCCCTGCGCCGGGCGGCCCTCGGCGAGCCTCCCGACCCGCTCCTGACGGACGTCGCCGCGCGCCTGCGGCGGGGGAGCTCCGTCACCGCCACCGCGCACGCCGTGGGACTCGGCCCCCGCCAGCTGCACCGCCGCTCGCTGGCCGCGTTCGGGTACGGGCCCAAGACCCTGGCCAGGATCCTGCGGCTCCAGCGCGCCCTGGCCCTGGTGAGCGCGGGCGTCCCCCGGGCCGAGGCCGCGTACACCGCGGGCTGCACGGACCAGGCCCATCTGGCCCGTGAGATGCGGGACCTGGCGGGCATCACCCTCGGCGACCACCTGAGGGCCCTCCCGTGACCCCCGGTCCGGTACCGGCCGCCGCCGGCTACGGAGCCTGCGCGGCGAACAGCGAGACCGCGCAGCCGTCGGGGTCCAGGACCACCGCGTAACGCTGGCCCCAGACGGCGTCCCAGGGCTCCAGGTGCCCCGTGTACCCGGCGCCCGTCAGATCGGCGTACACGGCGTCGACCTCCCCGGGGCCGTCGCAGAGGAAGGCGAGCCCGAGGCGCTCACCGCCCCCCGGCCCCGTCCAGTCCGGGTCGTAGGAGCGGACGGTCTCCTCGGTGTCCCACATGAGGCGCAGCCCCCCGGGGAGCGCCACCTCCACATGGGGAGCCGCCCCGGCGTCCGCGGGGACGTCGAGGCCCAGCCGTCGGTAGAAGGCCAGCGAGGCGGAAAGGTCGGCGGTGGTGACGGAGATCGCGTCGAGTCGAGGAGTCATGGGACGACCGTAGGCCGGGGGCGCGACCGGGTCGTGTACGAAACGGTCGTGCCCCCGGACCGGTCACGGACCCGCGCAGTCGGCGGGCGCGGTGCCCGGCTCCGTCAGCGGCAGGCCCAGCTGGGCGCGCTCGGTGAGCCAGCGGGCCGGACGGTGGCGCGGGTCGCCGGTCGTGGCGTGCAGGGACCGCTGGAGGTCCAGCATCCGTGCGGCTCCGATCCGGTCGCCCCAGGCCAGCGGCCCCACCGGGTAGCCCAGGCCGGTGGTCACGGCGAGGTCGATGTCGGCCGGGGCCGCCAGGGAGCGCTCCGCGATCGAGGCCGCGACGGAGACCACCGAGGCGAGCAGCCGCTGCGCCACCGAACCCGCGGTGTCCCGCACCACCGACACGGCGAACGGCTCCCCGCCGTCCGCCGGACGGGCCAGCACCGCGCGGGCGTCCCGCGCGGCGGACGGGTCGGAGGCGGGCGTCACCGCGAGCACCCGGCGGCGCCCGGCCGGAGGCAGCGGGTCCACCCCGAAGGTGCGTGCGGCGGGCAGCCCCGCCGCGGCCACCGCCGCGGCCACGGTGGTCCCCCAGACGGGGACGAGCACCAGCGCCTCCGCCGAGGGGCCGGTGCCGGTCTCGATCACCGCGCCGGCCACGCCCAGCGCGCTCCGCAGCTCGTCCCCCTCCGTCCCCGCCACGAACACCGGCCGGCCGGGGTCACCCGTCACCGGCGCTTCCGGGGCCGGCGACGGCGCATCGGGGCCGTACCCGAACCAGCCCCGGCCGGTCTTGCGTCCGTGCAGCCCGGCCGTGACCCGGTTCGGGGTGAGGAAGGACGGACGGAGCCGGTCCTCGTGGCGGAAGCCCTGCCAGACGGTGTCGATCACCGCCGCCGTGACGTCGAGCCCGGTGAGGTCCATCAGCTCGAAGGGACCCATGCGCAGCCCCAGCACGTCACGGGCGATCCGGTCGATCCCGGCCGGATCCGCGACCGACTCCTCCAGCAGCGCCAGGGCTTCCGTGACCAGCCCCCGTCCGGCGTGGTTGACGAGGAAACCGGGGGTGTCGGCCACGGTCACCGCACGGTGGCCGCAGCCCTCGACCAGCGCCGTCAGCAACGGCGGGATCCCTGGACGGGTGGCGGCGCCCGGGACCACCTCGACGATCTTCATCAGCGGCACGGGGTTGAAGAAGTGCAGCCCGGCGAGCCGGCCCGGGTCCCGCAGCGAGGCGGCGATCCGGGTCACCGACAGGGAGGAGGTGTTGGTCGCGAAGACCGCGGACTCCGGCAGGACCCGCTCCAGCCTCCCGAAGACCTCGGCCTTGGTGTCCAGGTCCTCGCGCACGGCCTCGACGACCAGTTCGACCTCCGGACCCGGCGCCCACGGGTCGTCCAGCGGGACCAGCCGCTCCAGGGCGGCGGCGGAGTCCCCGGCGGACATCCGGCCCTTCTCGACCGCGCGTTCCAGCATCGACCGGACGAAGTCCACCGCCGCCGCCACCGCCTCGGGCCGGACGTCGCAGAGTTCCACGGTGTGCCCGGCGGTCGCGGCCCACTGGGCGATGCCCCGGCCCATGGCTCCGGCGCCGACGATCCTGATACGCATGGCGGTGACGTCCTCTCGGCAGGTGCGGGTCGATGGCAGCGACGGTAGCCGCGGTGGGGGCCGGCGGGTACGGGCGGCCGGCTTCAGCGGAGGTAGACCCGTCCGGGGTCGACGTCCTCGCGCAGCAGGCGCAGCTCCGCCCCGGTCGGCGGGGGCACGGTCCCGACGTCGTCGGCGACCCGGAGGTCCCAGCCGGTGGCCTCCCGCACCCGGTCCACCGTCACACCGGGGTGGACGGCGACCAGTTGGAGCTCCTCGCCCACGCCGGAGCGGGCCAGGATGCCCAGTTCGGTGATGACCCGGGTGACCCCCGCGCCCAGCGGCCTGATGCCCTCGGCGCGTGCGCGGTCGGGGCCCGGCGTGGTGCAGAAGTCCAGGGTCCCGGTGAAGGAGCGCGGATCGTGACGGCGCATCACCACGAAGACCTCGCGGGAGTTGGCCATCACCTCGACGGCGCCGCCCGACCCGGGCAGCCGCACCGCCGGACTCCCGTAGTCCCCGATCACCGAGGTGTTGAGGCTGCCCCACCGGTCGATCTGCGCGGCGCCGAGGAAGCCCACGTCGATGTGGCCGCCCTGCAGCACACAGCCGAACAGGGCCGGCATCGACAGCACGGCCTCCGCGCCCGAGACGATCACGGCGTCGGCGATGGTCTCCGGCAGGTGCGAGGGGTGCGCCCCGCAGACCCCCGACTCGTACACCACCTCGATCTGCGGGGCGACCGTCAGACGGGCCAGCTCGGTGGCGAGCGTGGGCAGCCCGATCCCGGCGAACACCGTGCGGCGGGAAGCGAGTTCGCGGGCGGCGACGACCGAGAGCAGCTCGGACGGGGTGACGGCCCCCGGTGCGGTGGTGGTCATGTTCCGTTCCTCGTCCCGGGACCCGCTCACAGTCGCCTCCCGTAGTTCACCGGTTCGCTCAGGGCCTCGCCGACCGCGAGGCCCGCCCAGAACTCCTCGCCCAGCTTGTCGACGTACTCGGCGTGGTCGGCCGTCCCGTACACCCACTCCGCCAGCCACGCCCGCAACCGCTCCGGGTCCCCGCTGATGTGCGACCAGGCCCGGTAGAAGGCGTTGTCGCGGTCGTAGTAGCCCTGGGCGAAGGACGGATGCGCCCCGCGCGGGCAGACGACGACCGCGTCCACGGCGTGGGAGGGCACCAGCGTGCGGTTGGGGTCCGAGCGGACCACCTCGTCCTCGACGACCTCCTCGACGACCACGATCGCCCGGTCCGCCGCGTACACCGCCTCGGCCTGGATGCCGGTCAGTCCCCAGATCTGGGTGTTGCCCCGGCGGTCGGCCCGCTGCGCGTGGACGATCGTCACGTCCGGGTTGACGGGCGGTACGACGTAGATCTGCTCCGGCTCCCCGTCCGGCCCCGGGTACGGGGACGTCACCTTGCGCAGCGCGCTGTTGACGCCCGGCAGATCACTGCCGCCGTAACTGCGCAACGGGTAGAACGGCAGCCGCTGGGACCCCGCGAGGTAGCGGCAGACCATCCCGTAGTGGCTGTACTCCTCGAAGGCCAGCGGAGCGGGATCGCCGCGTTCGATCCGGCGCCGCAGCTCTCCGAGCGAACCGGCGGAGGAGTTGCCCACGAAGGAGGAGACCAGCCGCGCCACACAGCCCGCGGCGATCATCTGGTCCACCACGATGTCCGCCGTCATCCGCACGACGGTCAGGTCCCTGCGCCCCTGACGGATGATCTCGTGCCCGGCCGCGGTCGGGACGAGGTGGGTGAAGCCCTCCAGGCAGACGGTCGCCCCGTCGTGCACGAAGGCGGCGACCGCCTCCCTCATCGACATGACCTTGCTGGGCCCGTCGGCCGTATCGGTCCGCTCCACGGTGCTCCTCGGCGAGTGCGTGTTGGTCGCCCCCACCGTGTCAGCGACCATTGATTGCCGTCCAATACCAAATTAAGGTCGGATCAAGACCCTGGATTAATGAATGGAATCCCGATGGAACTGCGCCATCTGACCGCGTTCACCGCGGTCGCCGAGGAACTGCACTTCGGCCGCGCCGCCAAGCGGCTGCAGATGGCCCAGCCCCCGCTCAGCCAGCAGATCCGGCAGCTGGAGAAGGAACTCGGCGTCCAGCTCTTCGAGCGCAACACCCGCTCGGTGCGGCTCACCAGCGCGGGTGAGTCCTTCCTCGGACCCGTACGGACCGTGCTCGACGACCTCGACACGGCGGTACGGGCCGCCAGGGCCGCGGGCCGTGGGGAGTACGGCCGGGTCACCATCGGCTTCGCGGGAGCCTCCAGCCACGAGACGCTGCCGCTGCTCACCCGGGCCGTACGCGCCGCCCACCCCGGGATCGAGCTCGTCATGAAGGGCCAGACCTACGCGAACGTCGCCCTGTCCCGGGTCGCCGACGGCTCCCTCGACCTCGGGTTCGTGCGGCTGCCGGTCACCCAGCCCGGGGTGGCCTGCCGGGTGATCGGCGAGGAGGAGCTGCTGTGCGCACTGCCCTCCGACCACCCGCTCGCCCGGCTGGAGAGCATCCCGATCGGGGTCCTCGCCGACGAACCCTTCGTCTCCTTCCCCGCGAACGCCGGTTCCACGGTGCGCGACGTGATGGTCCAGGCCTGCGAGGCCACCGGCTTCAACCCGCGGGTGGTGCAGGAGGCCCCCGACTCGTACACCATCCTGGCCCTCGTCGCCGCGGGGGTCGGCATCACGCTCACGGTCTCCTCCGTCCGCCACATCCAGCAGAACGGGCTGGTCTACCGCCCCCTCGCCGGGCCGCCCATCCGGCGCCAGGCCGCCCTGGCCTGGCGCACCGACAACCCCTCCGCGGCGCTGCGCGCGGTCCTCGCGGTCGCCGAGGAGGCGCTGCCGACGCCCTGACGCACGATTGAGACGCCTGGCGTCTTGAACGTGCGGTAACTCGATATTGGACCGACTCAGTGGTCCAGTGCGAAGGTCACCCCACACACCCGAACCCGCCGAAAGGTGTTCCGCCGTGTCCGACCGGACCGATGTCGTCATCTGCGAGCCGCTGCGCACCCCCATCGGCCGTTTCGGCGGAGCCTTCGCCGGACAGACCCCGGCCGCGCTCGCCGCACGCGTCATCGCCGAGGTGGTCGCCCGCACCGGAGTCGACCCCGACCGGGTCGACGAGGTGATCCTCGGACACGCCTACCCCACGGCCGAGGCCCCCGCCATCGGCCGGGTCGCCGCACTGGACGCCGGCCTCCCCGACACCGTCACCGGCCTCCAGACCGACCGCCGCTGCGGCTCCGGCCTCCAGGCGGTCCTGGACGCGGCCATGCAGATCCGGGCCGGCTTCAGCGAGGTCGTCATCGCCGGCGGCGTCGACGTCATGAGCGCCGCGCCCTACTACACGCACGACGGACGCTGGGGCATCAAGGGGCCCGGGCTCCAGCTCCACGACGCGCTGGCCCGGGGCCGGGTCACCGCGGGCGGCGTCCACCACCCCGTACCCGGCGGCATGATCGAGACCGCGGAGAACCTCCGCCGCGCCTACTCCGTCAGCCGCGCCGACCAGGACGCCCTCGCCCTGCGCTCCCAGGCCCGCGCCGCCCGCGCGGTGCGGGAGGGGCGCTACGACGCGGAGACCGTCCCCGTCACCGTGCGCGGCCGCAAGGGCGAGACGGTCGTCACCGCCGACGAGCACCCCCGCCCCGACACCACCGCCGAACAACTCGCCGCACTGCGCCCCCTCATGGCCGGGAGCGACCCGGAGGCCACCGTCACCGCCGGCAACGCGAGCGGACAGAACGACGCAGCCGCCGCCTGCCTGGTCACCAGCGCCGCCACCGCCGAACGGCTCGGGCTCACCCCGCTCGTCCGCCTGGTCTCCTTCGCCCGCGCGGGTGTCCCCGCCGCGACGATGGGCATCGGCCCCGTCCCGGCCACCCACGCCGCCCTCGGACGGGCCGGACTCACCCTCGCCGACCTCGACCTGATCGAGATCAACGAGGCCTTCGCCGCCCAGGTGCTCGCCTGCACCCGGGAGCTGGGCCTCGGCGAGAAGGACCACGAGCAGCGCATCAACGTCAACGGCTCCGGGGTCTCGCTCGGCCACCCCGTGGGCGCCACCGGCGCCCGCATCCTCGCCACCCTCAGCCGCGAGATGCACCGCAGCCGGGCGCGCTACGGGCTGGAGACGATGTGCATCGGCGGCGGCCAGGGCCTCGCCGCGGTCTTCGAGCGCATCGCCGCCTGACCGGCCCCCGCACCCCGCCACCACCCCGTCCCGCCCCGGCAGTTCCCTCCTTCCGGCACCACCCGCCACCACGCGGTCCAGGGCGTCCCCGACGACGCCGGATCCGCCATGCCTCCATCCGTCCGCATCCGCCTGACCGACGAAGTTCACGGGAGCCACCCATGAGTGCGACCACCGCATCCGCACGCGAGCGAACGAAGGCCGCCAACCGCGCGGGATTCGGAGCCTTCATCGGCTCCACCATCGAGTGGTTCGACTTCTACATCTACGGGACCGCGGCGGCGCTCGTCTTCGACAAGGTGTTCTTCCCCGAACTCGAAGGCCCCGTAGGCACCCTGGTCGCCTTCGCGACCTTCTGGGTCGGCTTCCTCGCCCGCCCCCTCGGCGGCATCGTCTTCGGCCACTACGGCGACCGGCTGGGCCGCAAGAAGACACTCGTCATCACGCTGCTGATGATGGGCGTCTCGACCACCGCGATCGGACTGCTGCCCGGCTACGCCTCCATCGGCATCGCCGCCCCGATCCTGCTCGTCTGCATCCGCATGATCCAGGGCATCGGCCTCGGCGGTGAGTGGGGCGGCTCCGTCCTGATCGCCTCCGAGCACGCGCCCAAGGGCAAGTCCGTCCTGTACGGCGCCTTCGCCCAGCAGGGCTCGCCGGTCGGGAACACCCTGTCCACCCTGAGCTTCCTGGCCATCAGCCGGCTCCCCGACGAGGCCTTCGTCTCCTGGGGCTGGCGCGTGCCCTTCCTCGCCTCCGCCGCACTCGTCATGGTCGGCCTGCTGGTCCGGCTGAAGGTCGCCGAATCCCCGGCCATGGCCAAGCTCATCGAGAAGAAGGAAGTCGCCAGGCTCCCGCTGACCGAGGTCCTGCGCAGCCACCCCATGCTGATCGTCCTCGGCATCGGCGCCTGCACCATCGGGCTGTCCGCGACCTACTTCAAGTCGACGTTCGCCCTGTCCTGGGCCACCACCTCGCTCGGCTTCGACCGCAGTTCCTTCCTGACGATCATCCTGGTCGCCAACGTCACCCAGATCCTCGTCCAGCCCTTCGGCGCCGTCCTCGCCACCCGGATGAAGAGCTGGTCCCGCGCGGTCGTCGTGATGCTGGTCCCGGAACTGATCCTGATGCCGGTGATGTTCGTCCTCATCAGCACCGAGAAATACGGCCTCGCGATGCTCGGCGTCGCCGTCGCCACCGTCCCGCACTGCCTCTACTACGCGGCCCTCGCCGGCATGCTCGCCAGCCGCTTCCCGGCCCATCTGCGCTACACCGGCATCTCGCTCTGCTACCAGCTCTGCGGCACCCTGCTCGGCGGCACGACCCCGATCATCGGCCAGTTCCTGCTGAACCGCACCGGCTCCATCACCGCCGTCATCGCCTACGCCGTCTTCCAGGTGGCCCTGACCCTCGGCTGCATGCTCCTCCTGCTCAAGCGTCCCGACCACGACGAGCAGGCCGCCGAGCCGGCCGCCCCGCCGCGCACCGCGCCGGTCACCGCCTGATCCGCCCGTAACCGCAGAACGGAGCACCGCCCATGCCGCTCACCGCGCACGGCATCCCGGAGATCCTCGCCCTCGGCGGGCGGGACCTCGGACGCTCGCAGTGGAAGGAGGTCACCCAGGAGCTCATCGACGCCTACGCGTACGTCTCGGGGGACCACCAGTGGATCCACACCGACGCCGCACGCGCCGCGGCCGGTCCGTACGGACGGACCATCGCCCACGGCTTCATGGTGCTGAGCTGGGGCATCCCGATGTTCGGCGAACTGCTCCAGGTGACCGGCGTGGGGCGGGCCTTGAACTACGGGGTGAACCGGGTGCGCCACCCGGCACCCGTCCCCGTCGGCGGCCGGGTCCGCCTGCACGCCCGCGTCACCGCGGTGAGCGAGGTCGCACGGGGTGGCGTGCAGATGACACGGGCCTTCACCTTCGAGCTGGAGGGGTCCGGGAAGCCGGCCTGCGTGGCCGAGTCACTGACGCACTTCTACCCCTGACCGGCCGGCGGCCGCCACCGCACCCCACTCGTACGGAAGGGCCGTCCCGCAGCACCCAGGCTGCGGGACGGCCCTTGCGCGTGCGGACTACTGGTTGCGCGAAGCGCGGGTGCGGCGCATCAGCACCGCGCCGCCCAGCAGCAGACCCGCGGCCGCACCGGCGGCGATGCCCATGTCGGCGGCACCGGTCTGGGCCAGCTGCGTGTCAGGGGTGTTCGGGCCGGGGTTGCCGGCCGGAGGCTCCTCAGCCGGGGTCTCGGAGGTCGGAGGCGTGACCTTCGGCGGCTCCTCGGTCGGCGGGGTGACGGTCGGCGGCTCCTCCGACGGCGGGGTCGTGGTCGGGGGCACCGGCGGCTTCACCGGGGGGTGGCCCTGGTCGTGACCGCTGTCGTTCACGCAGTCGTTGCCGAACACCGGGTTCAGCAGACCGACGACATCGACGCTGTTGCCGCACGCGTTCACCGGGACGTCCACCGGGACCTGGGCCAGGTTGCCGGAGAGGACACCGGGGGAACCGACGGCCTTGCCGTCGGCGCTCGCGCCGGATCCGGATCCCTTGTGGCCCTGGGAGTCGCCGTGCCCGTCGCCGTAGGCGTCGTCGTCCTGCTGCTCGTGCGAGCTGACGTTCGCGCAGGCGTTGCCGAAGGCCGGGTTCAGCAGGGCGACGACATTGACGGTGTTGCCGCAGACGTTCACCGGGACGTGCACCGGGACCTGCACGGCGTTGCCCGAACCGACACCGGGCGAGTTCGCGGCGACTCCGTCGGCCGAGGCGTCGGCGTGCGCATAACCGCCCGCGGCGGTCAGGATGCCCGACGCCGCCGCCATGACGATCATGCTTTTGTTCAGAACCTGTCGCATTACATGCCCTTCTCCGGGAAAATCGCGTGGGCGGTGACCCTGATGGCGGTCATTCCATCGACGCGGACGACTGCCTAACGACGCGACGGTTGCGGGGGAAACTTGGAGATCGGTGGAAATTCTGTAACCACCCGTAAGGGTCACGTACGGGTGTGCGTTCGACAGGGCATTTACGGCATTCGGGTGAACGGTGCCGGACGGGGGCAACCAAACGTCTCGCGATGAGTTGATCAGGGTGCTCCGCTGCGGGGCACTCGGTACGAGAAGGGTTCATCGTGATCAAGAAGGTTCTGGCGACGGGCGCCGTCGCCGCCTCCATCCTCGGTCTCTCGGCGACCAGCGCCATGGCGATCGGCGACGACACCGGCACGACGTCGGTCAACGGCAACGGTGCCGACGCCGCGTACGGCAACAGCGCCACCAAGGGTGACCAGAGCCCGCAGCTCAGCCTCGTGCAGGGCTCGCTCAACAAGCCCTGTGTCGCCCTCCCGGTGAAGGCCAACGCCGGTTCGCTCGTCGGCATCCTCGTGCCGGTCGCGGTCCAGGACGTCAACGTCCTGTCCTCCCCGCAGAACCAGCAGTGCGCGGACAACTCCACCCAGGCCAAGGGTGACGAGGCGCTGTCGCACATCCTGAGCGACATCCCGGTCCTCTCGGGCAACGGCGCCGGCAACAGCTGACCGCGCCACCCTGACCGGTCCGGGCCGCCGACACTCCTCCATCGTGCGGCCCGGGCCCGTGTCAATCGGGCGGTTTTTCCGGAAACGCTTTCCATGGCGTTTCGAATGCGCCCGCACATCGTTACGTATGACGAATCCGGAGTCACGGGTGCGCTCACCGAGGCGCCCGTGCGGCACGAAAGACGTGTCCGTCCAGGACTCCGCTGCAGAAAGGTATGAACGTGAAGTACACCAAGGTCGCCGCCGTCGCCGCCGGATCCCTCATGGCGCTGGGTGCCGCCACCCCGGCCATGGCCGACGCGGGCGCCGGCGCCGTCGCCGCCCACTCCCCGGGCGTCCTGTCCGGCAACGTGGTCCAGGTTCCGGTCCACATCCCGGTCAACGTCTGCGGCAACACCGTCAACGTCATCGGTCTGCTGAACCCGGCGTTCGGCAACACCTGCGTCAACGGCTGATTCCTCGCCGAACGGGCCTGCGGTCCGTCGTGTGAAGGGCCCTGGGGTGCCATGCGGCGCCCCAGGGCCTTTTCCGCGCCCGGGGGAAATGCCACGGGCCGTCGTTTCCCCGTGCACCGGTCGGTCGTTGTCCCGTGCAGAGGCGGCAGAAGCCGCCGGAGAAGGGATTTGAGAACGTGAAGTACGCGAAGACCGTCGCCCTCGTCGCAGGTTCCGTGGCCGCCCTCGGGGCGGCCTCGCCCGCCTTCGCCGCGACCACCCCCACCGCCCCCCGGATCAGCCTCACCGGCGGGGTGAACGAACTGACCACCGCCGTCCCCGCGGTCCCCGACCAGGTGGTGAACCCCGTGGTGGACGCGGTGGGGCAGACCGCCGGTCAGGTCACGGAGGACGGCGCGGTCGGCAGGTCGGCCGAGGCGGTCTCGGGTGTGGCCGAGGCGGCCGGACCCCTCATGGGCGGGCTCCCGCTCGGCGGCTGATCCGCGGCCTGCCGCTCCTCCCGGACGCTCCGCCGGACGGCTCCCGTGCGCGGGTCGGCATTCCGGTGCGGTAGATCGTTCGGGTGAAGTGGCGAAACCGGAACCGTACGGACGGAGTTGTTCAGAATGCTCCGGACAGGCGGGCAACAGAAAATCCAGAAGGGCACACGTTCATGATGAAGAAGATCCTGGCGTCCGCGGCAGTCGCCGCCTCCGTCGCCGGCATTTCCGCCGCTGCCGCCCCCTCGGCCATGGCGGTCGGCAACGACACCGGCACGACGTCGATCAACGGCAACGGTGCCGACCAGTACTACGGCAACAGCAGCACCCACGGCGACATGAGCCCGCAGATCGGTCTCATCCAGGGCTCGTTCAACAAGCCCTGCATCGCCCTGCCGGCGAAGGCCAACGTCGGTTCGCTGCTCGGACTCGTCCCGGTCTCGGTCCAGGACATCAACGTCCTGTCCTCCCCGCAGAACCAGCAGTGCACCGAGAACTCCACCCAGGCCAAGGGTGACGAGGCGCTGTCGCACATCCTGAACGACATCCCGGTGCTCTCGGGCAACGGCGCGGGCAACAACTGATCCCGCATCGTTCCGGCTCCCCTGCGACCGTTCGGTCAGGGTGCACCGTTTCCCGCCTCGTCGTAGTGCGTAGTCAGTGAGCACGTGTGGGGCCGGTCCTTCCGTACGCCGACCGTTCTGCGGTCGGGGCACCGGACGGACCGGCCCCACACGTGTGTCCCGGGCCGGCTGCCCCGGTGGGCGGCTCATTAGCCCGATAGTGCGGTAATTGGGCCGGTTGCCCCGGTCCCGGCCGACGTGGCCCGCCCGGCCGGGTAGGTGCCCTGCATGGACCCGTACGACAGTCACCATGCGCGCGGCCGTGACCGGTCGCCGGAGAGCTCCACGCCCATCTACGACCGGCTGCTCGCCGAATGGCGCGACGCGGCGCGGCGCGAGGCCGGACACGGCCCCGCCGACGGCCCCCCGTCGCCGGCCGCGGGCCCCCGCGGGCGGCGAGGTCGCGAGGTCTTCGTGCCCGCGGCACGCGCGGAGCAGGGCGGCAGGTAGGGCCGCGTCCACCTGGAGCCGGTGATGACCCGTTCGAGTGGTACAGCGGAACCTAATCCTCCGTTTTCGGTTGATCAGTACGTTCCACAACGGGACGCTCCGAAAGGTGAAGCGCAATGAAGAAGATGATGGCCGGCGCCGCTGTGGCTGTGTCCCTCCTCGGTCTGTCCGCCGCCGCGGCCCCCTCGGCGATGGCGATCGGTGACGACCACGGCACCACGACCGTCAACGGCAACGGTGCCGAGGCGGAGTACGGCAACAGCTCCACCAAGGGTGACCAGAGCCCCCAGCTCAGCCTCGTGCAGGGCTCCCTGAACAAGCCCTGCATCGCCCTCCCGGTGAAGGCCAACGTGGGCTCGCTGGTCGGCGTCGTGCCGGTCGCGGTCCAGGACATCAACGTCCTGTCCAACCCGCAGAACCAGCAGTGCGCCGACAACTCCACCCAGGCCAAGGGTGACGAGCCGCTGTCGCACATCCTGAGCGACATCCCGGTTCTCTCGGGCAACGGCGTCGGCAACAACTGACACCACTGAATGCGGGCGGCCCGGGGCATCACGCCCACGGACCGCCCGCATTCGGCTGTGCGGCCCGCCCGCACGGCGATGCCCACCACCCCCGTGGAGTGGTGGGCATCGCCGTGTGTACGGGGAACGGGCGGGGTCAGCCGAGCGAGCGCACCGGCATGAGGCAGTGGGCGGAGGAGCCGATGACTTCGGAGTCGCCCACGAAGGAGCTCAGCAGTTCCTCGCTCACCGGCTGCCCGGGAACCGCGGCGGGCCAGGGGCGCGTGGCGAACATCCCGTGCACCTGGCCCTCCGACTGCGCCACGGCCAGCCACTCGGCCGGCACGGGGTACTGGGCGTTGAAGTGAGGCAGCGTCAGGACGGCCTGGCCGGCCTGGACGAGCAGCTTCACCGGGAGGTTCGGGAGGTCCGAGGCGTCCAGCGTCTCGCCCCCGATCCGCAGCCCGCTGCGCTCCAGGGCCGTGCGCATGGCCCGCTCGCCCGCCTCCGGCCCGTCGGATCCGTCGCCGAGCGAGTAGGTGAGCAGGAAGGCGGTCTCGCGGCCGGTCGCCGGATTGGCCCCACTCCAGCCGATCAGGCTCTGTGTGCCCAACTGGGCAGGTGTGAAAGGTGCGATGGCGGTGTTGGGTGTGGTCATGTCCGGCACCCTAACGGCATGAGACCGGTACGGGTGCATACGTATCACCTGATCGTGGAGTATCACTTCCAGACCATGGCAATCCGCCGGGCGCGCATCCGGCCCCGGGAAAACCTGTTGACCGCCCCGGACACCCTGCCGCTAGGGTGTGCGCAGATCGAGGAACCAGGAGGTGAGGACATTGATGACTGTCGTCGAGGTGGGCACCGCCCACGACCCGAAGCACATCGTTCCCACCCCTGTGGCCGCCGGCTGACCTTGACCTCCTCTTCCCGCGCCTGAACGCGCGTCGCCGGGGCCGCCCTTGTGAAGGGTTTCCCTTGTCTTTCTCCGATTTCCAGGCTTCCACCCCGTCGCACCCGCTGGCCGCGTACGGCTGGGACGACGCATGGGCCGGCGCCTTCGCCCCGTACGCCGAGCAGGGACTCCTGCCCGGGCGTGTGGTGCGGGTCGACCGCGGCCTGTGCGACGTGGTCACCTCCACGGGCGTCGTGCGGGCGGACACCGCGTTCGTGGTGCCCCGCGATCCGATGCGGATCGTCTGCACCGGGGACTGGGTCGCCGTCGACCCCGACGGCGATCCGCGGTTCGTCCGTACGCTCCTGCCGCGTCGTACCGCCTTCGTGCGCTCCACGTCCTCGCAGCGCTCCGAGGGGCAGGTCCTCGCGACCAACATCGACCACATCGTCATCTGCGTCCCGCTGGCCGTCGAGCCGGACCTCGGCCGGCTGGAACGGTTCCTGGCCCTGGCCATGTCCAGCACCGCCGGTGCCGCCCTGCTCGGCGAGGCGCCCCGGGCCGTGCGGCACGAGGCGCATCCGCTCGTGCTGCTCACCAAGGCCGACCTCGTACCGGACGCGACCACGCTGTCGCACCTCGTCGAGGACGTCGAGCGCATCGCCCCCGGGGTCCAGGTGCTCCCCGTCAGCTCCGCCACGGGGGAGGGCGTCGACGTGTTCGGCGCGATCGTCGGGGGCGGCACCAGCGTGCTGCTCGGCACCTCGGGAGCCGGCAAGTCGACCCTGGCCAACGCCCTGCTGGGCGAGGACGTGATGCGGGTGCAGCAGACGCGCGACGTCGACGAGAAGGGCCGGCACACCACCACGACACGCAACCTCCTCGTGCTGCCCGGAGGTGGCGTCCTGATCGACACCCCCGGACTGCGGGGGATCGGCCTCTGGGACGCGGAGGCCGGCGTCGGACAGGTCTTCTCGGAGATCGAGGAGCTCGCGGCGCGGTGCCGGTTCCACGACTGCGCCCACGCGTCCGAGCCCGGATGCGCCGTGACGCGCGCGATCGAGGACGGGGCGCTGCCCGCACGGCGCCTCGACAGCTACCGCAAGCTGCTCCGGGAGAACCACCGCATCGCCGCGAAGACGGACGCCCGGCTGCGCACCGAGACCCTGCGGGAATGGAAGCGCAGGGGAGCGGAGGGCCGCGCCGCCATGGAGCTGAAGCGGGGCAGGGCGTTCTGACGGTGGACGGCCGCGGGGCGCCCGGACAGCCGTCCGGGCGCCCCGTCGGCCTCAGCCCCGGACGACGGCACCGAGCCAGGCCCCCACCGCCAGGAGGCAGCAGTAGAGCTCCACGAGCACGGAGTACCCCGTCGTCCGCAGCACGGACCTGAGCGAGGTCCAGCCCGCGGCCCGGCTGCCGAGGCGCAGGCGCTCGGCGCCGTAGACGGTGCCGGCGTACCCGAGGAACCCGCCGACCACCGGGACGACGAAGAAGCCGGCGATCGCCGCGATCCCACCGGCCGTCAGCGTCCTGCGCGGGGCCCCCGACTCGCGGGGGCGGCGTGCGGGCAGCAGCGCCTTCAGGGCCTGGTTCAGCAGCAGCAGGCACGTCGTGCCGATCAGCACGCCCCAGGCGACCGGGCCGGGATCCGCCAGCGCCCACCACAGCACCGCCGCCCAGACGATCGCCTGCCCGGGCACGCCCGGCACCAGGACGCCGACCAGGCCGAGCAGCATCACCGCCCCGACGGCAACGAGCTGCCACACAGTCATTCGACCAGGGTGCCGGAGTCCGCCCGGTCCCGCCCGTCGGCGGGCCCCTCGGGGGCACGCGCCCCGGTCCAGGGGCGCTCAGCGCGGTGCCCGGGCCACCCAGCCGCGTTCGTACGCGTGCCAGCCGAGCTGGAGCCGGGTGGTGACCCCGGTGAGCTCCATGAGTCCCTTCACCCGCCGCTGCACCGTCCGCAGCCCCAGGTCGAGCTGCTTGGCCACGCTCGCGTCCGTCAGTCCGGCGAGCAGCAGGGAGAGGATCTCCAGATCGGTCGGGTCCGCGCCGGAGACGCTCTCCTCGCTGACCGTGCTGCCGCCGATCCGCAGCGGCATGGCGTCCCGCCACACCGCCTCGAAGAGGCCCGTCAGGGACTCCAGCAAGCCGCTGGCGTGGACCACCAGGGCGGCGGGCTCCGCCCCGTCCCCGCTCAGCGGGACCATGGCCAGCGCGCCGTCCGCGATCACGAGCTTGGTCGGGACCCGGTCCACCACCCGGCACTGCTCGTCGCGGCCCAGCGCCGCCGACAGCTCCACGATCCCGTCCGGCAGCGCGAGGACGTCGCGTTCGACGACCACCCGGTAGGCCACGCCGCGCCGGGCCGCCCGTTCCTCGGACTCGTTCTCCACGCCGGTGACGGCGACCGGCTTCCCCGTGACCAGGGCGCAGACCTCGGTCGCGGCGCCCAACTGGAGCTGGTGGAACCGGTGGGCCACCGCGCTCGCGCCCGTCACCACCTCCACCAGGTCGTGCACCGCGGGCTCCGCCGCCCGGGCCCGGTAGTCCTCGGCGAGCAGGGCCGAGGCCAGCTCCGCCTGTTCGAGCTCGTGGCGCTGCTGGGTCAGCAGCGCGCCCAGGGCGACCCCCGGCGGGGCGGCGACCCAGCGGTCCGCCCGGGCCGACGACTGGGCCACGAGGCCCTGCTGTTCGAGGCCGCGCAGCGCGCGTTCGGTGTCCGCCTCCGGCAGGGCGAGCCGTCGCGCGAGGCCGGAGAGCTCCGCGGCGCCCGTCGCGACCAGCGCCCGGTAGGCCGCCTCCTGCCGTGCGTCCAGACCTATCGCTGACAGCATCCTCGGCCCTCCCGGATCGGTGCGAGGCGTTCCCGCGCCCGTCGGGCGGGACGCGCCGTGGCGGGAAACAGCCACGGCGTAAACCCGCCGGGCCCATCATGCACCGTCGTCCCCGTCTCTCTGGCACTCTGACGCCACCGCGGTGACGACCGCCCCGCGGCTGGTGGGAGGACCACCGGGACCGGCCCGCCGGGCGACCTTCCCGTGGGGGGTGGGGACGTCCGGCGGGTCGCTCAGCCCCGCCGGCTCCGCGCCGGATTTCCCTGCGACCCGGTTTCGTGCGCCGCTCGCGGTCGACAATAGGGAGATGAGTCAGCAGGGGGAGACGCCCGAAGCCCACGAGGACGACTGGTGGCGGAGGCTGTACGACGGCACCGCGCCGGACACCGGACCGGGCCGCGCCGGCGACAGTCTGGAGGCCCGGTTCGCCTCGGCCTCCGGCGCGGTGGGCGGCCCGCCGCCCGCTCCCGGCGCCCCGGAGCAGGACCGGCCGGACCGCCGGGCCACGCCGGTGCCGCTGCCCGCTGCGCGTCCGCCGGAGACGGAGCCCGCGCCCGATGCGCGTCCGCCGGCGGAGTCCGCTCCCGATGCGCGCCCGCCGGAGACGGGGGAGTCCGCGCCCGGTCCGCGTCCGCCGGAGACGGAGTCCGCGCCCGGTCCGTCCCTGCGCCCGCCCACCGTCGCGGTGGGGCGCGCTCCCTGGGAGGCCCCCGCCGGCCCCCCGCGGCCGCGGACCTTCGCCGTGCGTCCGCCCGGACCGCCCGCCGCCGCGCCGCCGTCCGGACCGCCCGCCGCCGAGCCCGGGCCGCCGGAACGGCCCGTCGTCGGCCACGTCGGGGACCGGCCGCCCACCTACGACGCCGAACCGGCCGCGCTGCCGGAGTGCCGTGCCGACGAGCTCGACGCCCTCGTCCCCGACACGGTCCTGGACGGCGCCCGCCACGGGGCGTACACCCTGCGGGCCGCGTCCGTGCGCGGGGATTCGGCGCGCTTCCGCGGGGAGCCCCGGCGCGACGCCCTGCTCACCGCACGGTTCGGCACCGGGGACGCGGCCCTGGTCCTGGTCGCGGTGGGCGCGGGCGGGAGGGGCGCCGGGCGGGACCGTCCGGCGGCCGAGGCCTGTCGCCTGATCGGCGCAGCGGTCGCCCGCAGCCACGCCCGGCTCTCGGACGACATACGGGCGGGCCGCACGGGCGAGCTCAGGTCGGGGCTGCGCCGGCTCACCGACCGGACCCACGGCAAGCTGCGCGCCCGCGCCGCCGAACTCGGCCTCGAACCGTCCGCCCACGGCGCCGGCCTGGGCTGCCTGCTGCTGTCCGCCGACCCGGAGTGCCGCACCCGGGTCTTCTTCGGCGTCGGACCCGGCGGCGTCCTCCGGCTCCGCGACGGGGCCTGGCAGGACCTCGACCCGGTGCGGCCCGCGGCCGGCGGGGCGCCGGAGGAACGGGGCCCGGACGGGGACCGGCTGACGATGGACCTGCAGATCACCACACCCGCCTCCCGCGCCGCGCCGCCACCCGCGGAGCCCTTCCGCTTCCACGCCTCCGAGGCCCTGCCCGGGGACACCCTGCTGCTCTGCGGCAACGGCCTGGCCGAACCGATGCGGGCCGAGCCGGAGCTCGCCGGGGAGCTTGCGCGGCGCTGGTCCGCCGGGGCCCCGCCCGGACTGCCCGCCTACCTGGCCGACATCCAGCTCAGGACGAAGGGGTACGCCGACGACCGCACGGGCGCCGCAGTCTGGGAGGCGTGACGGCGCGCACCGTGGGTTGATGGACGCACCCACAGCCGGAGGCAGAGAGGGCGCGGTCCCATGGCGAAGCAGAACGTGTCGCAGCAGTTCGTCGACATCCTCGTCCGGGCGGGGGTCCAGCGGCTGTACGGCGTCGTCGGCGACAGCCTCAACCCCGTCGTCGACGCCGTCCGGCGGAACCCCGCCATCGAGTGGATCCAGGTCCGGCACGAGGAGACCGCGGCCTTCGCGGCCGGGGCCGAGGCCCAGATCACCGGCACGCTGGCCGCCTGCGCCGGATCCTGCGGCCCGGGCAATCTCCACCTGATCAACGGCCTGTACGACGCCCACCGCTCCATGGCCCCGGTGCTCGCCCTCGCCTCGCACATCCCGTCGAGCGAGATCGGCCTCGGCTACTTCCAGGCGACCCACCCCGAGCTGCTCTTCCAGGAGTGCAGCCACTACAACGAGATGATCTCCAACCCGCAGCAGATGCCGCGGTTGCTCCAGACGGCGATCCAGCACGCGATCGGCCGCGGCGGCGTCAGCGTCGTCTCGATGCCCGGTGACATCGCCTCGCAGCCAGCTCCGGCGAAGACGGTCGAGCACGCCCTGGTCACCTCACGCCCCTCCGTGAAGCCCGGCGACGAGGAGATCGAGAAGCTCTGCGCGATGATCGACGCGGCCGAACGGGTGACGCTGTTCTGCGGGAGCGGAACGGCCGGCGCGCACGCCGAGGTCATGCAGTTCGCCGAGCGGGTGAAGTCCCCGGTCGGCCACGCGCTGCGCGGCAAGGAGTGGATCCAGTACGACAACCCGTACGACGTGGGGATGAGCGGGCTGCTCGGCTACGGCGCCGCCTACGAGGCGACCCACGAGTGCGACCTGCTGATCCTGCTGGGCACCGACTTCCCGTACAACGCGTTCCTCCCGGACGACGTGAAGATCGTGCAGGTCGACGTGCGTCCCGAGCACCTCGGCCGGCGGTCCACGCTCGACCTCGCGGTCTGGGGCGACGTGCGCGAGACGCTGCGCGCCCTGATCCCGCGGGTGCGGGCCAAGACCGACCGCAGGTTCCTCGACCGGATGCTGAAGAAGCACGCCGGAGCGCTGGAGGGCGTGGTCAAGGCGTACACCCGCAAGGTCGAGAAGCACGTCCCGATCCACCCGGAGTACGTCGCCTCGGTGCTGGACGACCTCGCCGACGACGACGCGGTGTTCACGGTCGACACCGGCATGTGCAACGTGTGGGCCGCCCGCTACCTGACGCCCAACGGCAGGCGCCGGGTGATCGGTTCGTTCAGCCACGGTTCGATGGCCAACGCGCTGCCGCAGGCCATCGGGGCCCAGTTCACCGACCGGAACCGCCAGGTGGTGTCGATGTCGGGCGACGGCGGGTTCACCATGCTGATGGGCGACTTCCTCACGCTCGTCCAGTACGACTTGCCGGTCAAGGTCGTGCTGTTCAACAACTCCTCCCTCGGGATGGTCGAGCTGGAGATGCTGGTGGCCGGTCTGCCGTCGTTCGGCACGACCAACAAGAACCCCGACTTCGCGTCGATCGCCCGGGCGGCGGGTGCCTACGGGGTCCGGGTGGAGAAGCCCAAGCAGCTTGAGGGCGCCCTCAAGGACGTCCTCAAGCACAAGGGGCCCGCGCTCGTGGACGTGGTCACCGACCCGAACGCGCTCTCCATCCCGCCGAGGATCAGTGCCGACATGGTCACCGGGTTCGCCCTCTCGGCCAGCAGGATCGTGCTGGACGGCGGGGTCGGCAGGATGCTGCAGATGGCCCGGTCCAACCTCCGGAACGTGCCGAGGCCCTGAGGGGACCGCGGCGGCCGGCTCGGCGGTCCGGGAGACGGGCGCCCGCCAAGGAACTCGCCCGCACCCGGGGGCTGCTGCCGCAGTCGCCCGTCGCGCCCGAGGGCATCACGGTGCTGGACCTCGTGGGCCGCGGACGCCATCCCCACCAGGGCGTCTTCACCAGGTGGAGCGAGCAGGACGACGCCGCCGTGGCCTCCGCCCTGGAGGCGACGCAGACCGCGGAACTCGCCGACCGGGCGGTGGACGAGCTGTCCGGCGGCCAGCGCCAACGGGTCTGGATCGCCATGGCGCTGGCGCAGCAGACCGACCTCCTGCTGCTGGACGAGCCCACCACGTTCCTCGACGCCAGTCACCAGATCGAGGTGCTCGACCTGCTGACCGACCTGAACCGCACCCGCGGGACGACCGTCGTGATGGTCCTGCACGACCTCAACCTGGCGGCCCGGTACGCGGATCACCTCGTCGCCCTCGCGGACGGGCGCATCCACGCCGCCGGCACCCCGCAGGAGGTGCTGACGCGGGAGACGGTCGCGGCGGTGTTCGGCCTGGACAGCCGTGTCATCGAGGACCCGGTCTCCGGCAGGCCGCTGATGCTGCCCATCGGGCGGCACCACGTGCGGACGGACCCGGACGGGGCCCGGGCCGCCCTCGCGGCGGCGGATGCGGGGAACTGACACCCGGGCACCGCGGTCTCAGGCCAGCCGGAGGGCCTCCGGACCTGCCTCTTCCCGGATGATCCCGACCAGTACGTCGAAGAGGGTCGGACCCCGGCCCGCCCGGGCCTCGGCCAGCTCCCGCTCGACGTGCGCCCGGTGGGTGGGGTGGGCCCGGGTGAGCAGGCCCTCCAGCCGGCGGGCGGTCTCCTCGTGGCCCAGCGCGCGGGCGGAGCGGGCGTGGTCGCGCCACTCGATGACGAACGAGCCGTCCGCGGGGGTGCCGAAGCCGCCCCGCAGACAGTCGGCGAACGAGTCGAGATTGCGCCCGAAATAGCCGCCGGGGCCGTTCACCGCCTCGCCCATCGCCGCCCAGAAGCCGTCCAGGCCGGTGATCCCGGAGCCGTCGATCACATACGTCACGGTCATGGGTGGAGCGTACAAGCGAGTGTTCTCCCGGTGCCGGTCCGGTGACCGGACACCGGACCGGTGGTCCGCGCCGCAGGTGGGGGACTACGGCGCGGACCGGTCCGGGGGAAGGGATCAGCAGCCGTGGTCGACGAGGTCGAAGGACGCGTAGTGGTCGGCGGTGTAGTAGTCCTCCTCGACGTCCTCACCCGTCACGATGCGCCGGGCGCCGCGGTCCGACGAGCCCGGCGTGATGACGGTGTACTCGTGGTAGTAGCCCGTGCTCTGACTCGGCAGCAGCGCTTCCCGGTTCTGGAAGACGGTGCCGTCCTGGTCGTACGGGAAGGGACCGCCCGCCTCGATGAGGTCGAGCGTGTCGTGTGCCTGGGAGGGCAGCGCGGAGTAGCAGACGCTGCCGACCGCGGCGGTCGAGGGAGCCGTCGCGGCCGATGCGGAGACCGGCCCTCCGACGAGGAGGACGGACAGGAGGGCGGCCGCGCCGCCGAGCGTGGTGATCCGTGGGGGGATTCGCATACCCACCATGATGACGCGCGTAGATCCCCCTTCGTCAACGCCAACACGTGTGAATTTTTCGGAAGTTAACCGTGAGTACGAGAGAAAGGCAGGCCGGCGCACCGTGCCGGGCGCCCCGTCGTGCCGTGACACCCGGGGACGCGTGACCGCCGCGCCGCGGGGGCATGCATCCCGTGGAGGCGTCGGGACGCGACGTCGCGCAACGGAGTCGGGGAGGCCGATCCAGCGTGTACACGGGGGACATGACGAGACGACAGGAGAGCCCGCCGGTGCGGCTGCACCGCAGACTCGGGCATGCCGACCTCTCGGCCGTCGGGGAAGCGCGCGCGGCGCTGCGGGAGTTCCTCCGCCACCGCCGCCGGCCGGAGGAGGCCGAGGTGGCGGAGCTGCTGCTCAGCGAACTGGTGACGAACGCGCTGATCCACACGAGGAACGGCGCGGTGGTCACCGCGACCACTGCCGCCGCACGACTGCGGGTCGAGGTGCGTGACTTCATGAGCGGACAGGAGTCCGCGCCGTACGTACCGAACGCCGACGACGGTACGCACGGCAGGGGACTGCTCCTCGTCCAGAGCCTGGCGGACTCCTGGGGAGTCGTGACCCAGGCGCTGGGCAAGGTCGTCTGGTTCGAGCTGAACGCCGGGAGGTCCTGACGCTCAGCCGAACTGCTGCTCCAGGTCCTTCAGTTTCTGCTCCAGCGAATCGAGCCGGGGCAGGGCCTGGGCGTCGTCCTCGTCGGTGAGGTCGGCGGTCGCGGGGTCACCGCTCGTCTTCTGTGCCGGATGACTCCTGGATTTCTGGCCGTTGGCGGCTTGCAGGGACGGTCGGGGGCGCAGCGGCAGTTGTCCCTGCTCCGTTATGGCGGGCTCCGCGACGGCCGGTGGGCCGCCGCCCGGTGCCGGGGCGATGGCCTGGACGTCCACCGGACGGCCGTTGCGGCCGCCGCGCCCCCAGACCCGGTTCTGCCGGTTCAGGGCCTTGATGTGCGCCCGGTCCAGCTTCGCCTGGTCCCTCCTGCGGTGCCGGTCCTGTTCCCTCTCCCGGCGGTCCTCGCGCACCTCGTCCACCGCCTCGTCCAGGGTGCGTACGCCCTCGAGGAGCATCAGCGACCAGGCGCCGAAGGTCTCCCGGGGGGCGCGCAGCCACCGGACGATCCGGATCTGCGGCAGCGGGCGGGGCACGAGGCCCTGCTCGCGCAGCGCCGCACGGCGTGTCTGCTTCAGCGCGCGGTCGAACAGCACCGCCGCCGAGAGGGACATGCCCGCGAAGAAGTGCGGGGCGCCCGCGTGGTCCATGCCGCGCGGTGCGTGCACCCAGTTGAACCAGGCGGCGGCACCGGCGAACGTCCACACCAGCAGTCGCGAGCCCAGGGCCGCGTCACCGTGGCTGGCCTCGCGGACGGCGAGCACCGAACAGAACATCGCTGCCCCGTCGAGGCCGAAGGGCACGAGGTACTCCCAGCCCCCGGAGAGGCTGAGGTTCTGCCGGCCGAAGCCGACGAGCCCGTGGAAGGAGAGGGCGGCGGCGACGGCGGCACAGCAGAACAGCAGGACGTACGAGGCGGTGGCGTAGAGCGCCTCCTTGCGCCGGCGGCGCTCCTCGCTGCGTTCCCAGCTGTCGTCGGCCGCGGCCTTCCCAGCGGCGCGCTTGCCGCGCGCGACCACCGTCACCGCCGCCATGACCCCCACGAGCAGTACGGCTCCCGGAAGCAGCCAGTCAAGCGATATGTCGGTCAGTCTCATGCGCGGTCCCTTGCGTCACGTAGGGCGTTTCGGGCGCCATCGTGACGGAAGAACCGCCGCGCTCAGGGGGGTTTCGGGACAAGTGAACGCCATCGTGGTGACAGGGCTCATCGTTGGGCGGAATCTTTTCGAATGCCCGGGCGTGCGGGCCGAGTTGCGTTCGAATCGAGGTCGCCCGGCCGGGTGGTGTGAAGGCGGCGCGGCTCAGGTGGCGGGCGTCAGCCGCCGCACCCGGTCGGCGTCGCAGGTGCGCGGGCAGGTGACGCACGGGTCGTCGGGCCGCAGGGTGTAGAAGAGGCAGCAGCTCGCCCGGTCGCGCGTGGGGAGCGGTTCGCCGCCGGGGCCGGTCAGTTCACGGAAGCCGGCGGTGCCCACGTAGGGCTTGGTGGTGCCGGGCAGCAGCTGCTCCAGCTCCCTCATCGCGCGGCCCTCCTCGCCGAGGAGGTGGGCGACGTACCAGAGGCCCTCGACGATCTCGTCGGTCGCCATGCCCCACAGGGCCCGCTTCCCGCGGCGCATGCGCGGGCGGAAGCCGTCGAGCACCGGGCCGAGGTGCTCCGCCACCGCGTCGAGGACCTCGGCCCGCAGAGCCGCCTCGTCGGGGACGACCCGCGCGCCCGGCGCCCCGGCCGCCGGATCGTCCGGCAGGCAGGCGAACTCGCTGACGCGCAGGGTGAGATGGCCCAGGCCGCGGTGGAAGCCCACGTCCGGGACGGGGATCCGGGGCACCCGGCGGTGCGTGAACCACGGCAGGGTCACCAGGAGGCAGGCGGGCCAGGCGTACCGGTGGAGCCCGAAGCTCGCCACCACGTCGGGGCGGGCCCGCACGCCGTGGTCCCGCAGCACCTGCGCCTCGTCCCAGGCGAGGAAGTCGTCCAGGGCGGCGCCGCCCGCCGCCAGCTCGGCCGCGCCGACCCAGCCGCCGCCCGAGGGCGTGACGGCGCCGTCCGTGAGCACCTCCACGCGCAGACCGGGGAAGACCTCGGCCAGACGTGCGTAGGCCGCCGTCAGCGGGCACGGGGCGGTGGTGGCGAGCAGGGCGGGCACGGTCATTCAGGGACCACCGAATCACGATCTTCTTGCAGGTTAGCCTTACCTTACCCGAAGTGTCCGGTGTTTGAACTGACGCCCGCTCCGCCTATCGTGCACGGGTGGCCCGGCACCCGCGAGTCGGCCCACCGGCCCGAGGAGGTACCCGTGGAACAGGGCAGAGCGCGCGGCGACGCGCGGCCGCACGCGTCCGCGGGCACCCCGTACGACGTCCGCGTGCCCGAACAGGCGCGGGGCGAACACACCCACGGCGAGCCGCCCGCACCCCGCGCGGTCCAGCGGCACTCGGTGCGCGGCCAGATCCTGGACGCGCTGCGCACCGCGCTCGCCGACGGGGAGCTCGCTCCCGGGGAGGTCTACTCCGCCCCGGCGCTCGGCGCCCGCTTCGGCGTGTCGGCCACCCCGGTGCGCGAGGCCATGCAGCAGCTGGCCGCCGAGGGCGCCGTCGAGGTCGTGCCGAACCGCGGCTTCCGGGTCAGCGAGCGGGGCCCCCGGGAGCTGGCGGAGCTCGCGGAGGTGCGCGCCCTGGTCGAGGTCCCCGTCATGCTGCGGCTCGCCCGCACCGTCCCGGCGGCCCGCTGGTGCGCGCTGCGCCCGTACGCCGACGCCACGGTCGCGGCGGCCGCCGTGGGCGACCGGGCGGCGTACGCCGAGAGCGACCGCGCCTTCCACCGCGCCGTGCTCGCGCTGTCCGGCAACCAGCAGCTCGTGTCGGTCGCCGACGACCTCCACCGGCGCTCCCAGTGGCCGCTGGCCGACGGCCCCGCCGGCCTGCAGGCGGACGCCGCGGAGCACACGGCCCTGCTGGACGCGCTCATCGCCCGGGACCTCGGCGCGGCGCAGTCGCTCGTGCGCGGGCACTTCCGCGGCACGGACGTCTGAGGACGGGACGGGGCGGGCCTGAACCGCCGGTACGCGCGGCCCGGCGGGCGGAACCCCGGCCCGCCCCGTCCCGCCCCGGCTCGACGGTGCCCGGCGGCCGGAACCCTGGCCCCTCCCGGCCCGCCCGCGCCCGGTGGCCCGGCCCTCGGCTCGTCCCGTCCCGGCCGGCGCGGGGGTGCGTCAGTTCGCCCCGGCGGTCTCCGGGTCGGGCGGCGGGTCCAGCCGCGGGGCGAGCCAGGTCGGTACGCCGCCCAGCAGCCGGAACAGCCGGCCGGCCTCCGCGCGCAGCCGGGCGGCCTCCTCGGGCTCCGGTTCGGCGTCCGCGAGCGAGATGAGCGCCGGCGCCGTGCCCACGAGATAGCCCAGCTCCTCCCTTATCCGCAGGGACTCCGCGAAACCGTGCCGCGCCTCGGCCAGCTCCCCCTCGCGCAGGGCGAGCGAGGCGAGGTGCCGCCAGGTGAAGGAGAGCAGCAGCTCGTCACCCCGGGCCGTGGCACCGGCGTGCGCCCTGCGGTAGGCGGCCCGCGCCGACTGGGGCGAGTCGGCGATGTTCTGTGCGATCAGGCCCCGGCGGAAGTCCAGCAGCGGGCGGCCAGGTGCCGACGGCGGGAGCAGCGCCGCGGCCCTGCTGAGCGCCACGCTGGCCTCGTCGGCCCGGTCGCGCGCCCGCAGCAGCGTGGAGGCGTAGGCGAGGTAGCCCCGCTCGCAGGCGGCGGCCCCGCGCTCGGAGTCGTCCTGGGCGAGCGCCTCCGCCGTGCGCAGCGCGTCCTCGGCGTCCGTCCAGCCGGTGCCCGTGTACAGGCACCGCTCGGTGAGCAGGGAAGTCCGCTGGAGGGCTGCGGCCGGGTCGGTGGCCGCCCGCGGCCCGAGGAGCGCGGCCGCGTCCGTCCAGCAGGCCCGTGAGCGCAGCCGCCATACCGCGGTCTGGAGCGGCGGACCGTCATCTGCTGTCGTTCCGGAACCAGGCATGGCGGTGTGCGCCACATTGCCCTCCCCGAGCGCGCCATCGAGCTGTGGAGGCCTGCCGGCGGGGCCGGTCGGCCAGGGTCTGCGCGCATCTCAGCACGGATTGGCACGCCGGGCCAAGGGGTGGGATCGATGTCAGGTGAAAGATTTCACAATCATCCGGAGCCCGGAGGGGCCCCGGCGCGCCCCGGACGTCAGCTCATACGCAGGGCGAGGAAGAAGTCGAGCTTGTCCTCCAGCCGCGCAAGGTCACGTCCCGTCAACTGCTCGATCCGTCCGACGCGGTAGCGCAGTGTGTTGACGTGCAGATGCAGCCGGGCGGCGCAGCGGGTCCAGGAGCCGTCGCAGTCCAGGAAGGCCTCCAGGGTCTCGATCAGCTCCGCGCGGTGCCGCCGGTCGTAGTCGCGCAGCGGGTCCAGCAGCCGGGCGGTGAAGGCGCGGCGCACGTCGTCCGGGACGAAGGGCAGCAGCAGGACGTGCGAGGCGAGCTCGTGGTGGCCGGCCGCGCTGACCGGGCCCGGCCGCGCCGCGGCGACCCGGCGGGCGTGCCGGGCCTCCTCCAGTGCGCCGCGCAGCCCCTCGGGGGAGTGCACCGCCGCGCTGACCCCCAGGCTCAGCCGGCCGTCCTCACCGAGGCCGGCGGAGAGCGGCGCCCGGACGGCGTCGAGCAGGGCGTCGGCGTGCAGGGCGGCGTCCCGCTCCTCCGGGGCGCCGGACTCCGCCGCGGCGGCGTCGTCGTCCTCGTCGTCCTCGTCCCCGGGTCCCGGAGGGGCGGGCACGGTCAGCGGGACCAGGGCGACGGCCTCCTCGCCCGTGCACGCCACGGCGATCCGGTCCGCGGAGTCGGGACCCGTGACCGCCGGGTCGACGAGGATCTCCTCCAGCAGTGACCGGGCGGCCCGGTCCGCCGGCCGTTGTGCGTCGTCCCCCGCCCACTCGACCCTGGCCACCACGACCTGCCAGTGCGGAGCCGTGCCCGCGCCCGGCAGCAGGACCGGCGTGGCCACCCGGAGCCTGGCGGCGATCTCGGTGGGGGCGGCGCCCGTCTGGACCAGTTCCAGGATCTCCTGGGCGAGTCTGCGGCGTACCGCGCGCGCGGCGTCGCGGCGGTCCCGCTCCACCGCGATCAGCTGGGTGACGCCCTGGAGCAGGTCCAGCCGGGGGGCCGGCCAGTCCCCGGAGTCCGCCGCCACCGCCAGCAGCCAGTCCGAGAGCACCGACTCGCGCAGGTCGCGGGAGGACACCGGAGGCGCTCCCCGTCCGGTGTTCCGGATCGGGAACAGCGAATAGGCCGTGCCGTCCACCTCCGCCCGGTGCGGCCCCGGACGGCCGGTGCGGCTCGCCGCGAGGTGCCCGGCCGCCAGCAGCGCGCCCACCCGCGGCGCCAGGGCCTCGCCGGCCCCGGCGATCTGCCGCCCCGTGGGGGACAGCACCCAGGCCCGCAGGTCCAGGTCGGAGGTGAGCAGATCCAGGACCACCTCGGGGCCGCCGCCCGCCGGACCCGAGGTCATCAGCCGGCGGTGGCGGTCGACGACCGCCGCGAGGTCCCCCGCCCGCTCGCCGGAGACCTGCCGCACCACGTGCTCGGTGATCGTCGCGAACGCCACGGTCTCGTCGACCGCGAAGAGCGGCAGCCGGTTCCGCAGGCACGCCTCGACCAGATCGCCGGGGACCGCCCCGAGCTCCGCCTCGCCCACGGCCAGCCCCGCCACCCCTGCGCTCGTCAGCAGCCGGACGAACGGCTCCGAGTCCGACGCGTCCCGGCGCCAGACCAGCCCGGTGAGGACCAGTTCGCCGCCGGAGAGGTAGCGGCTGGGATCGCGCAGGTCGGTCGTCATGACGCCGCGGACCGGACGGTCCAGTTCGTCCTCGCCGCCGAGCAGCCTCAGGCCCAGCGCCTCCGTGTCCAGCAGTGCGCGCAGCCGCATCGTCGATTGCCGCCGATCTGTTCGTGGGTGCGGGGGGACGGCGGAGGTCACCTGTGAGTTGCGGTGAGGTTACCGGGACCCGCCATTCGTTCGAATCTACAAGACGCGTACGGGGACCAGCCAGTTCCTTCATGGTTTCGGTGACTGCACCGAGTGGAGCAAGCCTTGTGTACTGGGCCACACACCACGTCAACAACACAGGGACGACCCCTGTCGAAGGCCGGCGGGCCGGCCGTCCCCAGCCCCGGCCGTACGACCCGATCGAGAAGAAGAGAGCCACTCATGGACTTCCTTCGCCCCGCCAGCTGGGAGGAGGCGCTCGCCGCCAAGGCCGAGCACCCGACGGCTGTGCCCATCGCGGGTGGCACCGATGTGATGGTCGAGATCAACTTCGACCACCGGCGGCCCGGACACCTCATGGACCTGAACCGCATCGCTGAGCTGTCCGAGTGGCAGACGGGCCCGGACACCGTACGCCTCGGGGCCTCCGTGCCCTACAGCGCCGTCATGGAGCACCTGCGGACCGAGCTGCCCGGGCTCGCCCTCGCCTCGCACACCGTCGCCTCGCCGCAGATCCGCAACCGCGGCGGCGTCGGCGGCAACCTGGGCACCGCCTCACCCGCAGGCGACGCCCACCCGGCGCTGCTCGCCGCGGGCGCCGAGGTCGAGGCCGCGTCCGTACGGGGGACGCGGATGATCCCGATCGACGCCTTCTACACGGGCGTCAAGCGCAACGCCCTCGCCCCCGACGAGCTGATCCGGGCCGTGCACGTCAAGAAGGCCGACGGCCCCCAGCAGTACTCCAAGGTGGGCACCCGCAACGCGATGGTCATCGCCGTCTGCGCCTTCGGCCTCGCGCTCCACCCCGAGACCCGCACCGTGCGCACCGGGATCGGTTCCGCCGCCCCGACCCCGGTCCGGGCGAAGGAGGCCGAGGACTTCCTGAACGCCGCGCTGGAGGAGGGTGGGTTCTGGGAGAGCGGGAAGATCATCACCCCCTCCGTCGCCACGCGGTTCGCCCAGCTCGCCGCCGGGGCCTGCAACCCCATCGACGACGTACGGGGCACCGCCGCCTACCGCCGGCACGCCGTCGGCATCATGGCCCGCCGCACGCTGGGCTGGACCTGGGAGCAGTACCGCGGAGCGGGACGCACCCTCGAAGGAGCTGCTTGATCATGCGGGTGAATTTCACGGTCAACGGCCGGAAGCAGGAAGCCGACGACGTCTGGGAGGGCGAGTCCCTGCTGTACGTGCTGCGCGAGCGGATGGGCCTCCCCGGCTCCAAGAACGCCTGCGAGCAGGGCGAATGCGGGTCCTGCACGGTCCGCCTCGACGGCGTGCCGGTCTGCTCCTGTCTCGTCGCCGCCGGCCAGGCGGAGGGGCGCGAGATCGTCACCGTCGAGGGGCTGGCGGACTACGCCCGGCACCGCGACGACGCCCACCCCGGCACCGGCTGCGCCGCGGACTCCTGCGGCACCTCGGTCGACGCCGCCCGCCGCTGGCAGGCCAGGCCCGACGGCGCCGCCGACCTCTCCCCGGTCCAGCAGGCGTTCATCGACGCGGGAGCCGTGCAGTGCGGCTTCTGCACCCCCGGTCTGCTGGTCGCCGCCGACGAGCTGCTGGAGACGCACCCCTCGCCGTCCGACCAGGACATCCGCGAGGCGCTCTCCGGCAACCTCTGCCGCTGCACCGGTTACGAGAAGATCCTCGACGCGGTCCGCCTCGCGGCCGCCCGTCAGGAAGAGACGGTCCGATAGCCATGACGCTGCACCCACGAGCCGCGTCCGTACCGGCCGGCACCCCCACCAGGATCACCCAGGGCTCCGAGACCCGGGGCGGCGTCGGGGAGTCCACCCTGCGCCCCGACGGCACCCTCAAGGTCACCGGCGAGTTCGCCTACTCCTCGGACATGTGGCACGAGGACATGCTGTGGGGCCACACGCTCCGCTCCACCGTCGCGCACGCCGAGATCCGGTCGATCGACCTCGGCGAGGCCCTCGCCACCCCCGGTGTGTACGCCGTCCTGACCTACGACGACCTGCCCGCCGCGATGAAGAACTACGGGCTGGAGATCCAGGACACCCCCGTACTCGCCCACGGCAAGGTCCGCCACCACGGCGAACCGGTCGCGCTCGTCGCGGCCGACCACCCCGAGACCGCGCGCCGCGCCGCCGCGAAGATCCGGATCGACTACGCCGAACTGCCGGTCGTCACGGACGAGGCGTCCGCGACCGCCCCCGACGCGGTGCTCGTCCACGAGGGCCGCACCGACCACCACATCGGACACGTCCCGCACCCCAACATCGTCCACCGCCAGCCCGTCGTCCGGGGCGACGCCGACGCGGCCGCCGCACGGGCCGACGTGATCGTCACCGGCGACTACGTCTTCGGCATGCAGGACCAGGCCTTCCTCGGCCCCGAGTCCGGCCTCGCCGTGCCGTCCGAGGACGGGGGCGTGGAGCTGTACGTCGCCACCCAGTGGCTGCACTCCGACCTCCGCCAGATCGCGCCGGTCCTCGGCCTCCCCGAGGACAAGATCCGCATGACGCTCTCCGGCGTCGGCGGCGCCTTCGGCGGACGCGAGGACCTGTCGATGCAGATCCACGCCTGCCTCCTGGCGCTGCGCACCGGCAAGCCCGTCAAGATGGTCTACAACCGCTTCGAGTCCTTCTTCGGCCACGTCCACCGGCACCCGGCGAAACTCCACTACGAGCACGGGGCCACCCGGGACGGCAAACTCACCCACATGAAGTGCCGGATCGTGCTGGACGGCGGCGCCTACGCCTCCGCCTCCCCGGCCGTCGTCGGCAACGCCTCCTCACTGGCGGTCGGACCGTACGCCGTCGAGGACGTCGACATCGAGGCGATCGCCCTCTACTCCAACAACCCGCCCTGCGGGGCCATGCGCGGCTTCGGCGCGGTCCAGGCCTGCTTCGCCTACGAGGCGCAGATGGACAAGCTCGCCGCCGCCCTGGACATGGATCCGGTGGAGCTCCGGCAGCTCAACGCCATGGAGCAGGGCACCCTGCTCCCCACCGGACAGCGCGTCGACTCGCCGGCACCCGTCGCCGAACTGCTGCGCCGGGTCAAGGCCAGGCCGCTGCCTCCCGAGCAGCAGTGGCTCTCCGCCGGCACGGAGGGCACCTCCGTCGACGTGCGGGCCCTGCCCGGCGGACTCTCCAACACGACCCACGGCGAGGGCGTCGTGCGGGGCGTCGGATACGCCGTCGGTCTCAAGAACGTCGGCTTCTCCGAGGGCTTCGACGACTACTCCACCGCCCGGGTGCGCATGGAGGTCATCAACGGCGAACCGGTCGCCACCGTGCACACCGCGATGGCGGAGGTCGGACAGGGCGGCGTCACCGTGCACGCCCAGATCGCCCGCACCGAACTGGGCGTCAACCAGGTGACCATCCACCCGGCGGACACCCGGGTCGGCTCGGCCGGCTCCACCTCCGCCTCCCGGCAGACGTACGTCACCGGGGGCGCCGTGAAGAACTCCTGCGAGGCGGTCCGGGAACAGGTCCTGGAGATCGGCCGCCGCAAGTTCGGCACGTACCACCCCGCCTGGGCCACCGCCGAACTCCTCCTGGAGGGCGGCAAGGTCGTCACCGACGGGGGAGAGGTGCTCGCGCCGCTGGCCGAGGTGCTGGAGGACGAGGCGGTCGAGGTCGAGCTGGAGTGGCGCCACCGGCCCACCGAGGCCTTCGACCTGCGCACCGGACAGGGCAACGGCCACGTCCAGTACTCCTTCGCCGCGCACCGCGCGGTCGTGGAGGTCGACACCGAGCTCGGCCTGGTCAAGGTCATCGAGCTCGCCTGCGCCCAGGACGTCGGCAAGGCGCTGAACCCGCTGTCGGTCGTCGGCCAGATCCAGGGCGGCACCACCCAGGGGCTGGGGGTCGCCGTCATGGAGGAGATCATCGTCGACCCGAAGACGGCGAAGGTGCGCAACCCGTCCTTCACCGACTACCTGATCCCCACCATCCTCGACACCCCGACCATCCCGGTCGACGTGCTCGAACTCGCCGACGACCACGCGCCGTACGGGCTGCGCGGCATCGGCGAGGCCCCGACCCTGTCGTCCACCCCGGCCGTCCTCGCGGCGATCCGGAACGCGACGGGCCTCCAGCTCGACAGGACACCGGTGCGCCCCGAGCACATCACCGGCACCTGACCCGGCCTCCGGGCGGTGCGTGTCCGCCGTGGACGTCCCGTGTCCACGCGCCGCGCACCGTCCCGAGCGGCCCCGCTCCACCGCACCGTCCGCATCACCGGAATCACGCGCTTCACCCGCAC
This sequence comes from Streptomyces sp. NPDC006296, assembly GCF_040613235.1. Taxonomy (NCBI): domain Bacteria; kingdom Bacillati; phylum Actinomycetota; class Actinomycetes; order Kitasatosporales; family Streptomycetaceae; genus Streptomyces; species Streptomyces sp. NPDC006296. The sequence continues at coordinate 7,698 of NZ_JBEXRT010000027.1, read as the reverse complement.
CATCCGTACGAAGAGTTCGCCTCGGGCCGTCCCCCGGGTCGTGCGCCTCGCAGTCATCCCAAATCCCGCATTCACCAACAGCTCCACGCGGGTGCCCCTGTGAACCTTGGGAGTCAGGCACCATGACCCAGCAGTCCGCAGAACCCAGGACGAACACGGAGGACCCGGGCCCCGGCCCGCGCGTCCCCGCCGGACGCTCCTGGCTCGACCGCTACTTCCACATATCGGCCCGCGGGTCGACCGTCGCACGCGAAGTGCGCGGCGGCGTCACGACCTTCATGGCCATGGCGTACATCCTCCTGCTCAACCCGCTCATCCTCGGTGGCGAGGACGTCGACGGCCGGCTGCTCGGCCGGTCCGGGCTGATCACCGCCACCGCCCTCGCGGCGGCCGCCACGACCCTGCTGATGGGCTTCGTCGGCAGGGTGCCGCTGGCCCTCGCCGCCGGACTGAGCGTCTCCGGCGTGCTCGCCTCCCAGGTCGCGCCCGCCATGACCTGGCCGCAGGCCATGGGCATGTGCGTGATCTACGGGGTGGTGATCTGCCTGCTCGTCGTCACCGGCCTGCGCGAAATGATCATGAATGCCATCCCGCTCGCGCTCAAACACGGCATCACCATCGGGATCGGCCTCTTCATCGCCCTCATCGGCCTCTTCAAGGCCGGCTTCGTCCACCAGGGGGAGGCCACCCCGCTCTCCCTCGGCCCCACCGGCGAACTCGCCGGCTGGCCGGTGCTCGTCTTCGCCGTGACGCTCCTGCTCATCTTCATGCTGCAGGCGCGCGACGTCCCCGGCGCCATCCTGATCGGCATCGTCGTCGGCACCCTGGTCGCGGTCGTCGTGAACGCCGTCGCCGACATCGACCCGAAGGCGTGGAGCAGCGGCCCGCCCGAGCTGAGCGGCGGCGCGGTCTCGCCCCCCGACTTCTCGCTCTTCGGGAACGTCGAGTTCGGCGGCTGGGGGGACGTCGGCGTGATGACGGTCGGCCTGATCGTCTTCACCCTCGTGCTGGCGGGCTTCTTCGACGCGATGGCCACCATCATCGGCGTCGGCACCGAGGCGGGACTCGCGGACGACAAGGGCCGGATGCCGGGCCTGTCGAAGGCGCTGTTCATCGACGGCGCGGGCGGCGCGATCGGCGGGGTCGCCGGCGGCTCCGGACAGACCGTGTTCGTCGAGTCGGCGACCGGCGTCGGCGAGGGCGCCCGCACCGGGCTCGCCTCCGTCGTCACCGGGCTCTTCTTCGCCGCCTGCCTCTTCTTCACCCCGCTCACGGCGATCGTGCCGGCGGAGGTGGCCTCGGCCGCGCTGGTCGTCATCGGCGCCATGATGATGCAGAACGCCCGGCACGTGGACTGGGCGGACCGCTCGGTCGCCGTCCCGGTCTTCCTCACCGTCGTGCTGATGCCGTTCACCTACACCATCACCACCGGTGTCGCCGCGGGCGTCATCTCGTACACGGCCATCAAGGCCGCCCAGGGCAGGGCCCGCGAGGTCGGCGTCTTCATGTGGGTCCTGACGCTGGTCTTCGCCGTCTACTTCGCCCTCCACCCCATCGAGAGCTGGCTGGGCGTCAGCTGACGCCCGCCGCGCTCCGCACCCCCGTCAGAAGGAGACACGCCATGCTGGACATCGCCGAGGACCTCCACCGGTGGGTCGGGCAGGGACGCTCGTTCGCCGTGGCCACCGTGGTGGCCGTCGGCGGCAGCGCGCCCCGGCAGCCGGGTGCCGCCCTCGCCGTGGACAGCGACGGCACGGCCGTCGGGTCGGTCTCCGGGGGGTGTGTGGAGGGCGCGGTGTACGAGCTGTGCCGGCAGGCGCTCGAGGACGGCAGGACCGTCCGGGAGCGCTTCGGCTACAGCGACGACGACGCCTTCGCGGTCGGCCTGACCTGCGGCGGCGTCATCGAGATCCTGGTGACCCCGGTGCGCGCGGACGACCCCGCGCGCCCGGTGTTCGCCGCCGCGGTCGCCGCGGCCGCCGAGGGCCGCGCGGCGGCCGTCGCCCGTGTCACCGAAGGGCCCGCCGCACTGCTGGGCCGTCCCCTGCTCGTCCACCCGGACGGTACGTACGAGGGCGGACTCGGCGGACACCCGGAGCTGGACCGCACGGCCGTCGCCGAGGCCCGGGCCGTGCTCGACGCGGGCCGCACCGGCGAGGTCGTCGTCGGGGCCGGGGGATCACGCTGCGGCAGCCCCGTGACGCTGCTCGTCGAGTCGAGCGTCCCACCGCCCCGGATGATCGTCTTCGGGGCCATCGACTTCGCCGCCGCCCTGGTCCGGGCGGGCCGCTTCCTCGGCTACCGCGTCACCGTCTGCGACGCGCGCCCCGTCTTCGCCACGGCGGCCCGTTTCCCCGACGCCGACGAGATCGTCGTCGACTGGCCGCACCGCTATCTCGCCGCCACCGAGGTGGACGCGCGGACGGTGCTCTGCGTCCTCACGCACGACGCCAAGTTCGACGTCCCGCTCCTGGAGACCGCCCTGCGGCTGCCCGTCGCCTACGTCGGTGCGATGGGATCGCGCCGGACCCATCTGGAGCGCAACGAGCGACTGCGCGAGGCCGGGGTCACCGAACGCCAACTGGCCGCGCTGCACTCGCCGATCGGGCTGGACCTCGGCGCCCGTACCCCGGAAGAGACCGCGCTCTCCATCGCGGCCGAGATCGTCGCGGAACGCCGTGGCGGCAGCGGCCTGCCCCTGAAGGGCGCGCACACCCCGATCCACCACGAGCGCGGCCCCGCGCTGGTCCCGGCCGCCTGACCCCGGCGGGCCGCCCGCCCGGCCGCTCGCGCCGGGCGTGCCGCGACGCTTCCGCAGCGGCCCGCCCTGTGCCTGCCCGTCCCGTACCCGCCCGCCTCTTACCCGCCCGGCCCGGTCCCCGGGGCGGAGGGGGACCGGGCCGGGCAGCTGGACGCGGAGTGCGGCGCGGTCAGCGCCCGGACTGCAGCGCGGCCCAGGTGCCGGCGCCCACGGTGCCGTCGACCGTCAGGTTCCGCGTGCTCTGGTAGTCGCGGACGGCCTGGCCGGTGCCCGTACCGAACGTCCCGTCCGCGGACACCGTTCTGCCCAGCGCCGCGGTCAGCGACCGCTGGAGCCGCTTCACCGCGTCGCCCGACGCACCGCCGGCCAGCGTCGGTGTGGTGCCCGCGGACAGCACCGCCGTCCAGGTCTTCGGGCCGACCACGCCGTCCGCGCCGAGACCGCGCGCGGTCTGGAAGGCGCGCACCGCGCTCTCCGTCGCGGCCCCGAAGACGCCGTCCTCGGCGCCGGCCGCGTAACCCTGCCGGTTCAGCAGCGTCTGGAGCGCCTTCACCTGGGAGCCCGTCGAGCCCTGCTTCTGCACCGTGTACGACGTGAAGCTCAGCCCGTCGGCCTGGCCGGCGGAGCCGCCGACGAGCTGCATGTAGTAGGTCCAGTTCCAGTTGGCGCCCGGGTCGGTGTGGTCGTTGCCGGGAGCCTCGCTGTGCCCGATGACGTGCGACCGGTCCTTCGGGATGCCGTAGCGGTCGCACAGGTACGCCGTCAGCGCCGCCGACGAGCGGTACATCGTGTCGGTGAACCAGGCCGGGTCGTCGATGAAGCCCTCGTGCTCGATGCCGAGTGACGAGGCGTTGGCGCTCTTGGCGTGGTACGCGGTGTCCTTGTCGCGCACCATCTGGGTGACCTGGCCGTCCGAGGAGCGGACCACGTAGTGGGAGCTGACCTTGGAGGTGGCGTTCTGGAACCAGCTGATGGTCCCGGCGTACGAGCCCTGGGTGACGTGGACGACCACCTTGTCCACCGTCGCCGTCCGGCCCGTCGCGAAGTTGCCGGAGGCGGCGGCCACCCAGAGGGCCGGAGGGTAGTCCGGGCTCTGGGCGGTGATGTCCGCCTTGGCGAAGTCGCCCTTCTCGGGGGAGACCGGCCGGGAGGTGACCGTGACCTGCTCACCCCCCGCCACGGTGGCGCGCAGCCCCTGGGCGAGGAAGGTGTAGACGGTGTCCGCGTAGAGCGCGGCGACCGGGCTCTGCGCCCCGCTGTAGCGGGCGACGACCGGGTACCAGGCGTCGATGTCCGTCCGGTCGGCCGTGTCCAGGCCCAGCGCGTCGGCGTGGTCCCGCAGCACGGCGGCGCCGCCCAGGATGTTGGTGCCGGTGTCCTTGCGCAGCTCCGCCGCCGACTCGCCCGTCAGCGCCGAGGCCTTTTCGAGGGAGTGGTTGACGGGGTTGCTGACGAGGTGCATCACGCCGTAGCCGTTGTCCTGGCTGGGGAGCCCGGCGTGGCCGTTCAGACGGGTCTCGCCGTAGCCGACGGCGGCGAGCAGGTCGCGCGGTACGCCGTACTCCTCGGCGGCCCGGTCGAAGGCCCGGTTCATGGAGTCCGCCTCGGCGGGGGCGGCGCCGGCCGGACGGCCGGGGACGACGAGGGCGGTGACGGTCAGAGAGGCCAGAACGGCGGCGCGGCCTCGGGTGCGGCCGGCGGGACGTCGGGGCATACCTGCTCCAGGTCTGTGGGGGAGGAAGGGCCCGTCCGACCCGGTGGGGATGGACCGGGGGCCGCTGAGCCCGCACAGGCTATCCAGCCGCCCGGGGCGTGACAATGATGCCCGCACGTGTCCAATTTCCGCTCACTCCAATGGAGTTGGAGGTGCCGGGCATCCCGCCGGACGGGTGGTCACCCCGATGGCGGGTGACGGCCGGCCGCGGCCGCGGGCGCTCGCGGTGCAGCACGCCGACGGCCGCGGTGCACCGCGTCGGCTCGTGGTGCAGCAGGACGGTGGATGCGGGCGGCGCCCGCCGCGGGTCAAGGCTGCGCGCGGGGAGCCCTGTTGGCGGCCTGCCGTGCCGCCCCGCCCGGTCGCCGCGGCCGTCCCCGTACCCCCGCCGGGCACTCCTGTCCGTATGCCCGTACGCCCGTGCCCATCGGGCCGCCGGGTGCGGCGGCGTGGCGGAATCGCACACCTGGCCGTCCCCCCTCCTCACGGGGGAACGAGGTCGGGAGCGGCGGTGCGGAAGGCGTATAAAGGGTCCCTCCCGACTCAGCCGGCGTCCCCGATGGCCATCTCACCCCCCACGCGGTCGGCGTCACCGCGTACCGAGAGCGGAGGAGCGTCCCCATGAGCACCTCGGAAGAGATCAGCGCCTTGCTCGTCACCAGGTTCGGAACCGACCCGGCGGCCATCCGGCCCGAGGTGCCGCTCCGACAGCTGCGGCTGGACTCGCTCGCCCTGGAGGAGCTCCGGCTCCTCATCGAGGACCGGATGGACGTCGACCTGGAGGACGTCGTCCTGTCCTCCCGCGACACCGTCGCCCACCTGGTCGCGGCCGTCCACGGCAAGGCCGGCGCGTGACCGGCCCGGGGCCGTTCGCCCGCAGGCCGGCCCGGCCGGGCGTCGAGCCGTTCAGCGCCGCGGTCACCGGTGTCGGCCTGGTCACCGCCGCCGGGGTCGGGGCCGACGCGGCCTGGCGGGGGGTGTGCGACACGGCGGTCGCCCCCTCGGTCCCGCACCTTCCCGAACTCGACGGACTGCCCTGCGACTTCATGTACACCGTCGACGGGCTGGACACCAGGGCCGCCCTGGGGGTCGCCGCGCAGCGCCTGATGGACCGCTTCTCCCAACTCGCCGTTATCGCCGCCCGGGAGGCGGTCGCCGACGCCGGACTCGACCCCTCGGTCTGGGACAGCGGACGGGTCGGCGTCGTCATCGGATCCGCCCACGGCGGCCTGCCCTTCTACGACGAGCAGCACACCACCCTCACCGAGCGCGGGGCGCGCCGCGTCTCGCCGAAGCTCGCCCCGCTCAGCGTCGTCAACGGCGCCGCCAGCAGCGTCGCCATGGACCTGGGCGTGCACGGCCCGAGCCAGGCGGTGTCCACGGCCTGTTCGTCGGGCACCGTGGCCATCGGCACGGCCCACCAGATGCTCCGCACCGGAGCCTGCGACGTCGTCGTCGCGGGTGGCGCCGAATCGGTCCGCTCCCGGCTGCTGATCGCCAGCGCCTGCCAGATGCGTGCCGTCTCCACCCGCCGCGACGATCCGCAGGCCGCCTGCCGCCCCTTCGACACGCACCGCGACGGCTTCGTGGTCGGCGAGGGCGCCGGCCTGCTCGTCATGGAACGCCCCGAGCACGCCCGGGCCCGGGGCGCCGCGGTCCGCGCCCGGATCGCCGGCTACGGGGCGTCCAGCGACGCCCACTCCGCCGTCGCCCCCGATCCGGACGGGCTCGGGATCGAGCGCGCGCTGCGCACGGCCCTGGCCGACGCGGGCATCGACGCCTCCGACATCGGCCACGTCAACGCCCACGGGACCTCCACCGTCGCCAACGACCTCATCGAGGCGACCATGCTGCGCCGCGTCCTCGGAGCGCACCCCCTCGTCACCTCGACGAAGGCCATGACCGGACACACCCTGGGCGCCGCCGGCGGCATCGAGACGGCGCTGACCGTCCTCGCGCTCCAGCACCAGACGGTCCCGCCCACCGGCAACCTGGACGCCCCCGACCCGGCGATCCCCGTCGACGTGGTGAGCAAGGAGGCCCGGCGCGCCTCCTTCGACTGCGCCGTCAAGACGTCGCTCGGCTTCGGCGGGCACAACGCCGCCCTCGTCCTCACCAGAGCCTGACCGGAAGCGAGGAGCACCGTGCCCGAGGAGATCATCCGCTCGCTGGCGGTGGACGGACTGCGGTACTCCTACCGTCTGCTGCCCCGCGACCCCGCCGCCGGCGGCGCACCCGCCACCGAACCGGTGCTGGTCATCGGCGGCGCGCTGCAGGGCATGTTCGGCTGGCCGCAGATGGACGAACACCTCGGCCCGGTGGCCGACGTGGTCACCGCCGACCTCCCCGGCATGGGGTCGGCTGACCCCCTGCCGCCCGGTCCCGGCGCGCCGGTCCTGCGCGCGGCGGTCACCGGGATCATCGACGACCTCGGGGCCTCCCGGATCAACCTCTTCGGCTTCTCCTACGGCTCGTCCGTCGCCTTCGGCTGCGCGCAGCACGACCCGGGGCGCATCGCCCGGCTCGTCCTCGGGGGCGTACCCACCCGGATCGACGAGGACCGCCGGGCCTACTGGCACCGGGCGACCCAGGCGCTCGCGGAGGGCGACGCGGAGGGCTTCGCCGCGCTGGCGGCCGACGGGCTGATGTGCCTCGACCCGGAACGGCACGTGCACCGCAGGGAGCTCGCCCGGCGCTATGTGCGGCGCTCCTTCCTGCACGCGCTCGCCCACTCGCCGCACGCCGCCGAGTCGCTGCGGCGCGCACTGGGGGACCGCCCGGACTTCTCCGGCGGGCTGTCCGGTGTGCCGGCGCTGGTGTTCGCCGGGGAGCACGACACGGTGACCACGCCCGAGCGGCAGCGCGAGTTCGCCGCGACGATCGAGGGGAGCCGCTTCCTCACCGTCCCGGATTCCGACCACTGGGTCGTCCTGGAGCGGTCCGAGGAGGTCGCCGCGCTCGTGACCCGCTTCTTCACGGACCGGCCGCTCGGCGCCGACGCCGTCGCCCGGCTGCCGCACCAGGCGCAGGGCGCCCGGACGGACCGGGCCCCGCGCCCGGCGCGGGGTGCCCGCTCGGTGTAGCGCACGCGCTCGGTGCGTACGCGGAGCACGGGGTCCGGGTGGCGGCCCCGGCCGGGGCCCCCCCCCCGCGGGTTCATTGGCGGGGGCCCGTCCCCAGGAAGTCCGTGCGCACGGTCTGCGGGGCGGGGGGGCGCGGCTGC
>NZ_JBEXRT010000026.1:0-102648 GCF_040613235.1 Streptomyces sp. NPDC006296 | reverse complement strand
TTCCCGGGCCGTTTCCCGGGCCGTTTCCCGGGCCGTTTCCCGGGCCGTTTCCCGGGCCGTTTCCCGGGCCGTTTCCCGGGCCGTTTCCCGGGCCGTTTCCCGGGCCGGCTGTCGCGGACCGCTGGCAGGGCTGTCGGGGCGCGGGGGCTGTCGCTGCCCGCGCCCCGGTGGCTGCGCTCTGCCGTGCACGGTCCCTCTCCCGGCGCTGGAGGGCTTCTCCGTGCTTTCCCGGCCCCTTCGGGTGCCGGAGGAGCCGTGCGGCCTGTGAGGGCCGTTCTGCGGGCTTCTCTGAGGTATGTCCTCAGGTGCGGAGGCCGACGCTTACCGGTGGATCGGTGCGGTGCGGTGCGGTGCGGTGCGCGTCGGCTCGGCTCGGCCGGGACGGTGCACAGCCGGGCCGACGCGTCGGCGGTACGGGGCGGTGCGCGACGGGCCCGACGCGCACGGCCGTACGGGACGGCGCACACCGGCGTCGGGCGCGTACTGCCGTCCGAGCCCGTCGCGCCGGACGGGGCCGCGCCGCCCGCCGGGTCCACCGATCGCCGCAGGACGCTCAGCGCACCACGATCCCCGTGATCCCCGTGATCACCGCGTCAACGGACCGCCGGAAGACGTTCGCCGCCCAGGTCGATCGCGGCGCAGCGCCAGCGGAGGTCGGCTCCCTGCTCCAGGCGGAAGGCCATGGCGCGGACCTGCTCACCGGTGGCGATGCTCGCGAACGCCTCGACGACGCCGGTGGCCGGCTGGGTGCCGCGGCAGGCGCGTACGACCGGGCGCCTGCCGCCCGCGCCGAGCGGGGCGGCGGGCGCCAGCTCGGCGAGCTGGTCGTAGGCCTCGCCGATCGTGTGGCCGAGCATCCAGTGCACCGGTCGCTGGCCGCTGAGGACCGCGAGCAGACGCTCCGCGAACCACTGGTGCGGGCGCAACGGCCTCCGGGGCCGCTGCTGCGGCACCGTGCCCGGCCTGCTGTGGTCGCGTCGTCCGGCCGGCCTCGTCCTGTCCGTGCTCATGCTCATAGCCCCCGTGGCTGCTGTCCGGAGCCCGGCTCATACCGGGCGGTAACTTCTGCTGGGGACCTTCTACGGGGCGGATCGGCGGCCTCGCAACCGGCGTCGCGGGCCCCTCGGGCGTCCGGCGGGATCACCTATCCGGGTGGCGGGCCCCGTGTCCCAAGGGAACGGCGGGGGTGACGGGCGCCGCGCGGTGGACGACGGCGGGCTGATCGGCAACCCCGAAGGGGGACGCCGCACGTATCCTGAGGGCGTCATCGACTACGGAAGCGGTCATCCATGCGTGTGTACGTCCCCCTCACCCTCTCCGGTCTCGCCGCGGTGCACGGGGCCGGCGAGATCGGCCCGGGGCCGCTCACCGCGTACGCCGTGACGCCCGGCCTGCGGGAGTGGTACGTCTCCGACGACATCGAGGAGCTGGAGTACGCGGCGCTGACCCGCGCCGCCTCCGCCTCGCTGCGTCTGATCGCCGGGCGTCCGGACGAGGCCCGGCGCCGGGTCGTCGTCGCCCTGGACGTGCCGGACGGGGCGGCGTTCGCCGAGCCCGGCCAGGCTCTGGACGCGTCCTCGCTGGGTGAGGTGCGCATCGCGGAGCCGGTGGCACTGTCGAAGGCCGCCGCCGTGCACGTGGACGCCGACGACGCCGAGAAGGACGTCGCGGCGGCCGCCGCGGCGCTGGGAGCGGCCGACCTGGGCGACGACGACGCCCGTTTCACCGTGGACGGGGCCGAGGACCACGAACTGCTGTGGTTCGGGATCCAGGAGATCCCCGGCCTCATCGCCTGAACCACCCGTCACCCGGGCGTCCCTCCGTCCCACCCCGGAGCGCCCCGGACCTCCTGCTGCACCCGTCACCCGGGCGTTCGTCACCCGGACGTCCGCCCCCGTAAGACCCTCGGGCCCGCTGCTGCGCCGGCGGCCCGAGGCACCGGGTCTCCCGTGACGCCGGTCGCCCGGACGCCCGGAGGCCCGTCCCTCCGGAGCTCCGGTCCCCCGTTTGCATCACCGCCCGGGACACCGGGTCCCCCAAGGTGCCCGTCACCCGGAGCGCTCTTCGCCCGGAGCGCTCCTGGCCCGGAGCGCCTGGCCTCCGGGGCTGTGCCGGGGTGGCTGTCGGTGCGGGCGAGTATTTTTCTCCTCATGGCGACAACGGGGAAGCACCGCACACATCTGGTCTGGGACTGGAACGGCACACTGCTGGACGACATCCACGCGGTTGTCGGGGCGACGAACGCCGCCTTCGCGGAGGTCGACCTGGCGCCGCTCACGCTGGAGCAGTACCGGGAGACGTACTGCGTGCCGATACCCAAGTTCTACGAGCGCCTCATGGGCAGGCTCCCCACCCCCGCCGAGTGGGAGCGCATGGACGGCCTCTTCCACCGCCACTACACCGAGCAGCGGGCCGCCTGCGGGCTGACCGAGGGTGTGGAGGAACTGCTGGTCCGGTGGCTGAGCGGCGGTCGCAGCCAGTCGCTGCTGAGCATGTACGGGCACGAGCAGCTGGTCCCGGCGGTGCGGGGGTACGGCATCGAGCGTCACTTCGTGCGCGTCGACGGCCGGACCGGACCCTCCGGTGGCAGCAAGGCGCTGCACATGGAACGCCACTTCGAGGTGCTCGGGGACATAGCCCCCGAGTCCGCGGTGGTCATCGGCGACGCCGTGGACGACGCGGTGGCCGCGGCCCACGTCGGTGCGCGCGCCGTGCTGTACACGGGTGGATCGCACAGCCGCAGCAGCCTGGAGGAGGCCGGTGTGCCCGTCGTGGACACGCTGGCCGAGGCCGTCGCGCTGGCCGAGCGGATGGCCGAGCGGATGGCGGACTGAAGCCGCCTCCGGTCGGGACCCCGCACCGAGGACAGCACAGCCCACAGCACAGCCCGCAGCACAGCCCGCCGTCCCGGGGCGTCCCGGGGCGGCTCCCGGTCACCCCGGTCCGTCCGTATGCCGGGCAGGACTGTTCGCGTACGCGCGCTTACGCGCAGGAGCGGTCCCGCGCGTTGTCCAGAGTGTCAAAGTTCGGGACGTTCTTTTGTACCTAAGCGGCTCATGACGGTTGTGGGTGCAGGAGGGATAGCCTGGTCCCGTGATCAGCGCGATATGCCTCGGGGGCAGCGAAGCCCCCGGCCTGCGCCCGGAGTGCCACAGCACCCGGGCCATGCGCGATCTCCGCGTCCCGGGCCGTCAGCCGAAAATGGCCGATACGGTGCCGGGCGTCTCCCCGGGCGGCATAACGTCGAACCAGACCGGATACCCCGCGTCGTGGCGGTACGTCGTCTTTCTCACCTACGTCACGCAACGGCGCGCGACAGGAGCCAGAGGACATGCAGACCAAGCTGGACGAAGCCAAGGCCGAGCTGCTCGCACGGGCGGCCCGGGTAGCTGACAACAGTCCGGGCGGTGGTGTCGGTGGCCCGGGAGGTGGCCTCCGGGTGCACCTTGCCGACGGAACCGGTACCGACGCGGAAGCCGGCCAGGACGAATCGCCGGGCCGTGACACGCTGCTCGCCTATCTCCAGCGCTACTACCTGCACACCGCCCAGGAAGACATCACCGACCGCGACCCGGTCGACATCTTCGGGGCCGCCTGCTCCCACTACCGGCTCGCCGAGAACCGCCCGCAGGGCACGGCGAACGTCCGGGTGCACACCCCGACCGTCGAGGAGAACGGCTGGACGAGCAGCCACTCCGTCGTCGAGGTCGTCACCGACGACATGCCCTTCCTGGTCGACTCCGTCACCAACGAGCTGTCCCGGCAGGGCCGCGGCATCCACCTCGTGATCCACCCGCAGGTCGTCGTGCGCCGCGACGTCGCGGGCGCGCTGATCGAGGTGCTCGCCGACGACCGGGCCAGGAGCAACGGCGCCAAGCGCGCCCGCAAGGACTCCGGGACCGAACTCCCGCACGACGCGCTCGTCGAGTCGTGGATCCACGTCGAGATCGACCGCGAGACCGACCGCGCGGACCTGAAGCAGATCACCGCCGACCTGCTCCGCGTCCTGTCCGACGTACGGGAGACCGTCGAGGACTGGGACAAGATGCGCGACACAGCCCTGCGGATCGCCGACGACCTCCCCTCCGAGCCGCTCGACGAGCTGGCCGACGAGGAGGTCGAGGAGGCCCGCGAGCTGCTCCGCTGGCTGGCCGCCGACCACTTCACCTTCCTCGGGTACCGGGAGTACGAGCTCCGCGACTCCGACGCCCTGTCGGCCGTCCCCGGCTCCGGTCTCGGCATCCTGCGCTCAGACCCGCAGCACAGCGAGGACGAGGCGCACCCGGTGAGCCCGTCCTTCGACCGGCTCCCCGCGGACGCCCGCGCGAAGGCCAGGGAGCACAGGCTCCTGGTCCTGACGAAGGCGAACAGCCGGGCGACCGTGCACCGCCCCAGCTACCTGGACTACGTCGGGGTGAAGCGGTTCGACGCGGAGGGCAACGTCGTCGGCGAGCGCCGCTTCCTCGGCCTGTTCTCCTCGGCCGCCTACACCGAGTCGGTGCGCCGGGTGCCCGTGGTGCGCCGGAAGGTCGCCGAGGTGCTGGAGGGCGCGGGCTTCACGCCCAACAGCCACGACGGCCGCGACCTGCTCCAGATCCTGGAGACGTACCCGCGCGACGAGCTCTTCCAGACGCCCGTCGACCAGCTGCGCTCCATCGTGACCTCCGTCCTGTACCTCCAGGAGCGCCGCCGGCTGCGGCTCTACCTGCGCCAGGACGAGTACGGGCGCTACTACTCCGCCCTCGTCTACCTGCCGCGCGACCGCTACACCACCGGGGTCCGGCTCCGCCTGATCGACATCCTCAAGGAGGAACTGGGCGGCAACAGCGTCGACTTCACGGCCTGGAACACGGAGTCGATCCTCTCCCGGCTGCACTTCGTCGTCCGGGTCGCGCCGGGCACCGAGCTCCCGCACCTCACCGACGCGGACGCGGACCGCATCGAGGCCCGCCTCGTCGAGGCCGCCCGCTCCTGGGCCGACGGCTTCCAGGAGGCGCTGAACGCCGAGTGCGGCGAGGAGCGTGCCGCCGAGCTGCTGCGCCGCTACGGGCAGTCCTTCCCCGAGGGCTACAAGGCCGACCACTCGCCGCGCGCCGCCGTGGCCGACCTGGTCCACATCGAAGAGCTCAAGAGCGAGCACAAGGACTTCGCCCTCAGCCTGTACGAGCCGGTCGGCGCCGGCCCCGACGAACGCCGCTTCAAGATCTACCGGACCGGGGAGCAGGTCTCGCTCTCGGCGGTCCTGCCCGGGCTCCAGCGGCTCGGCGTCGAGGTCGTCGACGAGCGCCCGTACGAGCTGCGCTGCGCCGACCGCACGCACGCCTGGATCTACGACTTCGGGCTGCGCCTGCCGAAGTCGACGGGCAACGGCGAGCACCTCGCCGACGACGCCCGCCACCGCTTCCAGGAGGCGTTCGCCGCCATCTGGACCGGTGAGGCCGAGAACGACGGATTCAACTCCCTCGTGCTGGGCGCCGGGCTGGACTGGCGCCAGGCCATGGTGCTGCGCGCCTACGCGAAGTACCTGCGCCAGGCGGGTTCGACGTTCAGCCAGGACTACATGGAGGACACCCTCCGCAACAACGTCCACACCACCCGGCTGCTGGTCTCCCTCTTCGAGGCCCGGATGTCCCCGACCCGCCAGAAGGCCGGCACGGAGCTGACGGACGGGCTGCTGGAGGAGCTGGACGGCGCCCTGGACCAGGTCGCCTCGCTCGACGAGGACCGGATCCTGCGGTCCTTCCTCACGGTCATCAAGGCGACGCTGCGGACCAACTACTTCCAGCTGGCCGACGACCACGAGCCGCACAACTACGTCTCGATGAAGTTCGACCCGCAGGCCATCCCGGACCTCCCCGCGCCCCGCCCGGCGTACGAGATCTGGGTCTACTCGCCGCGTGTCGAGGGCGTGCACCTGCGCTTCGGCAAGGTCGCCCGCGGCGGGCTGCGCTGGTCGGACCGGCGGGAGGACTTCCGTACGGAGATCCTCGGCCTGGTCAAGGCGCAGATGGTCAAGAACACCGTGATCGTGCCGGTGGGCGCCAAGGGCGGGTTCGTCGCCAAGCAGCTGCCTGACCCGGCCGTGGACCGTGACGCCTGGCTCGCCGAGGGCATCGCCTGCTACAAGATCTTCATCTCGGCGCTGCTCGACATCACCGACAACATGGTGACGGGCGAGGTCGTCCACCCGGCGGACGTCGTCCGCCACGACGAGGACGACACCTACCTCGTCGTCGCGGCCGACAAGGGGACCGCGAGCTTCTCCGACATCGCCAACGACGTTGCCGTCGCGTACGGCTTCTGGCTCGGTGACGCCTTCGCCTCCGGCGGCTCGGCCGGTTACGACCACAAGGGCATGGGCATCACCGCCCGCGGTGCCTGGGAGTCCGTCAAGCGGCACTTCCGCGAGCTGGGCCACGACACCCAGACCGAGGACTTCACCGTCGTCGGGGTCGGCGACATGTCCGGTGACGTCTTCGGCAACGGGATGCTGCTCTCCGAGCACATCCGGCTGGTCGCCGCCTTCGACCACCGGCACATCTTCATCGACCCGAACCCGGACGCGGCGACCTCCTACGCCGAGCGGCGCCGGCTGTTCGACCTGCCGCGCAGCTCCTGGGCGGACTACGACAAGGACCTGCTGTCCGCGGGCGGCGGCATCCACCCGCGTTCCGCCAAGTCGATCCCGGTCAACGCCCAGATCCGGGCGGCGCTCGGCATCGACGCGAAGATCACGAAGATGACGCCCGCCGAGCTGATGCAGACGATCCTCAAGGCGCCGGTCGACCTCATGTGGAACGGCGGCATCGGGACGTACATCAAGTCGACGGCCGAGTCGAACGCCGACGTCGGGGACAAGGCCAACGACTCGATCCGCGTCGACGGCGCCGACCTGCGGGCCCGCGTCGTCGGGGAGGGCGGCAACCTCGGTGCCACCCAGCTCGGCCGGATCGAGTTCGCCCGTTCCGGCGGCCGGATCAACACCGACGCGATCGACAACAGCGCCGGTGTGGACACCTCCGACCACGAGGTGAACATCAAGATCCTGCTCAACGGTCTCGTCCGCGACGGCGACATGACCGTCAAGCAGCGCAACAAGGTGCTCGCGGAGATGACCGACGAGGTCGGCCAGCTCGTCCTGCGCAACAACTACGCGCAGAACACCGCGCTCGCCAACGCCTGCGCCCAGGCGCCGTCGCTCCTCCACGCCCACCAGCGCTTCATGCGCAGGCTCGGCCGTGACGGACACCTGGACCGGGCCCTGGAGTTCCTGCCGAACGACCGCCAGATCCGCGAACTGCTGAGCCACGAGAAGGGGCTCAGCCAGCCGGAACTGGCCGTGCTGATCGCCTACACGAAGATCACGGCGGCCGAGGAGCTGGTCTCCACCGTCCTGCCGGACGACCCGCACCTGCAGAAGCTCGTGCACGCCTACTTCCCGAGGCAGCTCGGCGAGCGCTTCCCCGAGGCGGTCGACGGGCATGCGCTGCGCCGCGAGATCATCACGACGGTGCTGGTCAACGACACGGTGAACACCGGCGGTTCGACCTTCCTGCACCGGCTGCGGGAGGAGACCGGGGCGTCGCTCGAGGAGATCGTGCGGGCCCAGTTCGCCGCCCGTGAGATCTTCGGCCTGTCCGCCGTGTGGGACGCCGTGGAGGCCCTCGACAACACGGTGGCGGCCGATGTCCAGACCCGGATCCGGCTGCACTCGCGCCGGCTCGTCGAGCGGGGCTCGCGCTGGCTGCTCGGCAACCGTCCGCAGCCCGTCGAGATCGCGGAGACCATCGGCTTCTTCCGCGAGGGCGTGGAGCGCGTCTGGAGCGAGCTGCCCAAGCTGCTCCAGGGCGCGGACGCCGAGTGGCACCGCTCGATCGTCGACGAGCTCACCTCGGTGGGCGTGCCGGACGAGCTGGCGGTGCGGGTGGCCGGATTCTCCTCGGCCTTCCCGGCGCTGGACATCGTGGCGATCGCGGACCGTACGGACAAGGACCCGCTGGCCGTCGCCGAGGTGTACTACGACCTGGCGGACCGGCTGGGGATCACCCAGCTGATGGACCGGATCATCGAGCTGCCGCGGGCCGACCGCTGGCAGTCCATGGCCCGCGCCTCCATCCGTGAGGACCTGTACGCCGCGCACGCCGCGCTGACCTCGGACGTGCTGTCCGTCGGCGACGGGACCGCGTCGCCCGAGCAGCGGTTCACGGCGTGGCAGGAGAAGAACGCGGCGCTCCTGGCCCGTTCGCGCGCCACCCTGGAGGAGATCCGGGGCTCGGAGTCCTTCGACCTGGCGAACCTGTCGGTGGCCATGCGGACGATGCGGACGCTGCTGCGCACGCACGCCTGACCCGGGACGCCGCGGAGCCTCCTGCCGGACCGGTGTCCGGCAGGAGGCTCCGCGGCGGACGGGCCGCGACCGAAGCCGTCCGCGGGGCGGGCCACCCGGCCCGTCCCGCGGACGGCTTCACGGCTTCACGCGGGCCACGGGGTCATTTCCTCGCGGACTTCGCCGGCCCGGTGAACTCCTCGTACGCGGCCACGACGTCCTGGGCCGGGCCGTCCATCCGCAGGGTGCCCGACTCCAGCCAGATCGCCCGGTCGCAGGTCTCGGTGATGGACCGGTTGCTGTGGCTGACCAGGAACACCGTGCCCGCCTCCTCGCGGAGCTCCATGATCCGGTCCTTGCTGCGCCGCTGGAACTTCGCGTCGCCGGTGGACAGCGCCTCGTCGATCAGCAGGACGTCGTGGCTCTTGGCCGCCGCGATGGAGAAGCGCAGCCTGGCCCCCATGCCGGAGGAGTAGGTCCGCATGGGCAGGGTGATGAAGTCGCCCTTCTCGTTGATGCCGGAGAAGTCGACGATGTCCTGGTAGCGCTCCCGGATCTGCGCGCGCGTCATCCCCATGGCCAGGCCGCCGAGCACGACGTTGCGCTCCCCGGTCAGGTCGCTCATCAGGGCGGCGTTCACCCCGAGCAGCGAGGGCTGGCCCTGGGTGTGGATCCGGCCCTGCGACGGGGGCAGCAGTCCCGCGACGGCCTTCAGGAGCGTCGACTTCCCGGAGCCGTTGGAGCCGATCAGGCCGATGGCCTCGCCCTTGTACGCGGCGAAGCTGACGCCCTTGACCGCGTGCACCTTGCGGGCGCCGCGGGGCTGCCGGCGCGACACGATCCTGTTCAGGGCGGAGGTGGCGCTGCCCCGTCCGGTGCGCGCGCCGTTCACCGTGTAGGTGATGTGGACGTCGTCGACGACGACGGTGGGTACCCGGGTGTCAGCGGTGTCAGCCACGTCCGTACCTCTCCTCGGCCTTCCAGAAGTAGACGAAGCCGCCGACGCCGCAGAGGAGCGCCCAGCCCGTCGCGACGGCCCACACGTGCGGGGGCAGCTGGTCGCCGGTGAAGCTGTCGATCAGTGCGAAGCGCATCAGGTCGATGTAGACGGCCGCCGGGTTGCACTCCAGGGCCAGCAGGACGAGCCGCGGGACCCGGTCGGCGGAGAGCAGGGTGTCCAGGCTCCACATGACGCCGGACGCGTACATCCAGGTGCGCAGGAGGAACGGGGTCAGCTGGGCGATGTCGGGGGTCCTGGCCGCCAGCCGGGCCATCACCATCGAGACGCCGGTGTTGAACAGGGCCTGCAGGGCCAGTGCCGGGATCGCCAGCAGCCAGGAGGGCCGCGGGTACTGGCCGAAGGCCAGCAGGATCAGGAACAGCGCGCCCAGGGAGAACAGCAGCTGCTGGAGCTGCTGGAGGGCCAGGGCGATCGGCAGGGACGCCCGGGGGAAGTGCAGGGCCCGGACGAGCCCGGTGTTCCCGCTGATGGCCCGGGTGCCGGCCGTGATCGAGCTGGCGGTGAAGGTCCAGATGAAGACACCGGTGACGAGGAACGGCACGAAGTCGGGGACCCCGTGCTTGGTGTTCATCAGGACGCCGAAGATGAAGTAGTAGACCGTCGCGTTGAGCAGCGGCGTCATGATCTGCCAGATCTGGCCGAGCTTCGCCTGGCTGTACTGCGCGGTCAGCTTCGCCGTGGCGAAGGCCGTGATGAAGTGCCGGCGCCCCCAGAGCTGCCGGACGTACGCACCGAGCGTCGGCCGCGCCCCGCTGACGGTCAGACCGTGCCGGGCCGCGAGCGCGGCCAGCTCGCCGGGTTCGTACACGGGGAGGAGGGCGGGTGATGCGGTGTCCACCGGGGCCGGCGGAGCTGCTGTCTGGCTCACCACGATCGCTTTCGACGGAGGTCGGGGAGGTCGGTGCGCGGGGATCCGGCTCGATGGGACGGCACCGTATCGTCGCAACGTCGACAGTAGGACGTTTGTACGCCGCAACGCAACCGTTTCGTCGTCACGGTCTATCATTCGGGCCATGACCACCGAACGGCGAACCGGGCGCCGCACCCCGGCAGGCGCCGCGGTGCTGCGCGAGGACGTCACCGACGCGATCCGCGGCGCCGTCTTCGAGGAACTGGCCGCCGTGGGATTCGCGCGGATGTCCATCGAGGGCATCGCCCGGCGCGCGGGCGTGGGGAAGACCGCGGTCTACCGCCGCTGGAAGTCCAAGCTCCACCTCGTCCTGGACCTGGTCGCGGCCGTCGCCGCGCAGGGCATGCCCGCACCCGCGACGGGGTCGCTGCACGGGGACGTGCGCGCCGTCCTGGAACTGGCCGCCTACGCCCTCCGCCACCCCGTGGCCTCGCAGGTGATCCCCGACCTGCTGGTCGAGGCGGCCCGGAACCCGGAGATCGCCGACGCCATCAAGGCGGCCCTCCTCGACCCGCAGCAGGGAGTGGCCGCCGTGGTCGTCCGGGCGGCGGTCGCCCGGGGCGAACTGCCCGAGGGGAGCGATCCCGACCGGGCCCTGGACCTCATCGTCGGGCCGCTGTACTGGCGCCTCGTCGTGGTCCGCGGCGATCTGCCCGCGGGGTACCTCGACGACCTCGCGGCCTCGGCGGTCCGGGCGCTCAGGGCCTGACGCGCTCCGGCGGGGCGGCCTCCCCGCCCAGCAGCCGGTCCACCACCCGGGCGGCCGCTCCGCCGTCGGCCGGACCGCAGTGGTCCCGGCGGAAGCTCTCGTACGCCTCCGCGTGGAGGGCCGCCGAGGCGGGAGTCGTCCGCAGGGCCTGAGCGACCTCCCCGGTGGTGACGAGCAGCGGTCCCGGGGCGCGGGTCTCGAAGTCCAGGCAGAAGCCGCGCACCGTGTCCCGGTAGTGCTCCAGGTCGTAGGTGTGGAAGAGCATCGGGCGCCCGGTGTGCGCGAAGCCGAACACCAGGCCCGCGTAGTCCGTGACCAGCACGTCGGCGACGAGCAGCAGCTCGGTGGCGTCCGGGTGCGCGGACACGTCGCGCAGCGCGGGGCGCACCGGGACGCTGCCCGTCACCTGCGGATGCCTGCGGACCAGCACGGTGGTGCGGCCGTCCAGCGAACGGGCCAGCTCCGACAGGTCGAGAGCCGGGTCCCAGCGGTACAGCGGCCCGCTGCCCGGGGGGAGGTCGGCCGGCGCGTGCGCCAGATGGTCGCGGTACGTCGGTGCGTAGAGCACCACCCGGTGCCCGTCCGGCACGCCCAGCTGCCGGCGCACCCGCTCGGCCGTCTTGTCCCGGCCGGGGGCGAACAGCAGGTCGTCGGCGGGGGAACCCGCCTCCAGCACCTCGCCGCGGTGGGCCAGGGACCGGCGCAGGTGCGGGGTGGCCCAGGCGCCGGGGGAGACCAGGACCGACCACTGGGCGGAGCGGTGGGCCAGTGTCGCGAGGTCCTGGTGGTCGGCGTACAGGGAGTCGGTCAGGTCCAGGCCGAACCGGCCGAGCGGGGCGCCGTGCCAGGTCTGGACGACCGTCTGGCCCGGGCGGCGGTCGAACCACGCGGGCAGGTGGCCGGCCGCGACGATCCACCGGGACCGGGCCAGCGCCTCGTACCAGGCGGTGCTGTGCTCCACCACGGGAGCGGCGGTGGGCGGGACCGCGGCCGCGGAGCCCGCGGACCCGTCGGTGACCCACAGGTGCTCCGCGTCGGTGCTCCGGCGCACCAGCTCGGCGTGCACGGCGCGCACCGGGCCGTCCCCGAGGTGGAGCACGGTGTCCCGCAGCGGGAGCCGGCGCTGCGCCGGGTGGTACGCCGTCCGCAGCCGGCCCTGGTGGTAGGCGCTGCGCTCCCCCTCGCCGAGCGCGGGCGCGCAGCGCACGGTCAGCCGGTCGCCGTGCCGGCGGTCCAGCCGGAAACCGGCGGCGCTCAGCGGCAGGCGGGCCGCGAGCGCGGCACCCACCCGCACCGGCCGGCCGCCCTGGAACACCTCCCAGTCGCCCTCGTACGGAGGCCGGGCGAGCACGGCGGCGAAGCGGTGCTCCCGCCGTGCCGCGGGGGCGTCCCGCTCCACGGACTTCTGCCGCGAGACGGGCACGTTCGCCGTCCCGCCGAGGGTGCTGTGCCGCAGTTCGAGCGCTCCGGTCCCGGCCCCGTCGATGCGCAGGCCGCCGTCCGGCGCGCTGCCCGCGCGGTCCACGTACGGCTCGCCGGACAGGTCCACCACCAGGTGGCCCGAGGCGTCCGCGAAGGCGGGCGGCGGGAGGTCCGGCGCCGCGGCGAGCGGCACCCGCACACCGCCGGTGAGGAGCGCCGCCCGCCACCGGCCGCCGCCCTCCGGCCCGGAGCCGGCCGCGAGCGCGTCGAGCGGGAGCCGTACGCCGAAGCCGCCCCCGTCCCCGCACCGCACCGGGCAGACGTGCTCCGCGGCTCCGTCGCGGGTCAGCACGAGGGAGGCCGGTGCGGCGTCCCCGTACAGCCGGCCGGTCAGCTCCAGGGCGTCCGGCCCCCCGTCGTGGCCGGTGGCCATCGCGGGCGGCCGGGTCACGGTCAGCTCCAGCCGGCCGTCCCGGTACCCGAGCACCGCGCGCAGCCCCTCGCCCAGGTCGCGCACCAGGGGCTGCGCCGCAGCCGCCTCCACCGCGCGCAGCGCCGCCCGCCGTACGGCGCCGTGGCCGGCCACCACCACGCCCACCAGCCAGTCGCCCGGCCCCAGCCGTCCCGGGTCGAGGACCATCTCGAAGCCCGCGTGGTCGTAACGGTGCAGCTCCTGGCCGGAGTCGGCGGTGGCCCGGTGGGTCCGGACGGTGCGCACCGGGACCGGCCGCATCCGCCCGCTCGCGGCCTCCCGCACCAGTCCGCCCTTCAGCGACTGCCGTGCCGACTCGGCGGGGAGATTGCGGATGTACGCGTATCCGCGCAGCCGCAGCGTGCCGTTCTCGCCCCACGAGGCCCCCGTCAGCCGTGCCACGGCGGGCAGGTCGCCCTTGCCGAGCCGCGCCGAGACGCTCCCGCCGCCCGCGATCCGGGGGTGCACGGCCCGCCGCCTGCCCGGGGGGCCCGTCACGGCGAACGTGCCCGCGCCGTTGGCCCGTTCGAACTCCAGGAGGGACAGCAGCTCGTGGATCCTGCGCTCCCGCACCAGCTGCCAGCGGATGCGCGCCTCGGCGGGGAGACCGGCCAGGGCCGCGTCGCCCGCCCGGTCGAGGAACGCCCCCGCGTCCGCCATGAACGCGGAGCGGTAGGCGGGGCCGCCCATCGGCAGGCCCTCCAGGAAGTACACGAAATCGTCGCGCAGGCAGGAGACGTCGTAGCGCAGCCGCTGTCCGGCGCCGCGGTCCGCCAGGAACGCGCTGACCTGCTCGCAGGCGGCGATCCGGTCCCGCACGCCGCGTACGTCGGTGCGCCGCCGGGTGATCGAACCCTCCCTGACCCGCCAGTGGTAGACGTGCTCGTGCAGCACGTCCACCGCCCCGGCGAGGTAGTGCGCGGGGATCATCACCGGGGTGTCCTCGTAGAGCTTGCCCACCGGGAACGAGAAGCCGTGCCGGTCCCAGAAGGAGCGCCGGAACACCTTGTTCCAGGCGACCCGGTCCGCCAGCAGCCGGGCGTCGCGGGTGATGTGGGTGCGGAGGCGGTCGTCCGTCAGCCAGCGGTACTGCCAGGCCTGCTGCCGTCCCTGTGCGCCGAGCCGCCACACGTTGCCGGTCGCCAGGTCCGAGCCGGTCGACTCCAGCGACGCGACCATGCGCGCGTACGCGTCGAGGACGAGGACGTCGTCGCTGTCGGCGAACGCCAGGTAGGGAACGCCGGGGGTGGTGCGGGCGACCCCTGCGTTCCGCGCGGCGCTGAGACCGGCGTTGGGCTGGTGCACGACGTGGAAACGGCTGTCCCGGGCGGCGAACCCCTCGGCGACGCGGCGGCTCCCGTCGGTCGAGCCGTCGTCGACCAGCACCACCTCGATGTCGGCGAGGGTCTGCCCGGCCAGCGAGTCGAGGCACTCCGGCAGATAGCCCTCGACGTTGTGCACCGGGACGACGACGCTGAGGAGTGGCTTCATGTACGGAACAACCCGGGGAAGCGGCGCGGGTCACGCGGCCTACCCGAACGGGTGAAGATCGCTGGGGCGGGCGGGCCGGAGCCGATTACGCTCGGCTGCCATGCTGCTCAGTGTCGTCGTGCCCGCCCACCGCGTCCAGGGCCACCTGAGGGCGGCCCTGGAGTCCGTGACCGGGCAGGAGCCGGCCGGTGACGACCGGACCGGACCGGACCTGGTCGTCGTCGGCACGGCGGAGAGCCCGCTGGAGCTCGCCGTCGCACGGGAGTGCGCCGAACGCGACCCCCGGGTGCGGGTGCTCGTCCTCGACGGCCCCTGGGACACGGGCGCGGCCCGCAACGCCGGTGCGGCGGCGGCGCGCGGTGCCTACCTCCTCTTCCTCGACGGGGACGACCTGCTCCTCCCCGGGGCGCTGGCGGAGATCACCGCCCGGCTGCCGGAGACGCGGCTCACGGAGGCGCAGCTCCCGGAGACACCGCTCCCGCACGTCCCCTCCGGGGCACCGCCGGTGGAGGCCCGGTCCGAGCACCGGCGCCCGCAGGTTCGCCCCGGGACGCCGCACCCGCACCTCCCGTCCGGGGCACCGCCGGTGGAGGCCCGGTCCGAGCACGGGCGCCCGCAGGTCCGCCCCGGGACGCCGCTCCCGCACCTCCCCTCCGGGGCGCCGCCGGTGGAGGGGCCTCCCGGGGACGCGCCGTCGGAGGTCCGCCCCGACGTGCTGTGCCTGGGCCACGACCGGGCCGACTGGTGGGACACCGTCGTGCCGGGGGACACCGCCCTGCCGGCCGCCCGCAACCAGCTCTTCCGCCGCGCCTTCTGGGAGGCCCGTGGACTCCGCTTCACCGAGGGCCCGTACGGCGACGTGGTGCCCGTCCACCGCGCGGTGCTCCTCGCGTCCGACGCCGGCACCCTCGCCCGGCTCGACCGGATCTGCGTACGCCACCGGCTGCGCCGCACCGGCACGACACCGGGCCGCGCGCACTTCGCGGTCGTCCGCGCCTACGAGCGGCTGGCCGAGGAGACCGGCAGCGACCCGAGGGTCCCGGCCGCCCGCACCGCGCACCTGACGGCCGTGCTCGACGACCCGGGCCGCATCGCCCCCGGCGACCGCGCGGCCTTCTTCCGGGCCGCGGGGCTCCCCGGCCGCTACGCGGCGCACCGCGTCCGGCGGGCGGTCCGCGCCGGGCGCACCCGGGCGCGGGCCCTCGCGCGCGCCGGCAAGAAGTCGCTGCGCGCCCGCGTGATGAAGGTCCTCTACCGCGCCGACCTGCACCGGCCGCTGGACCCCCGGCTCGCCGTCTACGGCGCCTACTGGAACCGCGGCGTCGCCTGCAATCCGGCGGCCGTCTGGGCCAAGGCCCGCGAACTCGTCCCGCACATCCGGGGCGTCTGGGTCGTCTCCTCCCGGCACCGCGACCGGATGCCCCCCGGGGTGCCGTACGTCATCGAGGGCTCCCGCGCCTACTGGCGGACCATGGCCACCGCCACGTACCTCGTCAACAACTCCAGCTTCCCCGGCGGGTTCACCAAACGGCCCGGCCAGACCTACCTCCAGACCCACCACGGGACCCCGCTGAAGACCATGGGCCTGGACCAGCTCCCGTACCCCGCCCTCACCGGCGGGGTCAGCTTCGAGCGGATCGTCGCCCACGCCGACCAGTGGGACTTCAGCCTCTCCGCCAACCCGCACAGCACCGAGACCTGGGACCGCGTCTACCCCGCGTCCTACGAGCAACTGCCCTACGGCTACCCGCGCAACGACGTCCTGTGCACCGCCTCCGCCGAGCGGGCCGCCGGCATCCGGGCCGGGCTCGGCATCGCGCCCGGCTCGACCGTGCTGCTGTACGCGCCCACCCACCGCGACTACCGCAGGGGCTTCGTCCCCCGGCTCCGCCCGGAACGCCTCGTCCGCGCGCTGGGCCCCGGGTTCACGCTCCTGGTGCGGGCCCACTACTTCTACGGCCGCTCGGCCGGCACACCGGCGGGGGACCGGGTCGTCGACGTCACCGGACACCCGGTCGTCGAGGAACTCTTCCTGGTGGCCGACGGGTTGATCACCGACTACTCGTCCCTGATGTTCGACTACGCCTGCCTGGACCGCCCGATCATCACCTACGTCCCCGACTGGGAGGCCTACCGCGCCGCCCGCGGCACCTACGTCGACCTGCTGTCCGGCCGTCCCGGCGACACCCCCGGGGCCGTGGCCACCACCGAGGAGGAACTCGTCGAGGCGGTGCGGGGCGGCGCCTGGAGGTCCCCGGAGGCCGACGCGCTGCGCGCCGCCTTCCGCCGCCGCTTCTGCCCGTACGACGACGGCCGCGCGGCGGAGCGGGTGGTGCGGCGGATCTTCCCGGTGCCCCCGGACCGGACCGCTGCCCCCGGACCGGACCGCGCCGTCCCCGGACCGGACCAGGACCCCTGACCGGACCGCGCCGCCCCCGGACCGGACCGGCCCCTGACCGGACCGCGCCGTCCCCGGACCGGACCGGCCCCTGACCGGACCGCGCCGTCCCCGGACCGCCCCCCCGACGCGACCCGGGTCACCCGGACCGGACCGGGCTCACCCGTACGGGGCGATCCCTCCACGGCGCTGCGTCGTTGTCCTCAACAGCGCGCGCACACGCCGACGTCGGGAGACACGCATGCACCGGTCCGCCTACGAGCAGATGCAGCTCTGCATCGAGGAGTACCTGCCCAAGGACCGCAGGCACCGCGTCGTGGACCTCGGTTCGCGGATCTCCGGCAAGCAGACCCGCACCCACCGCGGGCTGCTCGCCGGCCACGACATCGACTACGTCGGGGTCGACGTCCTGGACGGCCCCAACGTCGACGCGGTCATGACCCGCCCGTACCGCATCCCCGCGAAGTCGCGGAGCGCCGATGTGGTGCTCTCGGGCCAGGCGTTCGAGCACATCCCCTTCTTCTGGGTGTCGATGATGGAGATCGCCCGGGTCCTCAGGCCCGGCGGCTACGCCTTCATCACCGCGCCCTCGCGCGGGCACGCCCACGACGCGCAGGACTGCTGGCGCTACTACCCCGACGGCTTCCGCGCCATGGCCGCCCACTCGCGGCTCGAACTCTGCGAGGCGTACACGGACTTCCCGCCGGCCAGGGGGATCTGGCACGACTACGCCGCCATCGACGCCCGGGCCGCCTACTGGGGCGACTCGGTGGGGGTCTTCCGCAGGCCGCGGCCCGACCGGCGTCCGGTGACCCGGCTGAAGAACACCCTGGCCGACCTGGCCGTGCGGGAGACGGCGGTGTGGTGGGCCAACCGGGCCGGGGGAGTGGACCGCGTGCCGCTGCCGCGCCCGCTGGACGGACGGGAGCGGTGCGGGCGTCCGGACAGCCGTGCGGTCCCATCAACTACAGGTTGACGAAAGATGACATGAGCCGCAAAGCGCGCGTACTGTCCGGGCCCATGGCTTGGCGCAACGCCGTCAACGGCGTCCTTCAGCAACTCACCGGATACCAGCTCAGGCGTGCGACCGTGCCCGCACCGCGCTCCGCCCCGGCAGCCGTGCAGCCCCCGCCCGAGGCGAAGCCCGCGGCGGCGGCGAAGAAGCCGGCCGCCGCGAAGAAGCCGGCGTTCCCGGCCGACTACGACGACGAGGCGAAGGACATCATCCGTGCGGTTAAGCCGTACACGATGACCTCCCCGGAGCGGCTCAACGCCTTCGTCCTCGCGACCCGGCACGTCGTCCGGCACGGCATCCCGGGGGACATCGTCGAGTGCGGTGTCTGGCGCGGCGGTTCGATGCAGGCCTGCGCCAGGACGCTGCTGTCGCTCGGCGAGACCGGCCGCGACCTCTACCTCTTCGACACCTACGAGGGCATGACCGCGCCCACCGCGGAGGACCTGCGGCGGGACGGCAGGCCGGCCCGGGAACTCCTGGACGCGCAGGGCAAGGACCGGCCGATCTGGGCCGTGGCCTCGCTGGAGGACGTACAGGCCGGGTTCGAGCAGGTCCCCTACCCGAAGGACCGCCTCCACTACGTGCGGGGCACGGTCGAGGAGACCGTCCCGGAGCGGGCGCCGGAGCAGATCTCCATCCTCCGGCTCGACACCGACTGGTACGCGTCGACCAAGCACGAGCTGAAGCACCTGTACGGACGCCTGGTGAGCGGCGGCGTGCTGCTGATCGACGACTACGGCTACTGGCAGGGGTCGCGTCAGGCCGTGGACGAGTTCCTGGAGGAGACCGGCGAGCAGCTGCTGCTGCTGCGCATGGACGAGGGCCGCATCGCCGTCAAGCCCTGAGCGCGCGTCACCCGTCGCGAGCCCCGTGCCTCCTCGGCACGGGGCTCGTTCCACCAGAGGAAGTATGTTCGTCCGCCCGGAAGGATCGTGCGCAGCGCCATGGCACCCCGTCTCACCGTCGTCGTCCCGCTCTACAACGTCGAGGAGTACCTCGGAGCCTGCCTGGAGTCGCTCGCCGCACAGACCATGCCCGACCTGGAGGTCGTCATGGTCGACGACGGGTCGACGGACGGAAGCGCCGACGTGGCGATGGAGTTCTCCCGGCGGGACCCGCGCTTCCGGCTGATCCGGCAGCGGAACGGCGGGCTCGGGGCGGCGCGCAACGCGGGGGCCGCGCAGGCGCACCCGGACGCCGGGTACCTGGCGTTCGTGGACAGCGACGACCTGGTGCCGCCGGACGCGTTCGCCCGGATGCTCGGCGAACTCGACGCCTCCGGTTCGGACTTCGCGACGGGCAACGTCCTCAGGCTCCGGGCGAACGGGCTGCTCGAACAGTCCCCGATGTTCCGCAGGCCGATGGAGACGCCCCGCCGCTCCACGCACGTCAGCCGGGACTGGATCCTGCTCGGCGACCGCATCGCGTGCAACAAGGTCTTCCGCAGGTCCTTCTGGGACCGGCACGGCTTCGCCTTCCCGACGGGCGTGCTCTACGAGGACATCGCGGTGGTCCTGCCCGCCCACTTCCTGGCGCGGGGCGTCGACGTCGTCGCGGAGCCGGTCTACCACTGGCGGGACCGCGACGGCTCGATCACCACCCGGCGGGCGGTTCCCCGGGGCATCCGCGACCGGGTCACCGCGGTGTCCACGGTGAGCCGCTTCCTCGCCCACCGCGGCATGACCGAGGGGAAGCGGCGCTACGACGAGCACGCGCTCTCGGGCGACCTCTGGCTGTTCATGGAGGCGCTCCCGGACGGCGACGAGAGCTTCCACGAGGCCTTCCTCACGCACGCCAACGCCTTCGCCGACACCGTCGACCCCGCCGTCCTCGAAGGGCTGCCCCTGCACCTGCGGGTCAAGTGGCGGCTGATCAGGGAGCGCAGGACGGCGGAACTCCTCGCACTACTGGCCCAGGAGTCCACGGACCGCGACACCTTCCACGTCCGCGGGCGGCTCCGGCCACGCGCCCAGTACCCGGCCGTCGTCGCGCCGCTCCCGCGCCGGGTCACCGCGCTGGCCGCCGACGACCTCCCCGTGCACGCACACCTCACCGAGGCGGTGTGGCGCGACGGGCTGCTGCACCTCAAGGGCTACGCCTACGTCCGCAACGCCCCGGGCGGACCGGTGGCGGCGGGCTGGCTGCGGTCGGGCCGCCGGCTCGTCCCGCTCCGGCTGCGCAGGACGGAGACGGACGACGCGACGGCCGGATCGGGCCGCTCGATGCACCACTACCGGCGGTCCGGCTTCGAGACGTCCGTCGACCCGCGCCGGCTCGTCGGCCGGCGCACCACGCGGGGCACCCGGACCCTGTGGAAGCTGGAGTCCGTCGTCCTCGGCGCCGGACGGCCGCGCCGCGGACCGATGCGCCTCCTCGGCCGTCCGGCCGCGCCCGCCGTGCGGTACGTCGACGAGCGCACCCGGGTCGTCCCCCTGCTCTCCGGCAACAAGCTGGAGCTGCGGGCCGAGCGGATCGACGCGGTGCTCGCCGGCCACGCCCCGACGGCCGGGGGCGGCATCCGGATCGCGGTGCGGCTGCTCGGCCGGGAAGCCCCGACGACCCTGCGGCTGCAGGAGTGGCGCACCAAGGAGACCCGCGACTTCCCGCTGGTGGCGCAGGAGGGGCCGGACGGCCGCACCCTGGTCGCCGAGGTGCCGCTGGTGACGTTCCGCGGCGCCGACGGCGACTGGGGCGTCCAGCTGACCGGCGGGACGCGCCGGCTGACGGTCGCGGCCCGGCCGGAGACCGACGCCGGGCACTATCCGCTGCCCGGCGGCCGTGAGGTGCACGCCGCCGCCAACCCCTCCGGGGACCTGGTGCTCACCGACCGGGACGTACGGCCCGTGGTCACCCGCACGACCTGGACGGACGCCGCCGGCCTGGTGCTGGAGGGGACCTTCCCGTCGGTGCGGGACCGCGCCGACGAGCTCGTCCTGCGGCACAGCGGCCACCAGGAGGAGCACACCTTCGCCGTGGAGCGCACCGGCACCGGCTTCCGTGCGGCCCTGTCCCCCGGGGCCGTCGAGGGGGCCGGAGGGGTGCTGCCGCTCGCCGAGGGCCGCTGGTACCCCTCGCTGCGGGAGCGCGGCGAGACCGACCCGGAGCGCTACCTCCCCGTGCGGGTGGTGCACCAGCTGCACGCCGGACTGCCGCTGTGGCGGGAGGCCGGAGGGCGCCGCTTCACCCTGGAGCGCCGCTTCCACGACCGGCTCTCCCTCCGGTCGGGCAGCGCCCTGCCGGCCGCGGAGCGGGGCGCGTACGGGCAGCGGACGCTGCGCGAGCGGTACGCCGGCGCACGCGGGGCGGAGCTGCGGGACGCCGTGCTGTACTCCAGCTTCGACGGCCGGCAATACTCGGACTCGCCGCGCGCCGTCCACGAGGAGCTGGCCCGGCGCGGTACCGCGGTCGAGCACCTCTGGGTGGTCCGCGACCAGCAGGCCGTCGTGCCCGCCGGGGTCCGCGCCGTCGCCCTGCACAGCGCCGCGTGGTACGAGGCACTCGCCCGGAGCCGGTGGATCGTCACCAACACCCAGCTGCCCGCGTGGTTCGTCCGCGCCGAGGGCCAGTTCGTCGTCCAGACCTGGCACGGCACCCCGCTCAAGCGCATCGGCCGCGACCTGGCGGGCACCCCCCACGCGGACGCCGCGTACATCGAGTCCATGCCGCGGCGGGCCGCCCAGTGGAGCGTCCTGGTGTCGCCCAACAGCTTCTCCACACCCGTGCTGCGCCGGGCCTTCGGCCACACCGGCGAGGTGCTCGAATCCGGCTACCCGCGCAACGACCTGCTGTACGCCCCCGACCGGGCGAAGACGGCGGAGGCCGTCCGGCGGTCGCTCGGCGTGCCCGACGGGAAGCGGGTCGTCCTGTACGCCCCGACCTGGCGCGAGGACCGGCCCGGACAGGGCGGCCGGTACGGCCTCGACCTCCGGCTGGACCTGGAGCAGGCGCGGAAGGCGCTGGGCGAGGACCACGTCCTGCTGGTGCGCCGCCACTACCTGGTCGGCGGGAGCGTCCCGGAGAACGACTTCGTCCGCGACGTGTCGCGCCACCCCGACGTCGCCGAGCTGATGCTGATCAGCGACGTCCTGGTCACCGACTACTCGTCGCTGATGTTCGACTTCGCCCAGACGGGCCGGCCGATGCTGTTCCACACCTACGACCTGGAGCACTACCGCGACACCCTGCGCGGCTTCTGCTTCGACTTCGAGGAGCTCGCGCCCGGTCCGCTGATCACCGACTCGTCGGCCGTCGTCGAGGCGCTGCGCGACCCGGAGGCCGCGACGGCGGGCCACCGCGAGGCCTACGCCCGCTTCCGCGCGTCGTTCTGCGACCTGGACGACGGGACGGCCGCCGCCCGGGTCGCCGACCTGATGCTGAAGGGGGGCCAGGCATGAGCACGCCCGACGTCAGCTGTGTGATCCCGGCCGGCCCGGGCGGGGCGGAGGCGCTCGCCGCGTCCCTGGACTCCGTGCTCGGTCAGAGCCTGCGCGCGGTCGAGGCCCTCGTCGTGCTGCCCGCCGGGGCCTCCGCCGCTGTGCGGACCGCCGCCGCGGCCCGGGCCGGGCGCTCCCCGGACCGGATCCGGGTGCTCGACCCCGGCACGGACTCCGTCGCCTCGCTGCGCAACACCGGCCTCGACGCGGCGCTCGGCACCTACGTCCTGGTGCTCGACGCCGGCGAACGCCTCCAGCGGCACGCCTGCCGCACCCTCTGGGAGGCCGGGACGCGGACCCGCGCCGACCTGGTCGCCGGGCGCTGGAGCCGGCTCACCGGAGAGGGGACGAAGGAGCGGGAACCCTCCTGGCAGCACCCGCTGTTCCTCCGCTCCCGCACCGTCGCCCGGTTCACCGAGGCCCCCGAACTCGCCGTGCACGACGCACTGGTGGCCGGGTTCTGCGTGCGCCGCGCGGCGCTGGAGCGGCACGCGCTGCGCTACGACGAGGACCTCACCCACAGCGAGGTCCTGTTCGGACCGCTCGCGGCGGCCGTGGTCGGCCGGATCGCCCTCGTGCGCCGCCGGATCCTCTCGGGGCGTGCGGTGCCCGACGCCGGCCCTGACCTCGCCGGGCTGGTGGAGGCGCACCGGCGGGTGTGCCACGTGCTGGTGGCCCAGGGGCTGGCGGACCTGCGCGAGGAGCGGGACCGCGCCTTCCTGCTGGACCACCTCGTGCCGCTGGTGCGGAGCTTCCCCGAACGGCCCGCCGCGGCCCGTGAACGCATCGCGGCGACGGCGGCCCGGGTGCTGCCCGACGCGGTCCCCGAGCCGGTCCTGCTGACCCTGCCGCCCGTCGAGCGCGTCGGCGTGCGGCAGCTGGAGCGTGGCGACGCGGACGGGGCCCTCACGGCGGCGTACGCGCTGCGGCGCAGGGGCTCCGTGGCCGCGCCCCTCTCGCTGAAGGACGACGGCCGGGTGTACTGGCCGGGCGGGCCCGACCCGGTGCTGGACGTCACCGGACTGGGCCACCAGTACCGGACGTTCGGCGAGCTGAAGCTGATGAACCGGGTCACCCGCTACGAGGCGCACGGCGGCCGGGTCCTGCTCGCGGGCCGGCTCGTCCTGCCCTCGCACACCGGCCCCGACCCGGAGGGCCCCCTGACGGCCCGTCTGGAGTTCCGGGTGCGCGACGGCGCCCGCACCTTCCGCGCCCCGGTCGACTCGCTGCGGCCCGACCCCACCGGGATCAGCTGGTCCACCGGCGTCGACCTGACCCGGCTGCTGCGCGCACTGGGGCCCCGCGACACGGTGTGGGACGTGCGGATGGTGCTGGAGGACGGACGGACCCGCTCGGTGAGCGACCTGTTCGCGCCGCACGACCTGGTCGGCCCGGAGAGCGGTTGCCCGGCCCGGCCCCGGCTGGGCCGGACGACCGGGGACACCTGGCAGCCCTACGTCACCCTCCGGGACCACCTGGCGCTCCGGCTCGAAGCCCGTCACCGTCCGGCCCGCACGGCGCGGCGGCTGGTCCACTACGCCACCCACTTCCGGCCCGCGCGCCGGGCGAGGCTGCTGCTGCGCGCGCTGGGCAGGCGCCGGGACCGGCTGCACGCCCGGGGCTTCAAGGAGTCGGTCTACCGATCCTGGCTGCTGCGGCTGCCGGTGCGCAGCGGGTCGGTGGTCTTCGAGAGCCACATGGGCACCTGTTACGGCGACAGCCCCCGCGCCGTCCACCAGGAGCTGCGCTCCCGGGACCTCCCGCTGCGCTGTGTCTGGGCGTACGCCGACACCCCGGAGGGCTTCCCGCCGGACGCCCGGCTGGTGCGCCGCTGGTCCTGGCGCTATCTGTGGGCGCTGGCCCGGGCGGAGTACTGGGTCGACAACCAGGGGTTCCCGCAGAGTCTCGACAAGCCGTCCGGCACGACCTACCTGCAGACCTGGCACGGGTCGGCGTACAAGCGGATGGGCTTCGACGAGACCCGGGTGCGCCTGCAGAACGCTCCGCAGCGCGAACGGCTCCAGCGGGCCGTGCACCGCTTCGACCACTTCCTCGTGCGGTCCGAGCACGACGAGCGCACGCTCGCCCGCGCCTACCGTCTGCCCGAGCGGACGCTGCTGCGCACCGGATATCCGCGCAACGACCTGCTGTTCGCCGCCCGGGCCCGGGACGAGGCCGAGGGGCGGCTGCCCCGCCCCGCGCTCGCGGCCGGGCTCGGCCTGCCCGACCACCGCAAGGTCGTGCTGTACGCGCCGACCTTCCGCGGCGGTCCGGGAAAGCGCAGGCGGCAGCGGCCGCTGCTCGACGTGGCGCGTTTCGCGGAACGTTTCGGCGACACCCACACGCTGCTGGTGCGGGCGCACTACCTGGAGGTGGCGAGTCTGCCGGCGTGCCCGCCGGGGACGGTCGTGGACGTCTCCCGCCACCACGACACCGGCGAACTCCTCGCGCTCGCCGACGTCCTGGTCACGGACTACTCGTCGATCATGTTCGACTACGCGCTCCTGGACCGCCCGATCGTGCTCTTCGCCCCCGACCTCGACGCCTACGCCGCCGAGCGGGGCAGCTACTTCGACCTGCGGGAGAAGGCGCCGGGACCGGTGGCCTCGACCGAGGAGGAGCTGTTCGACGTGCTGGCGCGGCTGAAGACCGCCGATGTCGAGTTCCAGGAGCGGCGTGCCGCCTTCGCGGCGGAGTTCGGGGCGTACGACCGGGGGGACGCGGCCCGTGCGGTCGTCGACACCGTCTTCGCCCGGCACCTCCCCCCGTCCCGTACCGTCCCTACCGGGGAGGCCGGCCGATGAGCCGCAGCCGTGACGTCTTCATCGTCTCCAACAGCACCGACGAACTCGGCGGTGTGACGGGCTGGATGCACCGGACCGCCCAGCTGTTCCAGGAGGCGGGCCACCGGGTCCACACCATCGGGGTGCACGCCGCCGAACGCAAGATGGCGCTGCCCGAGCCGCCCGGCTACCCGGTGACGGCCCTGTATCCGGCGCACCCCCCGACGCCCTGGGCGCCCCGGGGGCTGCGGGACCGCTTCCGGATCCCCGCCCGGCGGGCGGAGGCCCGCCGGGCCGTCCGCAAACGGCACGCCGTCGACCGGCTCTCGGAGATCTTCCGGACGGCCCGGCCCGGCGGGGTGGTGATCGTCAGCCAGGTCTGGGCGATGGAGTGGGTCGGCGAGGCGGACACCGGAGATCTCCGCGTCATCGGGATGAGCCACGAGTCCTACGACTACTCCCGGGCGAGCCACCGCCACCGCTGGATCAAGACCCACTACCCGTCCCTGGACCACTGGCTCGTCCTGACGGCGGAGGACGCCGACAAGTGGGCCGGCGACGGGATGGACAACGTCGGCTTCCTGCCCAACGCCCTGGCCGCGCTGCCCGAACTGCCGTCCCCGCGCCGTGAGCGGTCGGTGGCGAGCATCGGCCGGCTCACCGACCAGAAGGGCATCGACATGCTCCTGGACGTCTGGGCGCTGGTGGCCCCGCAGCGCCCCGACTGGCGGCTGGACGTGTACGGGACGGGGGAGGACGAGGCGGCCCTCAGGGCGCAGTGCACCGGTCTCGGCCTCGACGGCTCGGTCGTCTGGCGGGGGCGCACGGACGACGTCCCCGGCACGCTCGCGGGCTCCTCGGTGTTCGTCCAGTCCTCCCGCGGGGAGGGCTTCCCCCTCGCGCTGCTGGAGGCCATGGCGAGCGGCGTGCCCTGTGCGGCGTTCGACTGTGCGCCGGGCGTCCGGGAGATCGTCCGCGACGGCGAGGACGGACTGCTCGCGCCCGCGGGGGACATCGGGGCGCTCGCCGACCGGCTCCTCCGGCTCACCGGGAACCCCCGGATGCGGGACGCGATGGGCGACCGGGCGCGGGTCAACGTGCAGCGGTTCTCCGAGGCGGAGACCATGGGCCGCTGGGAAGAGCTGTTCGCCCTCCTGGAGCGCTGATCCGCCCCGCTCCCCTCCTGCCGGAGGGGGGGGGCGGGGCGGGGCGCGCCGTCACCCTCCGGTGAACTCCCGGATCGGCACCTGGCGCGGCACCCCGGTGGGCCCGCGGCCCGTGACCCGGGCGGCCGCCGTCAGGTCCGAGGTGTCGCCCAGGAAGACCCGCCGCACCACCCGCTCCGCCGCGTGCCCGTCGTCGTGCGGACAGAAGCGGGCCCGGAACGCCGCCCGGCGCTGCGCGGACCTCGGCCCGCGCCAGTGGTCGGTGGCGAAGATCTCGTGCAGCTCGTCCTGGTCCCGGGCCACCGCACCGGGAGGGAAGGCCGCCGGGTCGAAGTAGGTGCCCCGGGCCGCCTCGTAGGCCTCCGCGTCCTCCAGGTGCAGGACGACCGGCCGGTCCAGGTTGACGTAGTCGAACATCAGCGACGAGTAGTCCGTGATCAGCCCGTCGGAGGCGAGGCAGAGCTCCTCGACGGACGGATGGGCGCTGACGTCGATGATCCGCGGATGCCCGGCCCGCCCGGTGCCGGTCCGGGCGTCCGCGTCCAGGTAGTGGGCGCGGGCCAGGATCACGAAGCGCGGACCGAGGACCCGGACCAGCCGGTCCAGGTCCAGCGAGTGCCGCTGGGCCCGCCGGTAGTCACGGTGGGTCGGCGCGTACAGCAGGGCGGTGCTCCCCTCCGGGACACCCAGGCGCTCGCGCAGCAGCGCGGCACCGGCGGGGTCCGCGCGGTGGAAGACGTCGTTGCGCGGGCTGCCGTACTCCAGGGTGGTGTAGGCCGACGGATAGGTGCGCTCCCACACCAGGGTGGAGTGCTGGTTCGCCGAGAGCGAGAAGTCCCACTTGTCGACGCTGCGCAGCAGTTGGGCGAAGTCCATGCCGCCGGCCGCCGCCGGCCGGTCCACGAGGTCGGTGCCCATCGTCTTCAACGGGGTGCCGTGATGGGTCTGCAGGAGGACCTGCCCCCGTCTCTTCACGAGTCTGCGGTCGAAGTTGACGTTGTTCACGAGGTACTTGGCGCGCGCCAGGGCCGTCCAGTACGCCGCCGTCCCCGGGTGCAGCACCCGGGTGGCGTCCGGGACCGTGTGCGCGTCCTCCGGGCGGCAGATCCAGAAGGTCCGGAGCCCGGGCACCAGCGTCCTGGCCGTGGCCTCCAGCGCCGCCGGGCTGCAGGTGTAACCGCGGTGCCAGTAGGCGGCGAACACCGCGTCGCCACCGCGGACGGGCAGCAGCAACTGGACGCGGTAGTGCAGCTGGAGCACCCCCGCGCGGACCGCCCGGCCCGCCGCGGACGCGGCGCGGTCGAGGCGGCCGCGCAGCCGCTGGGCGGCCCACAGCGTGCGGTACGTGCGGTGCGCGCCGAGCCGGAACAGCGCGTGCCGCAGCCGCGCCCTGCGGGGCACGGGGGCGCCCGGGGTGCGGTAGCGGCGGCAGTGCGCGCGGGCCCGCCGGAAGAACTCGGCGCGGGTGCCCCGCGGCAGCCGGTCCCGGGCGGTGAAGAGCGTCGAGAAGTGGTCGAGCATCCGGCGGAACATCACCGGCCGCCAGACGGCGAGTTCGGGCCGCGCGTCGATGAAGGCGAAGACCCGGTCGTACTGGTCGAACACGTCGAAGTGACGGCGGGTGGTGGTGGAGAGGATGTTGCCGCGGCGGCGCTGGCGGTAGCCCACGCAGACGCGGTCCAGCACGCCGATCGACCCGGCGGCCATCAGCACCGGATAGGTCCAGGGGGTGTCCTCGTAGTAGCCGGGCGGGAAGGTGAATCCGCCGGCCTCGACGAACTCCCGGCGGTACGCCTTGTTCCAGACGACCATCAGGACCTTGAGCAGCTCCGGCCGGTCGGCGAGCCGGAAGGAGGCCGGGCCGGTCTCGGCGAGGTGCTCGGCGAAGGCGTTGCGCAGGCTCTCGCCCGACCAGTACGTCCGGGCGTAGTCGTAGACCAGGACGTCGGGGCCGCCGGTCGCGTCCAGGCGGTCGGCGATGGCCTGGAGCGCCTCGGGGGCGAAGGTGTCATCGCCGTCGAGGAAGAGCAGGTAGTCCCCGCAGG
Source organism: Streptomyces sp. NPDC006296 (assembly GCF_040613235.1). Classification (NCBI taxonomy): domain Bacteria; kingdom Bacillati; phylum Actinomycetota; class Actinomycetes; order Kitasatosporales; family Streptomycetaceae; genus Streptomyces; species Streptomyces sp. NPDC006296. Next base: position 74,457 of record NZ_JBEXRT010000026.1, on the reverse strand, counting down.
CCCGGGCCACCCCGGCGTTGCGGGCCGGGCCCAGACCGGAGTTGCGCGGCAGGTGGACGACGGCGACCCGGGGGTCGCGCGCGGCGTACTCATCGGCGATCGGGCCGCAGGCGTCCGGTGAGCAGTCGTCGACCACGATGATCTCGTGGTCCTTGAAGGACTGGTCCAGCACGGAGTCGAGACACGCGTGCAGATACGCCTGGACCCGGTACGCGGGCACGATGACACTGAACCGGGGCACAACACATCCAGGGGTCGCTCGCGGGCGGTCAGGTGGCTCGCAAACGGCCGAAGGAGTGACGTGGTTACGCGGGATGTGGCATTCGGAGGAAAAACGAGGCGGGACGGCCCGCTCACGAGTGAACGGACCGCCCCGGCCTTGACGTACAGGCGTGCGACGCGGTGCGGCGTGACACGCGCCGCCGCGCCGCGGTTCCGGACCGCCGGGCCGGCGGTCCGGAACCGCTGACGGCGCCCGCTACTTGACGGCTCCGGCCATCACCCCGGAGACGAACTGCCGCTGGAACGCGAAGAACACCGCCAGCGGGATCACCATGGACACGAAGGCGCCGGGCGCCAGCACGTCGATGTTGTTGCCGAACTGCCGGACCTGCTGCTGGAGCGCCACGGTGATCGGCGGGGACCCGGAGTCCGCGAAGATCAGCGCGACCAGCATGTCGTTCCACACCCAGAGGAACTGGAAGATCCCCAGCGAGGCGATCGCGGGACCGCCGAGCGGCATCACGACCCGGGTGAACAGCCGGATCTCGCCCGCGCCGTCCAGCCGTGCGGCCTCCAGCAGCTCGCGCGGGATCTCGGCGAAGAAGTTCCGCAGCAGGAAGATGGCGAACGGCAGGCCGAACGCCGTGTGGAACATGATCACGCCGAAGGTCGTCTCGAAGATCCCGATGGTGCCGAAGAGTTCGGACACCGGGATCAGGGCGACCTGCACCGGGACCACCAGCAGCCCCACGACCACGAGGAACCACCAGTCGCGGCCGGGGAACTCCATCCAGGCGAAGGCGTAGCCGGCGAGCGAGCCGATCACGACCACCAGGAAGGTGGCCGGGACGGTGATCAGGACCGTGCTGAACAGGGAGTTCGTGATGGTCGAATTGTCCAGCAGGCGCTGGTAGTTGTCGAAGGTCAGCTCGGAGGGGACGGTGAAGACCTTCCACCACCCGGTCGCCGCGATGTCCTCGGGCCCGCGCAGCGAGGAGAGCAGCAGCCCGACGGTGGGCATCAGCCAGAACAGGCCCACCAGGATCAGGAAGACCCGCATGGCGCCGCCCCCGGCCCGGGCGGCGATCCGTGCGCCGAGGGACTCCCCGGCCGCCGCGGGCGCCTTGCCCGCCCCGGCTGCCGGCCGGTCCCGTCCGGCCCGTGAGGTCTCGGTCGTCGTCATGTGCGCCCCTCCTTCCGGGTCCGGTGAACGGTGCTGTGTGCGTGCGGGGAGGTTCCCCGGTGCCCCCGGCCGGGGGCGGCCGCGGTGCGGCGCTGCGCGGTCACCGGCGCCCCTCCTTCCGGATCCGGCGGATGTTGAAGAGCATCACCGGGATCACCAGGAGCAACAGCAGCACGGCGATCGCGCTGCCGACCCCGAGATCCGCGTCCGTGCCGAACGAGGAGCGGTACAGCTGCAGGGCCAGGACGTTCGCGTCGTCCTGGGAGGACCCCGGCGCGATGATGAAGACCAGGTCGAAGATCTTCAGCACGTTGATCATCAGGGTGACCAGCACCACCGCGAGCACCGGTGCCAGCATCGGGACCGTGATCCGGCGGAACACCTGCCACTCGTTCGCGCCGTCCACCCGGGCCGCCTCCAGGAGTTCACGCGGCAGGCCCGCCAGGCCCGCGGCGATCAGCACCATCGCGAACCCGGCCCACATCCAGACGTAGCTGCCGATGATCCCCGGCGTCACCAGGGACGGGCCCAGCCAGTCGACGCCGTTGTACGGCTCACGGAAGTTGTCCGCGGGCAGCCGGAGCACGGACCCGTCGGCCGAGGCCGGCAGGGTGAACACGCCGTCCGCCCCGGCCGTGGCCGTGGCGACGACCTTGCCGTCCTTCACCGCCTCGACGGTGATGCCCTTGAGACCGAGCTCCTTCGGGTCGACGACGTTGGGTTTCCCGCCGCCGCCCCTGGTGAAGTCGAGCCAGGCCGTCCCCGTGACGCCGTCACCGGAGGCGGTGGCCGCCTTCGCGGGTGCGGCGTCCCCCGGCATCTTCGCGGGGGCCACACCGACCAGCGGCAGGTTCACCGGCCGGCCGGCGCGCACCGGTTCCTTCGTCACGAAGGAGCCGACGCCGCCCGCCTTCAGCGGATGGACGGGCAGCGGATGCGCCTTCGGGAAGCCCGAGGACTCGGCGAAGGTGTCGTGCACCCCCACCGCCACGGCGTTGGCGACACCGCGCTCCGGCGCCTGTTCGTACACCAGTCGGAAGATGATGCCCGCGGCCAGCATGGAGATCGCCATCGGCATGAAGACGATCAGCTTGAACGCCGTGCCCCACCGGATCCGCTCGGTGAGCACCGCGAAGATCAGGCCCAGCACGGTGGCGACGGTCGGCGCGAACACGACCCAGACGGCGTTGTTCTTGACCGCCGTCCGGATGGTGTCGTCCGTGAACAGGGCCCGGTAGTTGTCCAGGCCGGCGAACGCGGTGCCGGACTGGTCGAGGAACGAACGGTAGACGGAGTACACGATCGGATAGACGACGAGGGAGCCGAGCAGCACCAGGGCGGGCAGCAGGAACACCGCCGCGACGGCCCGCCGGGTCCCGGTCACGCTCCCGCGCCGTCGTCCGTCCGTGCCGGGACGCTTGTCGGCGGGGGGCGCGGTGCCGGCGCCCCCCGCTGTCGCTGTGGTCATCCCGTCAGCTCTTGTACGCCTTGGCCGCGTCGGACTCCAGCTTCGCTTGAGCCCCTGCGACGTCCTTCGGGTTCTTCAGGAAGTCCTGGAGGGTCTTCCACTCGCCCTTGCCGGGCGTCCCGCCGAACGACTGCGGGGCCTGGTCGGACATGTCGAACCGGACGTCGTCACCGGCGGCGATCAGCGCCTCGGCGATCGTGCGCTGCACGTCGTTCGGGTACGCGGCCGCGTCCAGTTCCTTGTTGGGGGAGATGAACCCGCCCGCCTCGGCCCAGATCTTCGCCGCGTCGGTCGAGGCGAGCCAGGTCAGCAGCGCCTGGGCGCCCTTGCTGTCCTTGAGCGCCACGGCCGCGTCGCCGCCCGTCACCACGGGGGAGTCCGCGCCGACCGCGGGGAACGGGAACACCTTGGCGTCCGTACCGATCTTCGCCTCGGTCTGCGCGATGTTGACGGAGACGAAGTCTCCCTCGAAGACCATCGCGCCCTTGGGCTGGTCCCCGCCGGTGAACGTCTGGGTGACCGACACCGGGAACTCGGTCTGCAGGGCCCCGTCGGCGCCGCCGGAGATCAGGCTCGGCTTGCCGAAGAGCTCGGCGAGCGTGGTCAGCGCGTCCTTGACGGACGGGTCCGTCCACTTGATCTCGTGCCGGGCCAGCCGGTCGTACTTCTCGGGCCCGGCCTGGGAGAGGTAGATGTTCTCGAACCAGTCGGTGAGCGTCCAGCCGTCCGCGCCGCCGACCGAGACCGGCGTCACGCCGGAGGCGGAGATCGTCTCGGCCGTGGCGATGAAGTCCTTCCAGGTCTTCGGCTCGCTCGCGCCCGCGTTCTCGAACGCTTGGGCGTTGTACCAGACCAGGGACTTGTTGGCGGCCTTGAAGTAGACGCCGTACTGGGTGCCGTCGACCGCGCCGAGGTCCTGCCAGATCTTGCCGTAGTTCTTGCTCAGCTCGGCCTTGGCCTCCGCGCCCACCGGCTTGGCCCACTTCTTGGCCACGGCCTGCTGGATCGCCCCCACCTGGGGGATCATCGCGACGTCCGGCGGCTGGCCGCCCGCGATCTTCGTACCGAGGAAGTTGACGATCGGGTCCTGGGCCGGCACGAAGGTGACCGTGGCACCGGTCCGCTTCTCGAACTCCGCCAGGACCTTGGTGAAGTTGTCCTGCTCGGGGCCGGTCCAGACCGCGGCCACCGATATCTTCTCGCCGTCGAGCTTCGGCAGGGTGACGCTCGGCGCGCTGTCCTCGCTCGTGCCGGTGCCGTCGCCGGCCCCGCCCTTGCCGCCGTCGTCGCCACCGCACCCGGTGAGGGCCAGCGCCCCGATCGCGGTGCACACCACTGCGGCCCTACGCATGCGAAGGGTTCTGCGCATTCCTGCCCCGTCTCTCCTGCGCGCGGATGAGCGGTGACCGGTACCGGCGGGAGAACCCGTCGGTACCGGTCACCTCTCACATCGTGCGGTTCACGTCGTCCGTGCGGACAGTCCTATGCCCGGCACACCCGGGCCGCAAGACCACCGCCCACGTCAACTGCGTGATCGTGATGGGCTCGTGACGTGCTGACAGGGAGGCTCCGGCGCACGTCCGCGGAGCCGGCCCCGCGCCCCGGGGGAGGGGGAACGCGGGGGACGGGGCTACGGAATCAGCGGGGGGAGCGGCTCCGCGTCCACCGAACGGGCGGCCCGCTCCAGGGCGCTGGCCAGCAGGGCCAGGTCGGTGGGGCCGTTGCCCAGCTCGCGGACCGGGCGCCGGGCCGGCGGATCACCCATCCGTTCCCACTCCAGCGGCACGACGACGGGGCGCAGGGTCGCCGTGCGCGGGATACGGCCGGTGACCCGGCCGCCCTGGAACGGGGTCACCCGGCCGTCCGGATGCCCCAGCCGCCCCCGGCCCGGCGCGGCCTCGTCCGGGGACGGGGGCACGACGGGCGGGTCGAGCACGATGCGCAGCCGCGCGCCCCTGGCCAGCTCCGTGTCCTCGGTGCGGTCCGGGCGTGCGGACGTGGCGACCAGGTGGACGCCCAGCCGTCCGCCGTCCCTGGCCACGGCCTCCAGCACCCGCACCACGGACCCGGCGGACGGGCGCCCGGGGCTGCCGAGCGCCGGGGCGACCAGCGCGTCGAAGTCGTCGGCGAGGACGACCAGCCGAGGGAGCGGCGAGGGACCCGGCTCGGCCGGACGCGCCGCGGCGGGTCTCAGCCGCAGGGTGCCGGTCGACTCGACGTCCCCGCGGGGGTCGGCGGCCTTCGCGGGGCGGCGCCCGGCGGAGGCCTGGGACTCCTCGTACCGGGCGTGCCACGCCGCGAAGTCCAGGGTGCCCAGGAGCTCCGCGCGGCGCTTGAGCTCCCCGCCCAGCGCCTGCGCGAACTCCCGCATGCGCCCGGGGTCGGAGGCCACCAGATGGGTGAAGGCGTGCGGCAGCTCCGTGCAGGGGCGCAGCCCCTCGCCACGCTCCCCGCGTTCGCCGCCCGCCCCGTCGATGAGGAGGATGCCGAGCCGGTCCGGGCGGGCGGCCGAGGCCAGCGAGGCGGCCACGGCGCGCAGCAGTTCCGTACGGCCGCTGCCCGCGGGCCCCTCGATCAGCAGGTGCGGGCCCTCGTCGGCCAGGTCGACGGAGAGCGGGCCCCGGGGACCGGCGCCCAGCACGAGCACGGGGCGGCCCGCGGAGCCGGCGGACACCACCGCCGGACCGGTCTCCGCCGCCCCGCTGTCCCGCCGCTGCGCGCCGATCAGGGGCGCACCGCCCTCCCCGGTCCCGGCGGCCGGTCCGCCGCCCCGGAACGGGGTGCGGCCGGAGTCGGGGGACTCGCGCTGCGCGGCCACCCGGGGACCGGTGCTCAGGGTGCGGCCGGAGCTCGTCGTCCCCAGGTCCGCGGTGCCGGCGGAGGCGGCCGGGCGGGCCGAAGCAGCCGGCTGGTCCTCCGCCGCGGAGGCCCAGCGGGTCATCAGCGAGGCCGGGGTGGCCCGGGCGAGGCCCAGCTCGTCCAGCAGCCGGGCGGACGGCGGCAGGGCGGCGGCCGCGGGACGGCCGGGCAGCGCGGCCCCGCCCTCGTCGCGCAGCGGCGCGAGGGCGCGGCCGAACCGCTCGGCCCAGGCCGCCGACACCGCGTCCACCGCGGCGACGGTGCCGTGGCCCGCCGCCCGGCCGCCCGCGGTGCGCAGCAGCCGCAGCGCCGTCGCCACGTCACCGCTGAGCATGGCGACCGCACCGCACTCCCGGAAGGCGATCGAGGCCCGGCAGGCGGTGTCGTACGTCGCGGCCACCGGGGACGTCGGGGAAGCGGCCGGGGCCTCGGCCAGGCAGATCAGGTGGATGCCCGAGCCCGCCCCGGCACCGGCCAGCCCGGCCGTCGTCTCGCGCAGGGCGGCGGAGCCGGGATCGCCGTCCACGATCACCACGGTGTACGGCCCGGTGTGCCGGCGGGCCGCCTCGGCGACGGCCGCCGGGTCGGCGCTCGCCCAGCCGGGCCCCAGCGGCCCCTCCTGCATCCGCCGCTCCAGCTCCGCCGCGCGGGCCCCCGCCTGCTCACGGTCGTACGCGAGGAGCAGCCGGCAGTCCTGGCCGTGCATGGGGCGCACATGGGGCAGCCAGCCGAGCCAGGACCACTCCCGCCGCCGCTCCTCCGGGCTCCGCGCCCGGTCCGCGCTGATCAGCACGATCTCCAGGTCGAACGGGGAGTGCAGGGCGGCGAGCTGCGCCACCGTCGACCGGGCCAGCCCGGCGAGCCGCGCGCGGGGGCCGGCGAGTCCGAGCGAGCCGGCCTCCAGCAGGCCCACGGTGACCGGTACGGCGGGCAGGTCGGCACGCTCCGTCGTCCCGAGCCGCACGACCAGGGCCTCGGGGTGCGCGGTGCCGCGTTCCCACAGACGGGGTCCGGGGCCGAGCGCGGTGAGGAGCACGGTCGCGGGGTCCGGCCAGGTCCCGGCGGGGGCCGGGGAGGGGGTGTGCGCGGCGGGGGCGTGCGCGGGGTCCTGTCCGGCCGTGGCGGGGCCGTCGTACGCCGTCCCCTCGGCCTGTTCCTCCTTGCCGCCGGTGAGCCGCCGCGCCCAGGCGCCTATGCCGCCGCGTCTGGGGGACTCCGGGTCGGTGAGCTGCTCGCCCCGGCCGTGGGTGACCGCGGGGGGCGGCGCGGCGTGGCCGGCCGGACCGTCGGTGCTGTCGGTGCCGTACGTCTCGTGCCCGGGACCGGCGGGACCGGGGGTGCGGTGGCGCTCCTCCCCGCCGGAGGGGGCCGCGACCGTCTCCCGCTGCGTCCCGGGGTGGTCCGGGGCCTCCGGGCGGGTCACCCGGAGGTGGCCCTCGCCGTCGGGCGTCGTCGTCAGGGTGGGCGTGCGGGTGCCGGGGGTGAGCCGCAGGGTGGACTCGCCGAGCCGCAGCAGCGCGCCGGGGGCCAGCCGGACCGGCCGGTCGTGGACGTCCGCGCCGTCCAGCGAGGTGCCGTTGGTGGACCCCAGGTCGGCGACGGACACCCGGCCGTCCTCGGCGACGGTCACGGCGCAGTGCAGCCGCGACACGTCCGGGTCGTCCAGCGGTACGTCCGCCTCGGCGGAGCGGCCGATCCGGATCCGGCCGCCGTGCAGCAGGTGGACCCCGCCCGCGTCCGGCCCCGCGACCACGTGCAGCCGTGCGGGAACCGGGTCGTCCGCCGCCTCGTCCTCCCCGGGCACCTGGAGCGACAGCACCGTGCCGTCCACCAGGGGCGGCTCGCCGAGGGCGCAGCGCTGCGGGTCGAGCCGCTCGCGCCCGGCGTACAGCACGGTGGCGCCGCCGCCCAGCGAGCCCTCGGGGCCGGAGACCGCCGTGGCCAGACCGGACACGACGGCGGCGAGGGCCGTCCCGGCCGGGGCGGTCACGAGCACGTCGCAGGCGTGCGCCGGGGTCTGGCCGCTGCGCGGCGCGAGGACGGTCAGCCGGATCTGCATCGCCGTCAGCGGTCCCTTCTGCGCGGGGTGCCCGGCAGGGGTACGGCCCTGTGATTCCCCCCACCCGGCACGGACGCGTCGTCCGGTACAGGTCGTCACGGCACCCGGGGTCGCCGACCCCGGGGTTCCGTGCTGGAGGCATCCTCGCACCTGCCACGGACAACACGCCCGGCGGTGACCGCTTAGTGATCTTGAATGGCCGAGTGTGGGGCAAAAGTGCCTGCTTGGTCCCGTGGGGGACGTGATGCACACTCGTTCGGCAACCAACTCTTCCGAGTGTGCGTCTTCCTGCTGACACGGCGGCAACACGGCCGGAGGACCACCGGACGACGACCGGCCGGTGCCCCGTACGGCGGCATTAGAGTGGGCCGGAACATCCGGGCGGGGCCGGGGGGTCCGCAAGCACAACGACCAGCAGGGAGCGCATGACGTGCGGCCGGTAGGCAGCAAGTACCTGCTCGAGGAGCCGCTCGGACGCGGCGCCACGGGCACCGTCTGGCGAGCCCGCCAGCGGGAGACCGCGGGCGCCGAGGCGGCCGTCGCCGGGCAGCCCGGTGAGACCGTCGCGATCAAGGTGCTCAAGGAGGAGCTCGCCAACGACGCGGATGTCGTGATGCGGTTCCTGCGCGAGCGCTCGGTGCTGCTGCGGCTCACCCACGCGAACATCGTGCGCACCCGGGACCTCGTCGTCGAGGGTGACCTCCTCGCCCTGGTGATGGACCTGGTCGACGGCCCCGACCTGCACCGTTACCTGCGGGAGAACGGCCCGTTCTCCCCGGTCGCGGCCGCTCTGCTCACCGCGCAGATCGCGGACGCGCTGGCCGCGAGCCACGCGGACGGTGTCGTGCACCGGGACCTGAAGCCCGCCAACGTGCTGCTCGACGAGCGCAACGGCGAGATGCACCCGATGCTCACCGACTTCGGCATCGCGCGCCTCGCCGACTCCCCGGGCCTGACCCGGACCCATGAGTTCGTCGGCACGCCCGCCTACGTGGCACCCGAGTCGGCCGAGGGCCGTCCGCAGACCTCCGCCGTGGACGTCTACGGCGCGGGCATCCTGCTGTACGAGCTGGTCACCGGCCGTCCGCCGTTCGGCGGCGGCACCGCCCTGGAGGTCCTGCACCAGCACCTCAGCGAGGAGCCCCGCCGCCCCAGCACCGTGCCCGAGCCGCTGTGGACGGTCATGGAGCGCTGCCTGCGCAAGGACCCCGACCAGCGGCCCAGCGCCGTGAACCTCGCCCGTGCGCTGCGCACCGTCGGCGAGGGCATCGGCGTCCACGCGAACTCGGCGCAGATCGCAGCCGCCGAAGGGGTGGGCGCGCTGCTCGCCCCCGACCCGGCGCCCGCGGCCGTCCCGGAGACGCCGGGCGCCTCGGACGCGACCCAGGTGCTGCCGAGCACCGCCGGTTCGTACGACCCCGCGGCGCCGACCAGTGTGATGCCGCAGACCTCGGGCGGGGGCGGCCAGGCCGACCCGACCGCGATGATGCCGCCCGTGCCCCCGCACCCCGACGGCCCGCCGCGGCCGGACGACCCGCACCCCTGGCAGTCCCAGCTCCGGGCCGCCCGGGACCGCAACGAGCAGACCCAGGTCCAGTACCTCGACCCGAGCCAGGACCCGCTGCGCCGACGCCCCCAGCGCCGGCAGCCGGCCCCGGAGCCGCAGTCCCGGCAGCCGCAGGGCGCCCCGCACTACCCGCAGCAGCAGCCGCAGAGCTATCAGCCCTCCCGGCAGCAACAGCAGCAACAGCAGCAGCGCCCGCAGCGTCAGCAGCGGCAGCAGTACGCACCCCCGCAGCAGCCCGCTCCCCAGCCGCCGGCCCCGCGCCAGCCGAGGCAGCGCAGCGCCAACCCGATGCGCATCCCCGGCCTCGGCTGCCTCAAGGGCTGCCTGTTCTCGGTGGTGCTGCTGGTCGTCGCCGCCTGGCTCATCTGGGAACTGACCCCGCTCCAGGACTGGATCGCCCAGGGCAAGAGCTTCTGGGACGCCCTGGGGGACGGCATCGGCACGGTCACCGACTGGTTCAAGGAGCTCGGCGGGAGCGGCTCGGGCGACCCGATGAGCCAGTAGAAAGCCACCGTTCCGTGTCTTTGTCGACTTCTGCGGACCCAATTCGCCCGCAGAAGCCGAGGTTGGCGCCATCCCGGGCACGCAGCACCCCGTTCGCCGCGTAACTTTGTCGACCGGGGGTCAACGCCAGCCGCTGAGGGAGCAGTCTTGGCACGGAATATCGGCAGCCGGTACACCGCCCACCAGATCCTGGGGCGCGGCAGCGCCGGCACGGTGTGGCTCGGCGAGGGGCCCGAGGGCCCCGTCGCCATCAAGCTGCTCCGCGAGGACCTCGCGTCCGACCAGGAGCTCGTGGGCCGCTTCGTACAGGAACGCACCGCCCTGCTCGGGCTCGGTCATCCGCACGTCGTCGCCGTCCGCGACCTCGTCGTGGACGGCACCGACCTCGCCCTGGTGATGGACCTCGTGCGGGGAACGGACCTGCGGACCCGCCTGGACCGGGAGCGCCGTCTCGCGCCCGAGGCCGCCGCGGCGATCGTCGCGGACGTCGCCGACGGCCTCGCCGCCGCGCACCGGGCCGGGGTGGTGCACCGCGACGTCAAGCCGGAGAACATCCTGCTCGACATGGAGGGCCCGCTCGGTCCCGGCGGTTCGCACCCCGCGCTGCTCACCGACTTCGGTGTGGCCAAGCTCATCGACACCCCGCGCCGCACCAGAACGACCAAGATCATCGGTACGCCGGACTACCTGGCCCCCGAGATCGTCGAGGGGCTCCCGCCGCGCGCCGCCGTGGACATCTACGCCCTCGCCACCGTGTTCTACGAGCTGCTCGCCGGCTTCACCCCCTTCGGCGGCGGTCACTCCGGGGCCGTCCTGCGCCGCCATGTGACCGAGACGGTGGTCCCGCTCCCCGGCATCCCCGAGGAGCTCTGGCAGTTGCTGGTCCAGTGCCTGGCCAAGGCCCCGGCCTCCCGGCTGCGCGCCTCCGAGCTCGCGACCCGGTTGCGGGAGCTGCTCCCGCTCCTGTCCGGGATACCTCCCCTGGACGTCGACGAGCCGGACGCCGGAACCGAACCGCAGGCCTACGACGAGCAGCAGTACACCCCGGCGCCCGAGGAGCCCCGCCGCCGCGGCGCGGTCCCGCTGGTGCCCGGCTCCTCCCCGGACTCCAACCGGGACACCCACACGAGCATGCGCGTCCCGGCGCCCGACGAGCTCTCCGGCGGCCCGCTCGGCACGGCCCGCGCCCCGCGCTCGCCGGGCCGGCCGCGTCCCGGTTCGGCCCGCAACCGCTCGGCGGCCGTCCGCAAGCGCCGGATCACCCTGGGCGCGGCGGCCGTGGCCCTGTGTGCGGCGATCGGGGTGGGCGGCTGGTTCGCCACCGGCGGGGACGACCCCGGCTCCGCCCCCGAGGACACCCGGAACTCGGCCCCGACGGCCCCCTGAGAGGGGGGTGAGGAGGGGCCGGGGACCGGGGGAGGGACAGCTTCACTCGTCCAGCCGTTACGCTGGACCCGTGGCAGTCGTCGATATTTCCGAAGAGCTGAAGTCCCTCTCCTCGACCATGGGGTCGATCGAGGCCGTCCTGGACCTGGATGCGCTGAGGGTCGACATCGCCGCGCTCGAGGAGCAGGCGGCGGCGCCGTCCCTCTGGGACGACCCGGAGGCGGCGCAGAAGATCACCAGCAAGCTTTCGCACCTCCAGGCCGAGGTCCGCAAGACCGAGGCCCTGCGCGGCCGCATCGACGACCTCGAGGTCCTCTTCGAGCTCGCCGAGGACGAGGGCGACGCGGACGCCCTCGCGGAGGCGGAGAGCGAGCTGGAGTCCGTCCGCAAGGCGCTGGACGAGATGGAGGTCCGCACGCTCCTCTCCGGCGAGTACGACGCGCGCGAGGCCCTGGTCACGATCCGCGCCGAGGCCGGCGGCGTCGACGCCGCCGACTTCGCCGAGAAGCTCCAGCGCATGTACCTCCGCTGGGCCGAGCGGCACCACTACAAGACCGAGGTCTACGAGACGGCGTACGCCGAGGAGGCCGGCATCAAGTCGACCACCTTCGCGGTCGAGGTGCCCTACGCCTACGGCACGCTCTCCGTCGAGCAGGGCACGCACCGTCTCGTGCGGATCTCCCCCTTCGACAACCAGGGCCGCCGCCAGACGTCCTTCGCGGGTGTCGAGGTGCTCCCCGTGGTCGAGCAGACGGACCACGTGGAGATCGACGAGTCCGAGCTCCGCGTCGACGTCTACCGCTCCTCGGGCCCCGGCGGCCAGGGCGTCAACACGACGGACTCCGCGGTCCGTCTGACCCACCTGCCCACCGGCATCGTCGTCTCCTGCCAGAACGAGCGCTCGCAGATCCAGAACAAGGCGTCCGCGATGAACGTCCTCCAGGCGAAGCTCCTCGAGCGCCGCCGCCAGGAGGAGCAGGCGAAGATGAACGCGCTCAAGGGCGACGGCGGCAACTCCTGGGGCAACCAGATGCGTTCGTACGTCCTGCACCCGTACCAGATGGTCAAGGACCTGCGTACGGAGTTCGAGATGGGCAACCCGGAAGCGGTCTTCAACGGCGAGATCGACGGCTTCGTCGAGGCCGGTATCCGCTGGCGCAAGCAGAACGAGAAGTAGCGGCACCCGTCAGGCCGCCGGGCCCGGACAGAATCCTCTGTCCGGGCCCGCCGCTTTCCACCCCGTCGCGGACGGGCGGTGGTCGGGGGGAAGTTGTGCCGAATGAGTCACAGTCGTGATTCCGAATAGCCGTCAAGAGCCCTCATAGCGGACGGTATGCCCCCGGAACGGCCTTGACGTGGCCCTTATCTCTGGCCAGGCTGCTGGAGCAGCACGTGTATGTCTGGGACAGGTGTGAACGGGGACGGGTGGGACGACCACGTACGGCGTGGGCCCCGCAGCGAGCGTGACCCCGCAGGGCCGAGGACCGCATACGGCTGCTCCGACGAGCTCAGCTACTGGGGGTAGCAACAGATGACGAAGAAGACGCGAATCCGCGTCGCGCGGATAGCCGCTGGTGCGGTTATCGCAGCGGGTGCCTCGCTCACCGCGGCGGGCGCCGCGCAGGCCGCCGGTCTCAACCTGAACATCGGGGTGGACGCGAACGAGACCAGCACCCAGACCACGGACGACGACGGCCTGATCGGTGGCCTCATCGGCGGTGTCGACGGCGGTGGCGAAAGTGGTGCCGGCGGCGTCGACGGCGGTGCTGACGGCGGCACCGACGGCGGTACCGACGGTGGTGTCGACGGCGGCACTGACGGTGGTGCCGATGGCGGTACCGACGGCGGTGTGATCGGCGGCGTGATCGGAGGCACCGACGGCGGTGCTGACGGTGGTACCGATGGCGGCACTGACGGTGGCACCGATGGCGGTACCGACGGTGGCACCGACGGTGGCACTGACGGCGGTACCGATGGCGGTACTGACGGCGGCACCGACGGTGGCACCGATGGCGGTACCGACGGTGGCACTGACGGCGGTACCGATGGCGGTACTGACGGCGGCACCGACGGTGGTACCGATGGTGGCACCGACGGCGGTACCGATGGTGGCACCGACGGTGGCACCAGCTCCAACGGTGGCACCAGCTCCAACGGCGGTGCCGATGGTGGCACTGACGGTGGCACTGACGGTGGGACCGACGGCGGCACCGGTGGCTCCACCGGAGACCCGTCCTACCCGGACGCCGACGACAACACCGACACGGACAGTGTCGGCAACCAGCCGGTCGAGCAGGGCAAGGGCAAGGACGAGCTCGCCGAGACCGGTGCGGCCGAGACCACGTTCCTGCTGCTCGGTGCGGCCACGATGATCGCGGGTGGCATCGGCTTCCGCCTCCTGCCGCGTCTGGCCGGCGGTCGCACGACCGCCTGACGTCCGTCAGCGCACGCTGAAGGGCCCGGGAGAGCCGTCACGGCCTTCCCGGGCCCTTTCGTGTGTCCAGGCGCTCCTGGGGGCGTACGCGCACGTACGCCCCCGCGGGCGGCGAGGCCGCCCGCGGGGGCGGTCCGGGGGTCGCGGCCCCCGGTCAGACGGCCTGGTGCGCCAGCAGGGCGAGAGCGGCCACCAGGATCACCATCAGCGCGACGAGCATCGCCGGATTCAGCCCCGCGAAGGGGCCCTGCTCCTGCATCCGCTCCCGGCTCGCCCGGCAGACACGGCAGCGGCCCTCGCTCACGGGCGCCGCGCAGTTCGCGCACACCAGTCGGTCATAGGTCATGCGCAGTCCTCCTCCCGCGCGGCGGGAGCCGCATTCGCGTTCTCTCCGCACAACGCTCCGGGAAACGCAACTGTTCCCCCTCCCACTGTGCCAGCTCGGGCGGGTTTCGGCGCGGCCCGTCCGGGCGGAGAGACGCCCCTTCGCGCGCGGTGGACCGGCGCCGGACGGTGGAACGGCCCTTCGCCCGGCACGCCCCGGTTCGTTCCCTGCCGCTTTCCGTCATAAATCGCTCATTGCCGGACGCCGAATACACGCGCTCACCCGGTTCGCGTATGGTCACGCTCACCTACCCCCGGCCGACCGTGGTGCATCCGTGATCCGATTCGACAACGTCTCCAAGACCTACCCGAAGCAGAGCCGTCCCGCTCTCCGGGACGTCTCACTCGACATCGAGAAGGGCGAGTTCGTCTTCCTGGTGGGCTCCTCCGGCTCCGGCAAGTCCACCTTCATGCGGCTCATCCTCCGTGAGGAGCGGGCCAGCCAGGGCATGGTCCACGTGCTCGGCAAGGACCTGGCGCGGCTGTCCAACTGGAAGGTGCCGCAGATGCGCCGCCAGCTGGGCACCGTCTTCCAGGACTTCCGCCTCCTGCCCAACAAGACCGTGGCCGAGAACGTCGCCTTCGCCCAGGAGGTCATCGGCAAGCCGCGCGGCGAGATCCGCAAGGCCGTGCCGCAGGTGCTCGACCTGGTCGGACTCGGGGGCAAGGAGGACCGCATGCCCGGCGAGCTCTCCGGTGGTGAGCAGCAACGTGTCGCGATCGCGCGGGCGTTCGTCAACCGCCCCATGCTCCTGATCGCGGACGAGCCGACCGGCAACCTCGACCCGCAGACCTCCGTGGGCATCATGAAGCTGCTGGACCGGATCAACCGGACCGGCACCACCGTGATCATGGCGACCCACGACCAGAACATCGTCGACCAGATGCGCAAGCGCGTCATCGAGCTCGAACAGGGCCGTCTCGTGCGCGACCAGGCGCGCGGCGTCTACGGCTACCAGCACTGAGAAGGGCGGGCCGGTGGAACGATCCGCCGGCCCTCCGCGCCTCTGCACGAGCATCGAGTACTGAAAGGACGCCATGCGCGCCCAGTTCGTCCTGTCGGAGATCGGCGTCGGTCTTCGTCGCAACCTCACGATGACCTTCGCGGTCGTGGTCTCCGTCGCCCTCTCGCTCGCCCTGTTCGGCGGTGCGCTGTTGATGCGCGAGCAGGTCAGCTCGATGAAGACCTACTGGTACGACAAGGTCAACGTCTCGATCTTCCTCTGCAACAAGAACGACGCCAAGGACGTGCCCAAGTGCGCCAAGGGCGCGGTCACGGCGGAGCAGAAGAAGGAGATCAAGGCGGACCTGGAGAAGATGGAGGCCGTCGAGAAGCCGGTCCTCTTCGAGACCGTCGACCAGGCGTACAAGCACTACCAGGAGCAGTTCGGCGACTCGCCGATGGCCGGCAACATCACGCCGGACCAGATGCAGGAGTCCTTCCGGGTCAAGCTGAAGGACCCGCAGAAGTACAAGGTCGTCGCGACGGCCTTCGCGGGGCGTGACGGCGTGCAGTCCGTCCAGGACCAGCGGAGCATCCTGGACAACCTCTTCGGGCTGATGAACGGCATGAACGTCGCCGCGATCTTCCTGATGGGGCTGATGCTGGTCATCGCGCTGATGCTGATCGTGAACACCGTCCGCGTCTCGGCGTTCAGCCGGAGACGGGAGACGGGCATCATGCGGCTGGTGGGAGCCTCGGGCTTCTACATCCAGATGCCGTTCATCATGGAGGCCGCGTTCGCCGGGCTGATCGGCGGACTGCTCGCCTGCGTGATCCTGATCGCGGCCAGGTACTTCCTCATCGACGGCGGTCTGGCGCTCCAGGAGAAGCTGAACCTGATCGACTTCATCGGCTGGGAGGCCGTGCTCACCAAGCTTCCGCTGGTGATCGCGATCGGGCTGCTGATGCCCGCCGTGGCCGCTCTCTTCGCATTGCGCAAGTACCTCAAGGTGTGATGAGCGCCCCGTTCCGCATGCGGCGAACGCGCCGTGTGCGAGCGGGGCCTTGTCCTAGACTCGGCGGCATGCCGGGCCATACGCACCACGTGAATCCCCGCGGGATCTGCCGCGGGGCGGCCCTGACGCTGGTGTTCGCGAGCGTGCTGGCCACCGCCGCCGCCACCGGGTCCCTCCCCCGGGAGGACGACACGGGCACGGAGATAGAGACGCGTTCGGTGTCCTCCACCGTCCGCCCGGTGGACCGTGACGAGATCGCGCACGCGGCGGCCGACGCGGAGGCCGACGGCAAGTCCGGCACCGACGCCGCCGAGGAGGTCGTCAGCCGCAGCGGCGACCGCTGGGGCGCGGTGTACGACGAGCGGGAGTTCGAGGAGTTCGAGCAGGCCCTGGACGGCTCGTACACCGGGGTCGGCGTCTCCGCCCGCCGCTCGGCCCGCGGCGAGGTCGTCGTGACCGGGGTCCAGCGCGGCGGACCGGCGGACCGGGCCGGTGTGCGCAAGGGCGACCTGCTGCGCACGGTGGACGGCCGTCCGGTCGAGAAGCGCCCCGTCGCCGAGGTGGTCGCCCAGCTGCGCGGGGACCGCACGCAGGCGGCCGAGGGCTCCACCGTCGCCCTCGGGGTCAGCCGCGGCGGGCACTCCTGGACCACGACCCTGCGCAGGGCCCGGCTCAGCACCGACCCGGTCAGCGTCCGGCGGCTCGGGCGGTCCCCCTCGGCGGCCGTGCTGATCAAGGTGGCCGCCTTCACCAAGGGCGCCGGCGCCGCGGTCCGCGACGCCGTCGACGAGGTGCCCGAGGACGCGGGGATCCTGCTCGACCTCCGGGCCAACTCCGGCGGACTGGTCACCGAGGCCGTCACCGCCTCCTCCGCCTTCCTGGACGGCGGGCTGGTCGCCACCTACGACGTGCACGGCGACCAGCGCGCCCTGTACGCCGAGCCCGGGGGGAACACCGAGCGGCCCGTGGTGGTCCTGGTGGACGGCGGCACGATGAGCGCCGCCGAGCTCCTGACGGGCGCGCTGCAGGACCGGGGCCGGGCGGTGACCGTGGGATCGCGCACCTTCGGCAAGGGATCCGTGCAGATGCCCAGCAAGCTCCCCGGCGGTTCGGTGGCCGAGCTGACCGTGGGGCACTACCGCACCCCGGCGGGCCGCAGCGTCGAGGGGGGCGGCATCACCCCGGACGTCGGAGCGGGCCCGGAGGCCCAGCAGCGGGGCGAGACGGTATTGAGTGGCCTCGGGGGTGGGTCTTAGTGCGAAAATGACCGCACTATGGCCAAGGACAAAGACACCGGGCGCAAGATGATCGCCCAGAACAAGAAGGCGCGGCACGACTACCACGTCCTCGACACCTACGAGTGCGGTCTCGTGCTCATGGGTACCGAGGTCAAGTCGCTGCGGATGGGCAGGGCGTCGCTGGTCGACGGCTTCGTCCAGATCGACAACGGCGAGGCGTGGCTGCACAACATCCACGTCCCGGAGTACGTGCAGGGCACCTGGACCAACCACGCGGCCAAGCGGAAGCGCAAGCTGCTGCTGCACCGGGCCGAGATCGACAAGCTGGAGTCGAAGTCGCAGGAGACGGGCCACACGATCGTGCCGCTCGCGCTGTACTTCAAGGACAGCCGCGTCAAGGTCGAGATCGCGCTCGCGAAGGGCAAGAAGGAGTACGACAAGCGCCAGACACTGCGCGAGAAGCAGGACACGCGGGAGACGAACCGCGCGATCTCGGCGGCCCGCCGGCGGCAGCGCCAGGCGTAGTCGCCCCCGGACCGGGGCCCGCGCCCCGGGGCAGCCGGAATACGGTGGCATCCGCGTGCGTCGGTCACGTACGATGGGTCGTGCACCTCAGCGAAGGTGCGACGATTGAAAAAACAACATGGGGATGATCGGTTTCGACAGCGGATGTCGAAGCAGGGGAAGCGAGTCGAGGAAGCGGCAATGATCTCGTAAACCATATGTCGCAACCAATAATCGCCAATTCCAAGCGCGATTCCTCCGCCTTCGCCCTCGCTGCCTAATTAGCAGCTAAGCGAAGACTCTGCGGAGTGTCAGCCCGGGGGTGATCCCGACCCGGATCCTGGCATCATTCAGGGATCTAAACTTCTGAGCCCGGTCACGGGGTTCTGAAGGAAATCAAACAGTGACTGGGCCTGTCGGAGGCTTGTTCGCGTGACCTCCGGGGCCGAGAAAAGCGTAGCGAACTGCACTCGGAGAAGCCCTGGTTCCGCACCGTTGGACGCGGGTTCGATTCCCGCCATCTCCACAATTCCCATGTGAACGAGGACCCCGTTGCCACCGGCAGCGGGGTCCTCGTTTTGTTGTGCGGCGGGTCCGACCGGGCCCCCTGTGTACGGCGGGGCCGACCGGTTTCCCGTGTGCGGCGGGCCCGACCGGATGGACCGCCCCGCCCGTGTCCCGTGCGGCGGGTCCGCTCAGGCGTGGCGTGTTCCCGCGGCCGCGACGGCCAGGGCGAGGGCCGCCGCGCACACCGGCGCCGCGTATCCGGCGACCGTCCCGGCGTGCTCCACCGTCCAGCCGCCCGCCGCCGATCCCGCCGCCACCCCGCCCAGCAGTGCGGTGACCGCGAGCGTCATCCCCTCGTTGAGCCGGTCCTGCGGGGTGAGCCGCTGGATCAGCGTCATGCCGGTGACCATGGTGGGCGCCGTGGCCGCCCCCGCCAGCAGCAGGCAGCCCGCCAGCAGGAGCAGCGAGTCCGTCGCGGCCGCGGCCAGCAGCGGGAGGGACATCAGCGCGGTCATGCCCGTCAGGCACAGCAGCAGCCGGCGCCCGGCGCGGGCGGCGGGGCGCAGCGAACCGTAGAGCAGCCCGGCCACGCAGGAGCCGCCGGCCTGGAGCGCGAGGATCGCGCCTCCGGCGTGCGCGATGGAGACGACCTCCATCGAGCCGAAGACCGCCCCGGTCGCCAGGAACACCGCGAGCAGGGCGGCCATGCCCGGGGTGCGCAGCGGTGAGCCGCCCCGTGTGCCGGGGGTCACCGGCGGTTCGGTGGCACGCTGCGCGGCGAAGAGCAGGACGCCGGTCATCAGCAGGACCGCGCCGGTGAGGGTGCCGGCTTCGGGGAAGAGGGCCCCGCACAGCGTGGCGGCCAGGACCGGGCCCAGCATGAAGCACAGCTCGTCGGCCGCCTGCTCGAAGGAGTTGGCGGTGTGCAGGGCCGCCGGGTCGCCCCGGTGCAGATGCGCCCAGCGGGCCCGCGACATACCGCCGGTGTTCGGGGTAGTGGCCGTCGCGGCGTAGGCGGCGAAGAGCGTCCAGACCGGCGCGTCGTGGTGCACGCAGAGCACCAGGGCCAGCGAGCCGAGCACGGCGACGGCGGTGGCGGGCACCGCGACCCTGGCCTGGCCGTACCGGTCGACGAGACGGGCCGTCCAGGGGGCGACCACCGCCGTCGCGGCCAGCCCGGTCGCGGTGACGGCACCGGCGAGGGCGTACGAACCGTGCGCCCCGGCGATCATGATGACGGCGCTGACGCTGAACATCCCCATGGGCAGCCGGGCGAGCAGATTGCCCGCGGTGAAGGCGCGTGCGCCGGGGGTGGCGAGCAGCCGGAGGTAGGGGTTGGACGGGCCGGCGGCGGCCGGCGGGGCGGCGGTGGTCTCAGGGGGCACGACCACCACCCTCGGGGCGCGTGCTCCTCGGTGTCCAACACCTGTTCGGAGCCCATTGACGCGCCCCTGTTGTAAATTCTGCCGATGACCGCGCCCGATCTCGATCCCCGCCTCCTCCGCGCCTTCGTCACCGTCGCCGGGGAACTGCACTTCACCCGTGCCGCGGCCCGCCTCCATGTGGCGCAGCAGGCGCTGAGCCGGGACATCCGCAGGCTGGAGCGCGAGCTGGGCCGGGAGCTGTTCGTCCGGACCACCCGGCAGGTGTCCCTGACCGCGGACGGGGAGCGGCTCCTGCCGTACGCCCGCCGGGTGCTCGACGCGCACGCCGCGCTCCGGGCCGCCTGTGCGGACCCGGCGGGCCGTCCGCTGCTCGTCGACCTCAACACCGACGGGATGACGGCCGCCCGGGTGCTGGCCCGGGCGCGGGAGCGCGCCCCCGAGTGCGAGCTGATGGCCCGCTTCGAGAGCGGACTGACGTGGGCGGCGGACGAGGTGCTCGCCGGGCGGCTGGACGTCTCCTTCGGACGCGCCGCCGGACTCCGCCCCGCGGTCCTCTCCCGGCTCTCCGTACAGCCGGTGCGGTACGAGCCGATGGCCGTGCTCCTGCCGAACGATCACCCTCTGGCCGGGCGTGAAGCGGTCGCCCTGTGCGATCTGGCCGGCGAAACCGTCTACGCGGGGGCGGGCAATGAGCGGACGCTGGAGTGGACCGATCTCGCGGCGGCGCTCTTCGCGGAGTGGGACATCGTGCTGGCTCCGCCCGCGCCCCTCGCCGTCGGTGTGGCCGAATTCCAGCGGGTCATGGCGAGGACGGGGCATCCGGTGCTGGCCGTTGAGGGGTTTCCGCCGCTGCCGGGGACGGTGCTGCGCCCGCTCGTCGGGCCCGTTCCGCTGTCCCCGCTGCTGATGGTGTGGCGTGCGGGACTCGACCATCCCGGCCTGTCCGCACTGCGCGCGGCGGCCGCCGAACTCGCCGAGACGGAAGGGTGGCTGAAAAGAATCCCTGGCTCCTGGCTGCCTGCGGTGGATGCGTCACTCATGCGTCACTGTTGATGAACAACAGGTGATAACGCCCTTGTTGAGATCCCCTCTTGCGCTACATTCAGGGCTTCGGGTGCTCGTGGAGCGGCGCACGTACGGGGTGGGGGCCCTGGACGTTGGCATGATTCCAGTCATTCCACGGCACCTGTTTCCTTGACTGGGGGATGTGCGAACACCTGTGGAAAATTGGCGCGAAGGTGCCCGAACCGGGCACACGCATGAATCGAGCGACGTCACCGTCCCACTGGACGGACTGGGGCGTCAGCTCTCCGAACTACCTGTCGAACCCGGCCCGCCGGATCCTGCGGACGGGCCGGTCTTCGTCGACGAGAGCGGCCGGCGCAGCAAGACGTACCGGCGTGTGGGCTGGGTGCTCGCCTCGGTCTGCGCCGTGTACGCGGTGACGCTCGGGGTGGCCGTGCTGGGAGGGAACTCCAGCGCTCCCTGGCTGCCGCTCTCCGGCCCGGACAAGAAGCACGCGGCAGAGGTCGAGGTGCGGCCCGCGCCGAGCGACGTGGTGTCCGGGGACCCCGGAACCACGCCCGGTGCCTCCGCGCCGTCCTCCGGGGCGGCCGCGGTCCCCGCCGCGGCCGGCGCCCCGGCGTCCGGCACAGCTGCCCCGGCCGGGCCCGGCGCGAGCGCCTCGGCCTCCGCGTCCGTCAGGCCCACGCGGGGCGCCGCCTCCTCGGCGCCCGCCCCGCGGGCCTCCGTCTCCGTACCGCCGAGCGGCGGTCCGTCGCCGTCGGTCGTCCCCGAACCGTCCGTCGAGGAGAGTCCGCCGACGTCCCCGGACCCCTCGGAATCACCGGTGCAACCACAAGAAGGCGCCCAGTAGATGACATCCCCCGTTGCGCGGGGCAGGCACAACCGGAGGAAGAAGAAGCGGACGGGCAGGCGCGGGTTCCCCCTGCGCTACCTGCTTCCCTCGCTCCTCCTGGTGGCCCTGCTCGCCATGCTCATGCTGCGCGGTTACGTGCACAGCGAGATACTCGCCGACCACCGCGTCCAGCCACCCGCGCCCACCGACCGGGTGCCGGACAAGGTGCTCGAAGGCGGTCCCGTCATCGACGCCCGCGCGGGTGGGGACGCCACGACGCTCCGGATACCCGACCGCAGGATCGTCCTGACCTTCGACGACGGCCCCGACCCGGTCTGGACCCCGCGCGTCCTGGACGAGCTCAAGAAGCACCACGCGCACGCCGTCTTCTTCGTCACCGGCACGATGGCCTCGCGCCACCCCGGACTCGTGAGGCGGATGGTGGACGAGGGCCACGAGATCGGGCTGCACACCTTCAACCACCCCGACCTCTCCTTCCAGTCCACCGACCGGATCGACTGGGAACTCTCCCAGAACCAGCTGGTGCTGGCGGGCGCGGCCGGCATCCGCACGTCCCTGTTCCGGCCGCCCTACTCCTCGTTCTCCGACGCCATGGACGACAAGTCCTGGCCGGTCACGCGGTACGTCGGCAGCCGCGGCTACCTCACCGTCGTGAACAACACCGACAGCGAGGACTGGAAGCGTCCCGGCGTGCCCGCGATCATCGAACGCGCCACGCCGAAGCGCGACGAGGGCGCGGTCATCCTGATGCACGACTCCGGCGGCGACCGGTCCCAGACCGTGGCCGCCCTGGGCCGTTTCCTGCCGCGTATGCAGGAGCGGGGCTACGAGTTCACCAACCTGACCTCGGCGCTCGGCGCCCCCAGCGCCCACACCCCGGTCACCGGGTCCGCCCTGTGGAAGGGCAGGGCGTTCGTCGCCGCGGTGGAGATCTCCGAGCGCGTCACCGGTGTCCTGGTGGCCGGTCTCGCGGTCGTCGGCGTCCTCGTGATGGTCCGCTTCGGACTGATGCTGCTGCTCTCCTTCCTGCACGCCAGGAAGGTGCGCCGCAGGGACTTCCACTGGGGCAAGGAGCCGTTCACCGCCCCGGTCTCGGTCCTCGTGCCCGCGTACAACGAGCGCGCGTGCATCGAGGCCACCGTGCGGTCCCTGGTGGCCGGCGACCACCCGATCGAGGTCCTCGTCATCGACGACGGTTCGACCGACGGCACGGCCGACCTGGTCGAGGCGATGTGGATACCCGAGGTCCGGGTCCTCCGCCAGCGCAACTCGGGCAAGCCCGCGGCCCTCAACCACGGGATAGCGAAGGCCCGTCACGACATCATCGTCATGATGGACGGCGACACGGTCTTTGAACCCGCCACCGTGCGCGAGCTCGTGCAGCCGTTCGCCGACCCCCGGGTCGGCGCGGTCGCCGGCAACGCCAAGGTCGGCAACCGCGACTCGCTGATCGGCGCCTGGCAGCACATCGAGTACGTGATGGGCTTCAACCTCGACCGCAGGATGTACGACCTCCTCGGCTGCATGCCCACCATCCCCGGCGCCGTCGGAGCCTTCCGCCGGGACGCGCTGGACCGCATCGGCGGCATGAGCGAGGACACCCTCGCCGAGGACACCGACGTCACCATGGCACTGCACCGCGACGGCTGGCGCGTCGTCTACGCCGAGAACGCCCGGGCGTGGACCGAGGCCCCCGAATCCGTGCAGCAGCTCTGGTCGCAGCGCTACCGGTGGTCCTACGGCACGATGCAGGCCATCTGGAAGCACCGCCGCGCGCTCGTCGAGCGCGGGCCCTCGGGCCGGTTCGGCCGGGTGGGGCTGCCGCTGGTCTCCCTCTTCATGGTCGTCGCCCCGCTGCTGGCGCCCCTGATCGACGTGTTCCTGCTGTACGGGCTGGTCTTCGGCCCCACCGGGAAGACCGTCGCCGCCTGGTTCGGGGTCCTGCTGGTGCAGGCCGTCTGCGCCGCCTACGCCTTCCGGCTCGACCGGGAGCGCATGACCCACCTGATCTCCCTGCCGCTCCAACAGGTCCTCTACCGGCAGCTGATGTACGTCGTGCTGCTCCAGTCCTGGATCACCGCGCTCACCGGGGGCCGGCTGCGCTGGCAGAAACTGCGCCGCACCGGCGTGGTGGAGGCGCCGGGCGGGACCCCGAACCGGCGCAAGGACACCGAACGGAGGCCGGTGGCATGACCGTTCACGACCGGGGCGGGCCCGACCCGTCCGTGCACGCCCGCACCCTGCCCCTCCCGGCGGCGCACCCGGAGCGCCCGGGTCCCACCGTGCCCGCCCCGGCGGAGCACCCGGAGCGCAGCCCCGCCGCCGGGACCCCCGGCCCGCGCGCCAGGCCCGGGCGGGACCGCTACCTGGACCTGCTCAGGGCCGTCGCCCTCGTCCGGGTCGTCTTCTTCCACCTGTTCGGCTGGGCCTGGCTGACCTTCCTGTTCCCGTCCATGGGCGTGATGTTCGCCCTGGCCGGTTCGCTGATGGCCCGCTCGCTGTCCCGCCCGGCCGGCGGCGTCCTCCGCGGCCGGCTGCGCAGGCTGCTCCCCCCGATGTGGCTGTTCTCGCTCGTCGTCGTACCGGTGATGTTCGCGCTGAGCTGGCAGCCCGTCCGGGAGGAGGGGCTGTGGTGGTTCGTCAGGCTCGGCAGTTACGTGGTCCCGCTCGGCTCGCCGCCCTTCCCCGAGGAGAGCGGTTCGGCCGGCGGGTGGCTGGAGCTGAGCTGGGCCGACCAGGCCGCGGGGCCGCTCTGGTACATCCGGGCCTACCTCTGGTTCGTCCTCGCGTCGCCCCTGCTGCTCAGGGCGTTCCGCAGGCTGCCGTGGGTCACCCTGGCGGCCCCGGTCCTCCTCACCGCCGTCATCGGCACCGGCCTGGTGACGGTGCCCGGCACGTTCGGCGAGAGCCTCGTCGACTTCGCCGTGTTCGGGTCCTGCTGGGTCCTGGGATTCGCCCACAACGACGGCCTGCTGAAGGAGGTCCCGCGCTACCTGGCGGTGTCGTCCGCCGCGCTCGTCATGGGCTTCGGCCTGTGGTGGGCGTCCGGGCACCTCACGGAGGAGGGCTGGAACCTCGACGAGATCCCGCTGGCCCAGTCCACCTGGTCCCTGGGCTTCTGCGCGATCCTCCTGGTCTACGCCCCGTCCTGGCAGAAGCTCCCCGGCCGGCTCGCGGGCTGGGACGGCCTGGTCACCCTGGCCAACAACCGGGCCGTGACGATCTACCTGTGGCACAACCTGCTGCTGATCGCCGCCGCGCACCTGGTGGACCTGCTGTGGTCCGTGCCGTGGCTCGGGGACACGTTCAGCACCCGGATCGAGCAGTCGTACGATGTGCTCATCCTGATCGTGATCTGGCCCCTCATCGGGCTGGCGATCCTGGCGTTCGGCTGGGTCGAGGACATCGCCGCCCGGCGCCGTCCGCGCCTGTGGCCGACCGGCGGGGGCCGCACGCGCGGGGCCTGACCGGCCGTGCGGGGGTGCGGCACACGTCGCCGCACCCCCGTACGGCCGCCCCTCCTCCCCACCCTGCTCACCGCTCCGCCGGCGGGCGGGTGAGAGCGAGGTTGCGCACCGGTCACCTCACGGCACCGCGCCGAAACGCGCATCGCCTAGCGTCGGCACGACAACATCCTGAGAACTCTGTGGAGGCGCGAGATGGCCGGTCGTTGGATCGAGCGGTGGGAGCCGGAGGACGAGGCCTTCTGGCGGGAGACGGGGGAGCGGACCGCCCGCAGGAACCTGTGGCTCTCCGTGTTCTCGGAGCACATCGGGTTCTCCGTGTGGTCCCTGTGGTCCGTCATGGTCCTGTTCATGGGGCCGGAGTACGGCGTCGACCCGGCGGGGAAGTTCTTCCTGATCTCCACCGCCACCCTGGTCGGCGCCCTCGTCCGGGTGCCCTACACCTTCGCCGTCGCCCTGTTCGGCGGGCGCAACTGGACCGTCTTCAGCGCGCTGGCGCTCCTGGTGCCGACCGGTGCCGCCTACTGGGTGATGGAGCCCGGCACCTCGTACACCACCTTCCTCGTCGTCTCCGCGCTCACCGGCCTGGGAGGAGGCAACTTCGCCTCCTCGATGACGAACATCAACGCCTTCTTCCCGCTGCGCCGGAAGGGCTGGGCGCTCGGGCTCAACGCGGGCGGCGGCAACGTCGGCGTCCCGGTCGTCCAGCTCGTCGGCCTGCTGGTCATCGGCACGGCCGGTGCCGCGCACCCGCGGATCGTGCTCGGCGTGTACATACCGCTGATCGTCGTCGCCGCACTCTGCGCGGCACTCAGGATGGACAACCTCCGGCCCGTGCGGAACGACACCGGGGCCGCGCTCCAGGTGCTGCGCGCACCCCACACCTGGATCATGTCGGCGCTCTACATCGGCACCTTCGGCTCGTTCATCGGCTACGGCTTCGCCTTCGGACTCGTGCTGCAGACCCAGTTCGGCCGTACCCCGCTGCAGGCCGCCTCGCTCACGTTCATCGGCCCCCTGCTCGGCTCCCTGATCCGTCCGGCGGGCGGCTGGCTCGCCGACCGCTACGGCGGCGCCCGGATCACCCTGTGGACCTTCGCGGCCATGGCGGCGGCGACCGGAGTCGTCGTGTACGCCTCGGGCGCCGAGTCGCTCGCGGTGTTCCTCGTCGGCTTCATCGCGCTGTTCGTGCTGACGGGGCTGGGCAACGGCTCCACGTTCAAGATGATCCCGGGCATCTTCCACGCACAGGGGGTCGCCGAGGGGCTGCGCGGCGAGGAGGCCGCGGCCCACGGGCGGCGGCTGTCCGGCGCGGCCATGGGCATCATCGGCGCCGTCGGTGCGCTGGGCGGCCTCGCGATCAACCTCGCGTTCCGCCAGTCCTTCGCCGCCTCGGGCACCGGAACGGCCGCCTTCTGGTGCTTCCTCGGCTTCTACGCCGTCTGCTTCGCCCTCACCTGGGCGGTATACCTTCGGCGTCCCGCGGCGGTCGCCACCAAGCCCCGGCTCAGCTACGCCGAGGTGTGAGACCGCCGCCGTCCGCCGCAGGACGTAACGGGCGGGAAATACAGGAGGACCGAGACCGTCACGCGGAATTGACAGGCTCGGTCCTCCGCACCAGCGGGCACCAGCGGGACGAGACCAGCGGGCACCAGCGGGACGAGAGCCGGGTATCATTCCATGCACGACGACGACGCACAGCACGGGCCTCTGGCGGGCTTCACGGTCGGGGTGACCGCAGCCCGTCGCGCGGAGGAGCTCGGGACGCTCCTCACCCGCAGGGGCGCCGCGGTGCTCCACGCGCCCGCCCTGCGGATCGTCCCGCTCGCCGACGACCGCGAACTCCTGGCCGCCACCGAGGAACTCGTCGCCGATCCGCCGGACGTGGTGATCGCCACCACCGCCATCGGCTTCCGGGGCTGGGTGGAGGCCGCCGAGGGCTGGGGCATCGGCGAAAGGCTGCTCGACCTGCTGCGCGGTACGGAGCTGCTGGCCCGCGGCCCCAAGGTCAAGGGCGCCATCCGGGCGGCCGGTCTGACCGAGGCGTGGTCGCCGCAGTCCGAGTCCATGGCCGAGGTCCTGGACCGGCTGTTGCAGGAGGGCGTCCCGGGCCGCCGGATCGCGCTCCAGCTGCACGGCGAACCGCTGCCCGGCTTCGTCGAGTCGCTCAGGGCGGCGGGCGCCGAGGTCGTCGGCGTGCCCGTCTACCGGTGGATGCCGCCGGAGGACATCGCCCCGCTCGACCGGCTGCTCGACGCCACCGTCGCCCGCGGCCTGGACGCCCTCACCTTCACCAGCGCCCCCGCCGCCGCCTCCTTCCTGAAGCGTGCGGAGGGCCGCGGGACCCTCCCGGAGCTGCTGGACGCCCTGAACCACGACGTCGTGACGGCGTGCGTGGGACCGGTGACCGCCCTGCCCCTGCAGGCCAAGGGCATCGACACCGTCCAGCCGGAACGCTTCCGGCTCGGCCCCCTCGTCCAGGTGCTCTGCACCCGGCTGCCCGCCCGGGCCCGCGCGCTCCCCGTCGCCGGCCACCGGGTCGAGATCCGCGGCCACGCCGTGCTGGTCGACGGGGCCCTGCACCCGGTGCCCCCGGCCGGCATGGCCCTGCTGCACACGCTGGCCCGCAGGCCCGGCTGGGTCGTCTCCCGGGCCGACCTGCTGCGGGCCCTGCCCGGCAGCGGCACCGACGAGCACGCGGTGGAGACGGCGATGACCCGGCTGCGCACCGCACTCGGGGCGCCGCGGCTGATCCAGACGGTCGTCAAACGGGGGTACCGGCTCGCGCTGGACCCCTCCGCGGACACCAAGTACGACGGTTCCTGAGACCGCGGCTCCCGGCCGGCCGGGGTGCGGCGCGCGGGGGCCGGGGGACACCCCTTAGCGTGCGGGGATGACCGACGACATCCACCCCCTGACGGACGGGGTCAGGCTCAGGCCGGTGACCCCCGGCGACGCGGAGTCCTTCGCCGAGACCCTGACCCGCAGCCGTGCGTACATGCGGCGCTGGGAGCCTGTCCGCCCCGACGCCTTCTACACCGCCGACGGCCAGGCCGGCCGGCTCGCCGGGCTGCTGGCCGACCGGGACGCGGGGCGCGCGATGCCCTGGGCGCTGGCCGACGAGCAGGACCGGATCGTGGGGGCCCTGACACTGGCCTCCATCGAGCGCGGGCCGTTCCGCAACGCCCGGCTCGGCTACTGGATCGACGTCGACCGGGCGGGCCGCGGCCTGGCCACGGCCGCCGTCACCCGGGTGTGCGCACTGGCCCGGGACGGGCTCGGACTGCACCGGATCGAGGCCGGGACGGTCCTGGACAACCTGGCCTCGCAGCGGGTCCTGGCCAAGTGCGGGTTCGAGCCGTACGGCACGGCGCCGCGCTACCTCCACATCGACGGCGCGTGGCAGGACCACCGGATGTTCCAGCGCATCCTGCACGACGGCCCGCCGGAGGGCTGAACGGCGGGCGCCTGCCGTACCGGTGGCAGGCCGGCGGCCGCCGCGACGGCCCGGCGGGCACGAACCCCGCCCGGAGCGCAGCGGCACGCCTCGGCTCCGGCGGGAGGGGCGCGGACAGGACACGGCGGGGCAGTCCGTCCACGCGAGGGCGGTGACGACGGTGGGCGCGTCGTGGTCGGCACCGGCGAACGGCAACCACCCGCCGACGGCGACATGCCGGCCATCGCCCTGCACCGCCACGGCGTGAAGGAGTCCGCCACCGCCACCGGCGTGCACCTCGGCGTCGGCCGCTCCCTCCTGTACGGGACTGTGACCGCGTAAGACGGAGGTGCACGACGCATCCGCCAACGCGCGGCACATCAGCTGATGGAGAGCCTGATGTGCGTCTCCCCGGTTCGCGGCGGCCGAGTCCATGAGCGGGTGGCGAACGTGTGCAGCCGTCCGCAGGTGATCGCGTGGCGTGGCAGTCGGACGCCGAACTCACCGGTGATGGCCTCCAGGAGCGACCGTTCCGCATCGTCGCCCTCCCCCCGGGATCCGAAGAACCGCTCCGGGTCCAGTGCCTGTGGGACTTCTCCCGTTCGGTGTATCACTCCGCCCGAATACGTGAAGGCGTACTGCTCGGCACAGTCCTGCGCTACGGAAAGATGGAAGAACGGATCCCCGTGCCAGGACCTCAAACCGCTCCACACGACCACCGCGCGGGTGCCTTCGCTGGCGGCTGCGGCTGGGGAGACGAACCGCTTCGGGGCCACTTGCGCCGGGTCGCCGTCGAAAGCGAAGCTCCAACGGGTGCCGGCCTGGCCGACCACCATGAGGGCTCTGTCGTCGTCGGGCGAGAACTCCTTCCGTCCGCGGAGCGATCGCCTGCGGACTTCGTCGCAGGTCAAATGATCACTCAGCGCTGCCTCGTTCCCGTCCGCGAGACGTCCTGGCAGGTTCTCCGGCTCCACGCCTTCGACCAGGACGAACCGGTACGACGTGAGGTGGTGGGCCTCCGGACGCGCGAGCCACGCCAGGCCGTCCGGGTCGAGGCCGGCCGTCGGGCTCGGTCCCTCACCCGTCTGCCCGCCCCGGGGGGTGGACAGCAGCTCGCGGCCCCGTTCCGGGGTCAGCAAGGGGCCGAGAAGGGGGTCTGCCACCCACCCCAGCGGCGCCAGGTGGTCGGGGCCCAACGGCTGCCACACCGGCAGAGCGTCGATCAGCCTGCGCCATGCCCCGTCGGTGTCGCCCCATCGAGCCAGCTCCCGCGCCTGGGCGACCGCTTGCCCGAACGGTCCGGCCGCCGTGTACCGGTAGGTGCCTTTGCGCGCTTGCTCCAGCATCTCGTAGGCCAGCGACACCACGTCCTCACCGGCTCCCCTGAGGTGGAACTTCAGCGTCGAGTCGTCCCTGCGCGCGTGCTCGGCGGCCAGGGCCGGCAGCAGTTCGGCCGCGTACTGCGGATCGGTCACCAGGTCCTGGAAATACACCATGTAGGTCTGTCCGAGAAGGCGGCGAATCTGGTCACCCAGCCCGGCGGCGCACGGTCTGCCGTACTCCTTCGCCTCGTCCAGTGTCTGTGCGGCCCGTTCCCAATCGCCACGCAATGCCTCCAGCCGGGCCCGGCCCACCAGGGCGTCCAGCTCTCGTGTGGTGTCGTTGGTGAACTCCGGCGCCCCGTCGGCCGTGCGGGCATGAAGCGCGTGGAACTCCCGGTACCTGTCCCGCATGAACTCGACGAAGTTCGCGTGGCGCTCGGGGGGCTCGGCCAGCCAGCTCGCCCACGTGTACACGGCCCACTCGCCCTCCTCGTCCACGTCATCGGGATCCAGAACGACGTACGTGACGTCGGACTCGACGTCGAGCTGGAGCCCGTGCCGCCAGACGTCCGCAGCCCGCCGCTCGGCGGGCCCGGCGTCGTCGTCCAGGTACTCCCCGAACATGTCCGCGAGTCCGGACTCGTTGTTGTGCCAGCGCGTGTCCTTGGTCCCCGCCAGCAGCCAGATGAACTCACCGGCGTGCTGCCATCCGTCGCTGACCTTGAGGAATTCCCGGTACGACGGGGGCATCCGTCGGCCGAGGCGTTCCTCCATGGCTGCGATGCGCTCCTCGGACGCAGGCGGAAACCCCAGCCAACGGCCACGTCGGGCAGCTTCGTCCTTCTCGTTCAGAGTCTCGTCATCGGGCCGGGAATCCGACCACTCCCCGCTCCATCTGTCCAGGAACGGCCGCCAGTCGAAAGGTGTCGTACGCGCCATGCACCTGATGCTGCCATCCACCGCTGACAGCGCTCTGTGATGCCAGGCGGCCACCGAGTCGTCCCGCGACCGGCCCGATGACGTTCTCTCGACCCCTGGCCTCCACTCCGCGCACGACACGGCCCGGCGGGAGGGGTACCGGGCGGGGCCGGATGCGGGCACTCTGGGGGCGACCCCACAGGTGAACCCCGAGGCGGTGACAGGCTCATGGCGGAGGGCACCGGTGCGTACGGCCGGCGGTTCGACTCGGGCCGGGTCTGCCTGGACCTGGTGGCGACCGGGGCCGAGACCTCCGGCGCCCGG
The DNA here is from genome assembly GCF_040613235.1 of Streptomyces sp. NPDC006296. Taxonomy (NCBI): domain Bacteria; kingdom Bacillati; phylum Actinomycetota; class Actinomycetes; order Kitasatosporales; family Streptomycetaceae; genus Streptomyces; species Streptomyces sp. NPDC006296. The sequence continues at coordinate 43,455 of NZ_JBEXRT010000026.1, read as the reverse complement.
GAGCGGCTCGACCGTCCCGCACGCCTCGCCGAGTGGCTGGTGTCCTCGCGCCTGGTCCCGCGCGGCACGCCCCTGGAGGCCGTCGACGAGACCTGGCTGGACCGCTTCCTGCACCTGCGGACGTGCGTCGACCGGCTGATGACGGCTCAGCTGTCCGGCGGGAGCGCCGAAGACGCCCTGGAGCGGGTCAACGCGCTGGCCGCGGTCGCCCCGCCGGTCCTGCGGGCCGTGCGGGGACGGGGCGGAGCGCTCGTACGGGTCCTGGGCGCCGACCCGGTGTGCGGGGCGCTGCTCGCCGCGGTGGCACGGGACGCCGTGGACCTGCTGACGGACCCGGTGGCGCGGGCGTCCCTGCGCCGCTGCCAGGGCGATGCCTGCCGGCGGCTCTATCTGGACACCTCGCGGGGGATGCGGCGCCGCTGGTGCTCCAGCGAGATCTGCGGCAACAGGGAGCGGGTGGCCCGGCACCGCCGCCGTGCGCAGACGCCGGCATGACCCGGGCGGAGGCTTCACCACCCGAAACGTGACCGGAGCGGCAGGTGCGCGCGGGGCCCCCTTTCGCGTACGGTTGTCGGCTGCCCGATGCACGTCAGAAGGGGGCCTCGGTGGCCGCGCAGGATGCCGCTGTCGATTCGTTGCGGGACCGGGAGACCGGTGTCGAACAAGAACATCTGGACCGGGTCTACCGCCGTCTCGAAGAGAAGATCGACGAGGCGGAATTTCTCATGGAGGACGCCAGTAAACGTGGCCAGGTGGGCACCCCCGGGGCACTCGCCGAGCGGGACGCCCAGGTCTTCCGCGCCGGGGTCCACCTCAACCGGCTGAACAACGAGTTCGAGGACTTCCTCTTCGGACGGATCGACCTGCTCCGCGGCAAGGACGGCGAGCGCGGACCGGACGGTGCCTTCACCTCCGTCGAGGCCGCCGACGACGCCGTGGCCGAGGACGGCACCGCCTCGATCGCGGAGACCCTGCACATCGGCCGCATCGGAGTGCTGGACTCCGACTACGCGCCCCTGGTGATCGACTGGCGGGCGCCGGCGGCGGCCCCCTTCTACCGCTCGACGCCGAGGGAGCCGGGCAGGGTCGTGCGCCGCCGGGTCATCCGCTCCAAGGGCCGCAGGGTCCTCGGGGTCGAGGACGACCTGATGCGCCCGGAGCTGACCGCCACCCTGGGGGGCGAGACGCTCCCCGTGGTCGGCGACGGCGCCCTGATGGCCGCGCTGGGCCAGGCCCGCAGCCACACGATGCGCGACATCGTCGCGTCGATCCAGGCCGAGCAGGACATGGTCATCCGCGCCCCCGCCGCCTCCGTCACCGAGGTGTCCGGAGGCCCCGGTACGGGCAAGACGGCGGTGGCCTTGCACCGGGCCGCCTACCTCCTCTACCAGGACCGCCGGCGGTACTCGGGCGGCATCCTTGTCGTCTCGCCGACCCCTCTGCTCGTCGCGTACACCGAGGGCGTGCTGCCCTCGCTCGGCGAGGAGGGCCAGGTCGCGATCCGCGCCGTCGGATCGCTGTCCGACGACGCCGCGGGCGCCGAGGGGGCGACCACCTACGACGAGCCCGCCGTCGCCCGGATCAAGGGCGCGTCCCGGATGCTCCACGTGCTGCGCAAGGCGGCCCGCGGGGCGCTGGAGCAGCCCGCGCCCCGGCCCGCCCCCCAGGACGGACAGCTGGAGTTCGGCGAGGCCCCGGCCGAGGCCGGCACCCCGACCCGGCTGAGGGTGGTGGCCTTCGGCGCCCGCATCGAGCTGGAGGCGGAGGAGCTCCGGCGCATCCGGCACAACGTCCTCGGCGGCACGGCACCGGTCAACCTGCTGCGCCCGCGCGCCCGCAAGCTGCTCCTGGACGCCCTGTGGAACAAGTCGTCGGGCCGGGGCCGCTACACCGACCCCGAACTGGCCGCCGAACTGCGCTCCTCGTTCGACGAGGACGTGTCCACCGAGACCCCCTTCCTCACCTTCCTGAACGCCTGGTGGCCGGAGCTCACCCCCCGTCAGGTCCTGGCGGCGATGTCCGACGAGCGGCGCCTGAACCGGTGGGCGCGCCGGATCCTCAACCAGGGTGAGGTGCGCCGGCTGGCCCGTTCGCTGAGACGGCTGGGCGAGGACGGCAGCGGCGCGCTGTCCGTCCACGACGTGGCGCTCCTGGACGAGCTCCAGACGCTGCTGGGCACCCCGGCCCGCCCGAAGCGGAAGCGGGAGGCCGATCCGCTGGACCAGCTCACCGGGCTGGAGGAGCTGATGCCGCAGCGCGAGGAGACCCAGCGCGAGCGGGCCGAGCGGCTGGCCGCCGAGCGCACCGAGTACGCCCACGTCATCGTCGACGAGGCGCAGGACCTCACGCCCATGCAGTGGCGGATGGTCGGCCGCCGCGGCCGGCACGCGACCTGGACGATCGTCGGGGACGCGGCCCAGTCCTCCTGGTCCGACCCCGACGAGGCGTCCGCCGCCCGCGACGAGGCGCTCGGCAACCGGCCGCGGCGCCACTTCACCCTCACCGTGAACTATCGCAACCCGGCGGAGATCGCCGCGCTCGCGGCCAAGGTGCTGGCGCTGGCCATGCCGGGGATGGAGTCCCCGGCCGCGGTCCGCTCCACGGGGGTCGAGCCGCGCTTCGAGACGGTGCGGGACGGCGACCTCGCCGCGACCGTGCGGGAGGAGGCCCGCAGGCTCCTCGCCCGGGTGGACGGCACCGTCGGGGTGGTCGTGGCGATGAACCGCCGTGCCGAGGCCCGGGGCTGGCTGGAGGAGCTCGGCGCGCGCGTCGTGGCGCTGGGGAGCCTGGAGGCGAAGGGCCTGGAGTACGACGCCACGGTGGTGGTCTCGCCCGCGGAGATCGCCGACGAGTCCCCGGCCGGCCTGCGGGTCCTGTACGTGGCCCTCACCCGGGCGACGCAGCAGCTCACCGTGGTCTCGGGGGAGCGCGACATGCCGGACGGCGACGGGGTTCCCGACCTGCTGAGGGACTGAGCGGAGCCGGCCGGAGCCGGGAGGGGAAGCCTTTCTGCGAGTCAACCCGTCGCACGGGAGTCACTTCTCCGAGGTGTTTGTTAGCCTGATAACGGCACCGGCTCGATCCAAGCCCCCGGGCCCAACCTTCGTCGCCACGAGCGACCACTTGCCGCGAGGCGAGCATGGCGGGCCGGTGTCATTGACTCGCAGAAGACAGACCCGCGTCACCTGATGGTGGCGCGGGTCTGTTCGTGTATGGGGGGGGGCGCCCGCCCTGGGGGAAGGAGGCGAACCCCGCACGAACAGCCCCGCCCGGCCGCTGCCCCGGCTCCCGGCGGACCGGGGTGACGCCGAACGGCAACTTCTCGTATGGTGGAAACAAATTTCCGAAAGGTGGCAGTCATTACCTGCTACCGGTCGGTAGGTGCGACGATCGGAACGCACGTGCGGGCTGAGCCCCGTTCACGTGCGGCAACGAAGCTCAGGAAAGCGAAGGACTCGGCCATGGCAACGGCGCCCAGCGTCTCGTACTCGATGACGGTCCGGCTGGAGGTGCCCGCGAGCGGCACAGCGGTCTCCCAGCTGACCACGGCCGTGGAGTCCTCCGGTGGCTCGGTCACCGGCCTCGACGTGACGGCCTCCGGTCACGAGAAGCTGCGGATCGACGTCACGATCGCGGCTTCCTCGACCTCGCACGCCGACGAGATCGTCGAGGGTCTGCGCGACATCGACGGCGTCGTGCTGGGCAAGGTCTCCGACCGTACGTTCCTCATGCACCTCGGCGGCAAGATCGAGATGGCGTCCAAGCACCCCATCCGCAGCCGTGACGACCTCTCGATGATCTACACCCCGGGCGTGGCCCGGGTGTGCATGGCGATCGCCGAGAACCCCGAGGACGCCCGCCGCCTGACCATCAAGCGGAACTCCGTCGCGGTGGTCACGGACGGCTCCGCGGTGCTCGGCCTCGGCAACATCGGCCCGATGGCCTCGCTCCCCGTGATGGAGGGCAAGGCGGCCCTCTTCAAGCGGTTCGCCGGCATCGACGCCTGGCCGATCTGCCTGGACACGCAGAACACCGACGAGATCGTCTCGATCGTCCGTGCGATCGCCCCGGGCTTCGCCGGGATCAACCTGGAGGACATCTCCGCCCCCCGCTGCTTCGAGATCGAGGCACGGCTGCGCGAGGCCCTGGACATCCCCGTCTTCCACGACGACCAGCACGGCACCGCGATCGTCGTCCTCGCCGCGCTCACCAACGCGCTGCGCGTCGTCGGCAAGGCGATCGGTGACGTACGGGTCGTCATGTCCGGTGCCGGGGCGGCCGGTACGGCCATCCTGAAGCTGCTCATCGCGGCCGGCGTCAAGCACGCGGTCGTCGCCGACATCCACGGCGTGGTGCACGCGGGCCGCGAGGACCTGGTGGACGCCACCCCGGACTCCCCGCTGCGCTGGATCGCCGACAACACCAACCCGGAGGGCGTCACCGGCACCCTCAAGGAGGCCGTGGCCGGCTCCGACGTCTTCATCGGGGTCTCCGCCCCCAACGTCCTGGACGGCTCCGACGTCGCGGCCATGGCGGAGGGCGCGATCGTGTTCGCGCTCGCGAACCCGGACCCGGAGGTGGACCCGGCGGTCGCCCGCGAGACGGCCGCGGTCGTCGCCACCGGACGCTCCGACTTCCCGAACCAGATCAACAACGTGCTGGTCTTCCCGGGTGTCTTCCGCGGTCTGCTGGACGCTCAGTCCCGCACCGTCAACACGGAGATGATGCTCGCCGCGGCGGGCGCCCTCGCCGACGTCGTCGCGGAGGACGAGGTGAACGCGAACTACATCATCCCGTCGGTCTTCAACGACAAGGTCGCGGGTGCCGTCGCCGGCGCCGTCCGGGAGGCCGCGAAGGCGGCCGGGGTCGCCGAGGCGGCCTCCGACACCGTCTGAGGGCCCCTGCGGTCCGGCAGGCCGGCCGTCCTGCCGGCCGGACCGCCCGCACAGACGTCCGGACGGCCCTGCGGTACGCCGTCCGGGCGTACGGCGGAGCCGTCCCGGGCCGCCCCTGACGGTGCCGTAGGTCACGTCCGGGTGCCCCGTACGGCGCGTCGCGGGTCGCGACGTCCCAAACGCCCCTTTAGGGTGGGCGGGCAGCGAGCCCCACCGGCCCGGCATCCGCTGCGGACCGCTCCAACAAGTCGACGGAACGTCATCACGGCCACGCGGTGGTGTGTTTCGTGTGACGCCGAGTGGTTCCGGATTGGCGTTAGCGCCGCAGGTGGGGGCAGGATGCGTATTCGGGCGCGAGGGTCTGACATCAGACCCGGGTCCGGGGACTGTCAGAGGGCCCTGGCAGCATCGGCTTCGATCTCACGCCTCACAGGCAAGAAGAACACGGGAGTACACACATGAACCGCAGTGAGCTGGTGGCCGCCCTGGCCGACCGTGCCGAGGTGACCCGCAAGGACGCGGACGCCGTTCTGGCCGCGCTCGCCGAGACCGTCGGCGAGATCGTCGCCAAGGGCGACGAGAAGGTCACCATCCCCGGCTTCCTGACCTTCGAGCGCACCCACCGTGCCGCTCGCACCGCTCGTAACCCGCAGACCGGCGACCCGATCAACATCCCGGCCGGCTACAGCGTGAAGGTCTCCGCGGGCTCCAAGCTCAAGGAAGCCGCCAAGGGCAAGTAAGTCCCCCTGGGCAGCAACAAGAAGGGCGGCCGTCCCGACCGGACGGCCGCCCTTCGGCGTTCCCGGGGACCCGGAGACCTGCCCTGAGCTGCCCCGGGCCGTCCCGGCCCGCTCGCGGGCGGGGCGCGGCGCCTGTGCGGAGGCTGTGGGGCGGGCTGCGGCTCCCCGGCCCCTCCGGCGGCCCGGGGGAGCCCGGTCCGTCCCGTTCGGCGCTGTACGGGCGTTCTGCGGCGCCGCCGCCGACACGGGTGGCCGCCCGCCGTCCGGGTCCCTGCCGCCGGGCCGGGCCGTCGTGCCGTAGGCGTCCCGGCCGCCGGGCCGTCCCGCCGCCGGGACGCGTACGGCACGTGAAAGTCCGCCGCCCCGGTCCCTCGTGAGGGGGGCCGGGGCGGCGGACCGTGGTGCGGGGGTGCGCAGTGCTGTGTGCGGCAGCACTGTGCGCGCGCCGGAGCGCGCCGGGGTGGTGCGTCAGACGAGTGCGCCGCCGGGGAGTTCGACCTTGGCGCCGAGCTTCTCCAGCTTGTCCATGAAGTTCTCGTAGCCGCGGTTGATCAGGTCGATGCCGTGCACCCGGGACGTGCCCTGGGCCGCGAGGGCGGCGATCAGGTACGAGAACCCGCCGCGCAGGTCCGGGATGACCAGATCCGCGCCCTGGAGCTTCGTGGGCCCGGACACGACCGCCGAGTGCAGGAAGTTCCGCTGGCCGAAGCGGCAGTCGGAGCCCCCGAGGCACTCGCGGTAGAGCTGGATGTGCGCACCCATCTGGTTGAGCGCCGAGGTGAAGCCGAGCCGGGACTCGTAGACCGTCTCGTGGACGATCGACAGCCCGGAGGCCTGCGTCAGGGCCACCACCAGCGGCTGCTGCCAGTCGGTCTGGAAGCCGGGGTGCACGTCCGTCTCCAGCGCGATGGCGTTCAGCGCGCCGCCCGGGTGCCAGAAGCGGATGCCCTCGTCGTCGATCTCGAAGGCGCCGCCGACCCGGCGGAAGGTGTTCAGGAAGGTCATCATCGAGCGCTGCTGGGCGCCCCGCACGTAGATGTTGCCCTCGGTCGCCAGCGCCGCGGACGCCCAGGAGGCGGCCTCCAGCCGGTCCGGGATCGCCCGGTGGGTGTAACCGTCCAGCCGGTCGACACCCGTGATCCGGATGGTCCGGTCGGTGTCCATCGAGATGATCGCGCCCATCTTCTGCAGCACGCAGATGAGGTCCTCGATCTCCGGCTCGACGGCGGCGTTGGACAGCTCGGTGACGCCCTCGGCGAGGACCGCGGTCAGCAGTACCTGCTCGGTGGAGCCGACCGAGGGGTACGGCAGCCGGATCTTGGTGCCGCGGAGCCGCTGCGGCGCCTCCAGGTACTGGCCGTCCGCCCGCTTCTCGATGGTGGCGCCGAACTGGCGGAGCACCTCGAAGTGGAAGTCGATCGGCCGGCCGCCGATGTCGCAGCCGCCCAGGCCCGGGATGAAGGCGTGGCCGAGGCGGTGCAGCAGGGGGCCGCAGAAGAGGATCGGGATGCGCGACGAGCCCGCGTGGGCGTCGATGTCGGCGACGTTCGCGCTCTCGACGTGCGACGGGTCGAGGATGAGTTCGCCCGGCTCGTCACCGGGGCGGACGGTCACGCCGTGCAGCTGCAGCAGACCTCGGACCACCCGCACGTCGCGGATGTCGGGTACGTTGCGGAGCCGGCTGGGCCCGCTGCCGAGCAGCGCGGCGACCATTGCCTTCGGCACCAGGTTCTTGGCGCCTCGGACGCGGATCTCGCCCTCCAGCGGGGTTCCGCCGTGGACAAGCAGGACATCGTCTGTGCCGGTCATGTATCTCGCGTTCCGGAGTGGTCGGGCAGGGGGCCAACAAAAGGGTAATGGGCCGACAGCCCCCTTCCGTAAGGCGCCGGGGGTGCACGGACGTCGCGCCGCCCGTCCGACACGTTCCGCTGGCCGGTCCTCGCACAGGGTCACCGCCCTTCCGGGCCGTGCGGTGCCCCGGTGGACGCCCGTTCCTGGTGTCCCGCACCGCCCCCGTGCGTCCTGAGCTGCGGACGGGCCGCGGCCGGGACCGGGCGGGCCACTTGGGCCCCGCGGAGGGCGAAGATGCGGGATCATCGGTGCCATGACGGAGGTGTCCTCGCTCACAGGGCGGCTGCTCGTGGCCGCACCCGCCCTGGCGGACCCGAATTTCGACCGCGCGGTGGTGCTGCTCCTCGACCACGACGAGGAGGGCTCGCTCGGCGTGGTCCTCAACCGGCCGACCCCGGTCGGCGTCCGGGACATCCTGGAGCCCTGGGCGAGCCTGACCGGGGAACCGGGCGTGGTCTTCCAGGGCGGCCCGGTGTCGCTCGACTCGGCCCTCGGCGTCGCGCTGATCCCCGGGGACGAGGGGGCCTCCGCGAGCTCCGGTCTCCGTCCCGGCGGGGGAGCGGTGCCCCTCGGCTGGCGGCGGGTGCACGGGGCGATCTGCCTGGTGGACCTGGACGCCCCGCCGGAGCTGCTGGCCGCGGAGCTCGGGGCGCTGCGGATCTTCGCCGGATACGCGGGCTGGGGGCCGGGTCAGCTGGAGTCGGAGCTGACGGACGGTGCCTGGTACGTGGTCGAGTCGGAGCCCGGCGACGTCTCGTCCCCGCACCCGGAGCGCCTCTGGCGGGCGGTCCTGCGCCGGCAGCGCAGCGAACTCGCGATGATCGCGACGTATCCGGACGACCCTTCGCTGAACTGATGCACGGGGCTTTCAGTACGCTTGGCAGTTATGAGCACTCTTGAGCCCGAGCGCGGGGCAGGTACGGGGACCCTCGTAGAGCCGACGCCGCAGGTGTCGAACGGCGACGGTGACCACGAGCGCTACGCCCATTACGTCCAGAAGGACAAGATCATGGCGAGCGCCCTGGAGGGCACTCCCGTGGTGGCCCTGTGCGGCAAGGTCTGGGTCCCGGGGCGTGACCCGAAGAAGTATCCGGTCTGTCCCATGTGCAAGGAGATCTACGAGTCCATGGGCGCCGGCGGCGACAAGGACAAGGGCAAGGGCGGCAAGGGCGGCGACAAGAAGTAGCCGGACTCCCGTCCGTCCCTCCACGTTCCTCTCCCCGACTCCGGTTCCGGCCCCCGGGACGCGCGGCGACGCGCATCCCGGGGGCCGTCGTCATGTCCGGGTGCCGGTCTCCGGGCACCGGTCCGCGTTGCACGGGCTGCATCGCGTGGTCACAGAGTGGTTGAGACCACTTGTCGGGGTGCGGGGGCGCGCTTAGTCTCCTGCCAGTTGTGCAGAACGAAATGCACGTTGCATGGAATGCAACGCTGACCGGTAGGGGTTCCGGATGAAGCTTTCTGCTCGAATGGCCGCTCCCGTCGCGGCCCTTGTGCTGGCCGGCCTCACCGCCACCGGCTGCGCGCCGCAGACCTCCGACACCGGCGCCGAGGGTGACAAGAAGACCGGGACCCTCCGCGTCTGGCTCTTCCAGGAGGTCGGCAACAAGCCCAAGGAGAAGGTCGTCGACGCCGCGGTCGCCGCCTTCGAGAAGTCCCACGAGGGCGCCGAGGTCGAGGTCGAGTACATACCCGTCGACACCCGGGCCCAGCGCATCAAGGCCGCCTTCAACGACCCGAAGAGCGCCCCGGACCTCATCGAGTACGGCAACACCGACACCGCCGGCTACGTGAAGGACGGCGGACTGGCCGACATCAGCAAGGAGTTCGCGGCCTGGGACGAGGCCAAGGACACCGACCCGACTGCCAAGCAGTCCGTGACGGTGGACGGAGCGGTGTACGGCGCGCCCCTCTTCGTGGGCGTCCGGGCGCTGTACTACCGAACCGACGTCTTCGACGAACTCGGCATCGAGCCCCCGAAGTCCCAGGACGAGCTGATCTCCACCGCCAAGAAGATCCACCGGGAGAAGCCCGACCTCTACGGCCTCGCGGTGGGCGGCGCGTACACCTACGGCGCCATGCCCTTCATCTGGGCGCACGGCGGCGAACTCGCCGACGAGACCGGGGTGGCCTACGCCTCCGCCGTCAACAGCGAGAAGGCCCGCAAGGGCATCGAGGCCTACACCTCGCTCTTCGGCGACGACAACTGCCCGGCGGCCAAGTGCGCCGCCATGGGCGGCAACGCGACCGTCACCGCCTTCGCGTCGGGCAAGGCGGCCATGGCCATCGGCGGCGACTTCAGCCACGCCGCCGTCGAGGCCGGCAGCGTGAAGGGCTCGTACGCGGTCGTCCCGCTGCCCGGTGTGAAGGACGGCTCGATCGCCCCCGCCTTCGCGGGCGGCAACAACATCGGGGTGCTGAAGAGCAGTGCGCACCGCACCCTCGCGGTCGACCTCATGAAGTCGCTGACCGGCAAGAAGACCCAGGCCGAGATGTTCGACGCGATGGGCTTCCTCCCCACCTACACCGACGTGCGGGACACCGCCGCGGAGAAGGAGCCCTTCGTCGGCCCGTTCGTCACCACGCTCGGCGCCGGCGCGAAGTTCGTCCCGGCCTCCCCGGCCTGGGGCCAGATCGACGCCTCTCTGATCCTGCCGACCATGTTCCAGGAGATCGTCAGCGGCCGTAAGGACGTGGCCGCCGCCTCGGACGACGCGGCGAAGAAGATGGACGCGGCGTTCGCCGAAGCGGGCTGACGATGACCGCGGACACCCTGCACAAGGCCGCCTCCGGGCGGGCCGGGGCGGGCCGGGTCGCGGCCCGCCCGCCCCGGCGCCGCCCGGCGTCACCGGCACGGCGCTCCGGCTGGACGCCCTGGCTCTACCTGCTCCCCGCCCTCGTCCTCCTCGGCGGACTCCTCGTCTACCCGATCTACCAACTGGGCCTGATCTCCTTCCTGGAGTACACCCAGGCCCAGGTCAGCGGCGGCGAACCGACCACCTTCCAGGGCTTCGGCAACTACGCCACGCTCTTCCGCGACAGCCAGTTCTGGCAGGTGCTCCTCGCGACCGTCGTCTTCGCCGCGGCCTGCGTGCTCGCCACCCTGGTCACCGGCTGCGCCCTGGCCGTCCTGCTGACCCGGATCCGCGCCGTGCCCCGGCTCGCCCTCATGCTGGCCGCACTGGGCGCCTGGGCGATGCCCGCGATCACCGGGTCGACCGTCTGGGTCTTCCTCTTCGACCCGGACTTCGGCCCGGTCAACCGGGTGCTGGGCCTCGGCGACTTCTCCTGGACGTACGGGCGCTACAGCGCCTTCGCCCTGGTGCTCCTCGAAGTGCTCTGGTGCTCGTTCCCGTTCGTGATGGTCACCGTGTACGCCGGCATCCGCGCGATCCCCACCGAGGTGCTGGAGGCGGCCTCGCTGGACGGCGCCTCGCAGTGGCGGATCTGGCGGTCGGTCATGGCGCCGATGCTGCGGCCCATCCTGATCGTCGTCACCATCCAGTCGGTCATCTGGGACTTCAAGGTCTTCACCCAGATCTACGTCATGACCAACGGCGGCGGCATCGCCGGCCAGAACCTGGTGCTCAACGTGTACGCCTACCAGAAGGCGTTCGCGTCCTCGCAGTACAGCCTCGGATCGGCGATCGGCGTCGTGATGCTGGTGATCCTGCTGGCCGTGACGCTCGTCTACCTGCGCCTGGTGCGGCGCCAGGGGGAGGAACTGTGAGCGCACGCGCGCTGCTCCGCATCCGCCGGCCCGGGAGGCTCGCCGCGGAGGCGGCGGCCCTCGTCATCGCCGCCGCGGTCGCCTTCCCGCTCTACTGGATGGTGCTCTCCGCCTTCAAGCCGGCGGGTGAGATCCAGTCCACCGAGGCCCGCCCCTGGACCCTGGCGCCCTCCCTCGACTCGTTCCGGCGGGTCTTCGAACAACAGGATTTCGGCCGCTACTTCCTCAACAGCCTGATCGTCGCCGGGACGGTCGTCATCGCCTCCGCGCTGGTCGCCTTCCTCGCCGCGACGGCCGTCACCCGCTTCCGCTTCCGGTTCCGCACCACCCTGCTGATCATGTTCCTGGTGGCGCAGATGGTGCCGGTCGAGGCCCTCACCATCCCGCTCTTCTTCCTGATGCGGGACTTCGGCCAGCTGAACACGCTGGGATCGCTGATCCTCCCGCACCTCGCCTTCTCGCTGCCGTTCGCGATCTGGATGCTGCGCGGATTCGTCAAGGCGGTCCCGGAGGCCCTGGAGGAGGCCGCCTACATCGACGGGGCGAGCCGCGCCCGGTTCCTCTGGCAGATCCTCTTCCCGCTGGTCTTCCCCGGCCTGGTGGCCACCAGCGTCTTCTCGTTCATCTCGACCTGGAACGACTTCCTCTTCGCGAAGTCCTTCCTCATCAGCGACACCTCCCAGTCGACGCTGCCCATGGCGCTGCTGGTCTTCTTCAAGCCCGACGAGAACGACTGGGGAGGGATCATGGCCGCATCGACCGTGATGACCGTCCCCGTGCTGGTCTTCTTCGTACTCGTACAGCGCCGTCTGGTCTCCGGACTGGGCGGTGCGGTCAAGGACTGACATGCACCATCTGATTCCGGCCCCCGTGCGGACCTCCGACGGGGAGGGCGAAGGATTCCTCCCGGGCGCCGCCACCACGATCACCGCGGGCCCCGGGACCGAGGGCACCGCGCGCTGGCTGCGCTCCACCGTCGGGGCCGCGCTCGGCCTGCCGTTCGCCCCGGCCCCCGCGGGCGCCGGGGAGCCCGCCGACACCGTCGAACTGTGCGTCGACCCCGCCCTGGAACCCGAGGGCTACCGGCTCTCCGTGGCCCCCGTCCGGGGTGTGCGGATCACCGGCGGGAGCGCCGCCGGGGTGTTCTGGGGGGCGCAGACCCTCCGCCAGCTCCTCGGCCCCGAGGCGTTCCGCCGCGCACCCGTCGCCACCGTGCGACGGACGCTTCCGGCCACCGAGATCGAGGACGGCCCGCGCTTCGGCTGGCGCGGTCTGATGCTCGACGTGGCGCGGCACTTCATGCCCAAGGACGGCGTGCTGCGCATGCTCGACCTGCTGGCCGCGCACAAACTCAACGTCTTCCACTTCCACCTGACCGACGACCAGGGATGGCGCGTCGAGATCAAGCGCCATCCCCGGCTCACGGAGGTCGGAGCCTGGCGCGCACGCACCAAGCTCGGCCACCGCGACTCCGAACTCTGGGACGAGACGCCGCACGGCGGCTTCTACACGCAGGACGACATCCGCGAGATCGTCGCGTACGCCGCCGAGCGCCACATCCGGGTCGTGCCCGAGATCGACATCCCGGGCCACTCGCAGGCGGCCATCAGCGCCTATCCGGAACTCGGCAACACCGATGTCGTGGACACCTCCGCCCTCACGGTGTGGGACACCTGGGGTGTCAATCCGAACGTACTCGCCCCCACCGACACCACCCTGCGGTTCTTCGAGGGCGTCCTCGAGGAGATCCTGGACCTCTTCCCGGCCGAGGTCTCGCCGTTCGTCCACGTCGGCGGCGACGAGTGCCCCAAGGACCAGTGGAAGCGGTCGCCCACCGCGCAGGCCCGCATCGCGGAACTCGGCCTGACCGACGAGGACGGGCTCCAGTCCTGGTTCATCCGCCACTTCGACCGCTGGCTCACCGACCGGGGCCGCCGGCTCATCGGCTGGGACGAGATCCTGGAGGGCGGCCTCGCCGAGGGCGCAGCGGTGTCGTCGTGGCGCGGCTGGGCGGGCGGGGCCGCCGCCGCCGAGGCCGGGCACGACGTCGTGATGTGCCCCCTGCAACAGGTCTATCTGGACTACCGTCAGGACGCCGGCGCCGACGAGCCGATGCCCATCGGCTACGTCCGCACCCTGGAGGACGTCTACCGCTTCGAGCCCCTTCCGCCCGGACTCTCCGAAGGGGCGGCCGGACACGTCATGGGCACGCAGGCCAACGTCTGGACCGAGGTGATGCAGGACGGCCGCCGGGTCGACTACCAGGTCTTCCCGCGGCTCGCCGCCTTCGCCGAGGTCGCCTGGTCGCGCCTCCCGGGCCCCGGCGAGAGGGACTTCGCCGCGTTCGCCCGCAGGATGGAGACGCACTACACCCGGCTCGACGCCCTGGGGGTCGACTACCGGCCGCCCGCGGGGCCGCTGCCCTGGCAACGCCGTCCGGGGATCCTCGGTCGCCCGATCGAGGGATCGCCCCCGATCATGTGAGCAGGCTCCCGCGCCCCGGCCGGGGGAACCGAGTAAGTCGTGCGAAATCGCTGAAGAGGTGCAATTCGTACGCCGGGCAGAAGCTCTGCCAAAGGTGACTTTTCCCCTGGCCGGGGACGGAATCGCCCTTCGTGGCCCCTCGCGTCGGACCGTCCGGAAGATGTGCCAGAGTTGCCACGTCCCGGCCGTGAGCACGTACCGTACGGCGGACAGGCGGGACTGCCGGGATACCGGGAAGGGGCAGCTGGGTTGACCACGCACGCACCGCAGGCGATGCAGTCGGTGACGCTGCCGGCCTCGCTCGACGAGGCCGTGGCGGCTCTCGGCGCCATGCCCGCAGCCGTCCCCGTGGCCGGCGGCACCGACCTCATGTCGGCCGTCAACAAGGGCCTGCTGCGGCCCTCGGGGCTGGTCGGCCTCGGCCGGATCAGCGAGCTGCGCGGCTGGCACTACCAGGACGGCCACGCGCTGCTCGGCGCCGGTCTCACCCACGCGCGCATGGGACGGCCGGACTTCGCCGCGCTCATCCCCGCACTGGCCGCCTCCGCGCGCGCCGCGGGCCCGCCCCAGATCCGCAACGCCGGGACGCTCGGCGGCAACATCGCCACCGCGGCGCCGACCGGCGACGCCCTGCCGGTGCTCGCCGCCCTGGAGGCCGAGCTGGTCATCGCCGGTGCCGGGGGCTCCCGTCGGGAGATCCCCGTCTCGCACCTGCTGGCGGGCCGCGAGATGCTCGAACCCGCCGAGCTGATCGGCTTCGTCCGCGTACCGCTGCTGCACGCCCCGCAGGTCTTCCTGAAGGCGACCGGCCGCACCGGACCCGGCCGGGCCACCGCGTCCGTCGCGATCGTCCTGGACCCGGCCCGGCGCGGGGTGCGCTGCGCGGTCGGCGCGATCGCCCCGATGCCCCTGCGCCCGCTGGAGGCGGAACGCTGGATCGCCTCCCTGATCGACTGGGACGGCGAACGCGGCCTGGCCCCCGACGCGCTGGCCGCGTTCGGCGAGTACGTCGCGGCCGCCTGCATCCCGGACCACGATCCACCGGACGACGGGGGCGAGGCACCTCCGCTGTCACCCGCCGTCCTGCACCTGCGGCGCACGGTCGCCGCGCTCGCCCGACGCGCACTGGGGAGGGCACTGTCGTGAGCAAGGAAGAGAACCCCGGGCAGCAGCACGGGCAGCCCGACCCGTACGCCGACTGGCAGCAGGCCCGGCACGGCGGTGAGTACGACACCGACGCGGGCTGGCAGCCGGTCCCGCAGGGCGGTGCCTACGACGCCGACGCCGGCTGGCAGCCGACCCCGCACAGCGGCGAGTACGACGCCGAGGCCACCGCCTTCGTCCACCTGGACCCGGAGGACCTCGCCGGCCTCGGGAACGACCCGCTGGCCGCCCCCGGCCACAACTACGTGCCGCCGATGATCCTGCCGCTGACCCCGGCCGCGGGTCTCGACCCCGCGGCGACGGGCAGCTGGGTCGTGCAGACGCAGAGCCAGCAGGAGCGGGCGGCCGACACCGGGGCCGTGCACTGGCCCGACCCGAACCAGCAGCAGGACCCGTACCAGCAGCCGTACCCGGACACCTCGCAGTACGCGCAGACCTCGTCCACGACCGCCCAGTGGAACTACACCGAGGCGCTGCCCGAGCCGGAGCCCGCTCCGGAACCCGCCGGGCACACCGGCGAGTGGACGATCCCGGTGGCCGACGGCGACCTGCCCGACGAGTCCGGCGAGTACGCGGCCTCCGCGATGGCCTCCCCGTGGTACGCCGACGCGCCCCCGGCCACCCTGCCGGGCGGCGCTCCCGCGCCGTGGGCGACCCAGGACCACCCGGTCGCCCCCGCCCCCGCCGCCGAGGACACCACGGCCGGGCTGCCGGAGCCCGCCGACACCCCGGAGGCCCCTGACGGCCCGGAGGCCTACGAGGTCCCGGTGGCCCAGGAGGTCCCGGTGGCCCAGGAGGTCCCGGAGGCCCAGGAGGTCCCGGTGGCCCAGGAGGTCCCGGAGGCCCAGGAAGCCGTCCAGGCCGCCCCGGAGCCGGACGAGGCCCCGGAGGCCGCCGATCAGCCCGCGGGTCCGGAGGAGGCCGCCGAGGCCCCGCCGGAGGACGTCCGGCCGACGGACGAGCCGCAGGACGACCGGCTCGCGGACGAGCCGCAGGTGTACGAACCCCCGGCGGACGAGCCGCAGGCCGGCG
Source organism: Streptomyces sp. NPDC006296 (assembly GCF_040613235.1). NCBI lineage: Bacteria > Bacillati > Actinomycetota > Actinomycetes > Kitasatosporales > Streptomycetaceae > Streptomyces > Streptomyces sp. NPDC006296. The sequence goes on along the minus strand of NZ_JBEXRT010000026.1, from coordinate 27,559 downwards.
ACCCGGCGGCGGACGACCCGGCGTGGTCCGCGGAGCCCGAGGCCCCGGCGGTGCCCCTGGCGGAGGCCGCGGAGGTGCCCGAGGCCGACGACCCGGCGGCGCCCGCCGAGCCGGAACCCGCCCCCGAGCACGGGCTCGTGCCCGCGGAGGAGGCCGACGCGCCCGCCCCGCCCGGGGCCGGACCCAGCGAGCACCCCTCGGCCTCGTACGTCCTCCACGTGAACGGTGCGGACCGGCCCGTCAGCGACGCCTGGATCGGCGAGTCGCTGCTGTACGTCCTGCGCGAGCGCCTCGGTCTCGCGGGCGCCAAGGACGGCTGCTCGCAGGGCGAGTGCGGTGCCTGCAACGTCCAGGTCGACGGCCGCCTGGTGGCGTCCTGCCTGGTGCCCGCCGCCACCACGGCGGGCAGCGAGGTCCGTACGGTCGAGGGCCTCGCGGTGGACGGCGAACCGTCCGACGTGCAACGGGCCCTGGCCCGCTGCGGAGCCGTCCAGTGCGGCTTCTGCGTCCCCGGCATGGCGATGACGGTCCACGACCTCCTGGAGGGCAACCACGCCCCCACCGAGCTGGAGACCCGCCAGGCGCTGTGCGGCAACCTGTGCCGGTGTTCCGGGTACCGGGGTGTGCTCGACGCCGTACGCGACGTCGTCGCGGCCCGGGAGGCGGCCGCCGACGCGGCCACCGCCCCGGACGACGCCGAACCGCGCATCCCGCACCAGGCCGCCCCCGGAGAGGGCGGCGTCCAGACGCACGAGGGAGACGTCCCGTGAACTCCGCGCCGTCCCCCGCAGGACCGGTCACCCCCACCGACAGCCACACCGGCGGAGCGAACGACAAGGAGGCGGCGTGACCAGCGACGCAGCCACCGCGACCAGCACCACGCGGACCACCCCGCAGCCCGACGGCGGCGAACCGGAGCGGGAAGTCCCCGTGCTCGGACTGGGTGCCTCGCTGCCGCCCGCCGACGCCCGCGCCAAGACCGAGGGCACCTTCCCCTACGCCGCCGACCTGTGGGCCGAGGGGCTGCTGTGGGCGGCGATGCTGCGTTCCCCGCACCCGCACGCCCGCATCCTCTCCATCGACACCACGGCCGCCGCCGCCATGCCGGGCGTCCGCGCGGTCGTCACCCACGAGGACATCCCCGGCGACGGCTCCTACGGCCGGCGGATCGCCGACCGGCCGGTGTTCGCCTCCGACCTCGTACGCCACCACGGCGAGGCGATCGCCGCAGTCGCCGCGGACCACCCCGACACCGCCCGGCTGGCCGCCGCGGCCGTCGCGGTCGAGTACGAGGTGCTCGAACCGGTCACCGACCCGGAGAAGGCCTTCACCGCCGAGCCGCTGCACCCCGACGGCAACCTCGTCCGTCACATCCCGCTGCGCTACGGCGACCCGGACGCCGTGGGCGAGGTCATCGTCGAGGGCCTGTACCGCATCGGCCGCCAGGACCCCGCCCCGATCGGCGCCGAGGCCGGCCTCGCCGTACCGCGTCCCGACGGGGGCGTCGAGCTCTACACGGCGTCCACCGACCCGCACACCGACCGTGATCTGGCCGCCGCCTGCTTCGGCCTGGACCCCGAGCGGGTCAAGGTCGTCGTGACCGGCGTCCCCGGGGCGACCGGCGACCGGGAGGACCCCGGCTTCCAGATCCCGCTGGGCCTGCTCGCCCTGCACACCGGCTGCCCCGTCAAACTGGCCGCCACCCGCGAGGAGTCCTTCCTCGGGCACGCCCACCGCCACCCGACCCTGCTGCGCTACCGCCACCACGCGGACGCCGAGGGCCGGCTGGTCAAGGTCGAGGCGCAGATCCTCCTCGACGCGGGCGCGTACGCCGACTCCTCGTCCGAGTCCCTCGCCGCCGCCGTGGCCTTCGCCTGCGGTCCGTACGTCGTCCCGCACGCCTTCATCGAGGGCTGGGCGGTCCGCACCAACAACCCGCCGTCCGGGCACGTGCGGGGTGAGGGCGCGATGCAGGTCTGCGCCGCCTACGAGGGCCAGATGGACAAGCTGGCCGCGAAGCTGGGCGTCGACCCGGTGGAGCTGCGGCTGCGGAACGCCCTGTCCACGGGCGACATCCTGCCCACCAGCCAGACGGTGACCTGCCCGGCCCCCGTCGCCCGGCTCCTCGGCGAGCTGCGCGACTTCCCGCTGCCCACCCTGCCCAAGGACGCCCCCGAGGACGACTGGCTGCTGCCCGGCGGCCTGGAGGGCGCCGGCGAGCCCGGTGCCGTGCGCAGGGGCGTCGGCTACGCCCTGGGCATGGTCCACATGCTCGGCGCCGAGGGCGCCGACGAGGTCTCCACGGCCACGGTCCGGGTCCACGACGGTGTCGCCACCGTCATCTGCGCCGCCGTCGAGACCGGCCAGGGCTTCACCACGCTGGCCCGGCAGATCGTCCAGGAGGTCCTGGGCGTCGAAGAGGTCCAGGTGGCGGCGGTGGACACCGACCAGCCCCCCGCGGGCGCGGCCACGCACGGGCGCCACACCTGGGTCTCCGGCGGTGCGGTCGAACGCGCCGCCCGGATGGTCCGTACCCAGCTCCTCCAGCCGCTGGCCCACAAGTTCGGCATGTCCACCGAGCTCCTCCAGATCGCCGACGGCAAGATCACCTCGTACGACGGGGTGCTGTCCACCACGGTCACGGAGGCGATGGACGGCAAGGAACTCTGGGCCACCGCCCAGTGCCGCCCCCACCCCACCGAGCCCCTGGACGAGTTCGGGCAGGGCGACGCGTTCGTGGGCCTGGCCTTCTGCGCGGTCCGTGCGGTGGTCGACGTGGACATCGAACTCGGCTCGGTCCGGGTGGTCGAGATGGCCGTCGCCCAGGACGTCGGCCGGATCCTCAACCCGTCGCAGCTGGCGACCCGCATCGAGGCGGGAGTCACCCAGGGCATCGGCGCGGCCCTCACGGAGAACCTCCGCACCGCCCGCGGACTGATCCGGCACCCCGACCTCACCGGCTACGCGCTCCCGACGGCACTGGACGCGCCGGACATCCGCATCGTCACGCTGGTCGAGGAACGCGACGTGGTGGCCCCGTTCGGAGCCAAACCGGTCTCGGCCGTCCCGGTGGTGACCTCTCCGGCCGCCGTCGCCTCGGCGGTCCGCGCCGCGACGGGCCGCCCGGTCAACCGCCTCCCGATCAGGCCGCAGGCGGCGGTGGCGGCTACGCCGAAGTCGTAGGGGCCGGGCGCGGATGCGCTCCGGCTCCTGCAGCCCGTCACTCGATCACAGGTTCGGGTTGATAGGTTACTCAAACGCTGTCGGCGTTCACACACCGTTGGCAGCGCACGGGGAGGATAGCGATCATGTCGGCCAGTGGCTCCGAAGACATAGGCATGCGGCTCAACCAGTACCCCGCCGACCAGGGCGGAGGGCCTGGGGGCGGACAGCAGAAGCTGGCGTCGACACCTGCGCAGAAGAAAGCCGCAGCGGACGCGCTTCAGGAGAACATCAAGCCGCAGACGAAGACAGCTGGTCACCACGCCGACGAGGGGACCTCCGAGGTGGTCAGGGCGTTCGATGCCAAGGACGGGTACGGCTGGTTCATGTCGTCGGCTTTGAAGAAAGCTCACAAGACGTGGGGTGAGCAGATGCAAGCGCAGATGAACCGGCTCCATGCCGACCAGGCGGCGCTGCTCCGTACCAACGTTCAGCTGTCGAACACGGACCTCGCTGCACGGTCGGGTGTGCAGAGCGTGCATACGCCGTCCATCTTCGACAAGTACTGAGCTCCTGCGGCCCGCTTGACGTATACACGTATTCCACGGGGACCAGATATGCCTACGTATCACGAGATCATGACCACGGATCTCGGCACGCTCACCAAGGCTGCCACCGGCTGGGACGGCACGGCCAAGAAACTCCACGGTCAGGAAGTCGCCTACAAGCGGGATGTGCACGGCATCACGACAGGTACCGGCTGGCAGGGGGTGAGCGTCGTGGCAGCCAACCAGCAGTTCGACATCACGCTACGTGAATTTCAGTTCGCGCAGGCCGAGGCGAAGGCTATCGCCGCCCTGCTGCGCGACGCACACACGCAATACGTGAGCCTCAAGGCCAAGTTGAAAGACGCGCGGGACGAGGCGATCCAGGCCGGGATGAAGGTCTCGGACCAGGGAGTGGTCACGTACGACTACGAGAAACTGTCCGAGGGCGAACGCAACGCGCTTCACCACGACCCCGACTATCAGCAGAGCGCGCAGAAGGCAGTCGCCTCCTGGCAGGAGCGCGTCGACAACGCGGTCCACGCGGTGGATGACGCGGACAAGGGCGTGGAGATCGCCTTCAAGGGGGTCGTGCTCGACTCGGATGTCACCGACGGCACGATGAACGGCTTCAACGGCAAGGCCAGTGGCGATATCGAGAAGTACGAGGCGGACGAGCTCGCCGATATCGCCACGCACATCAACTCCGGTGACGCCAGCCCGCAGGAGATCAAAGAGGCACAGCGCGCCTTCCGTGACAATGCCAAGAACGAAAAGTTCCATCAGCTGTTCCTGGCCGGTTTGGGGGCGTCAGGAACCATCAAGTTCACCAACAAACTGAGCGACCTCAGCCACGGCGGCAAGGACAAAGGGCCGTACTCGGCGTTCCAGGACGACCTGGCCAACTCCCTGGCACTGGCGACGAAAGACACCGGTTCGGCCTTCTACAAGAAATTCCGTTCCGACCTGCAGAAAGCCGGCGTCCAGAGGTTCGACCTGGACGTCGCGGCGGACAAGACTCCAGTAGGCGCCGAGCAGGGCCAGCAGGTGCGTGGCTATCAGAGCCTCGTGACGCTGATGGAGCAGGGCGACGGTTACTCCGGGCAGTTCCTCAAGGACGTGGCCACCGACATCCGGGCCGCTGAGGACAAGGGGCAGGGCGGAAACCCTGACATCTGGGATCTGCGCGGTGACTTCAGCGGGAAGGAAGACGGCTGGTTCGCCAACGACCCGCTCGATGGAGTGCTCGGCATCATGTCCAAGGACCCGGCTACGACGACGAGCTATCTCGACCCGGGCACAGCAGGGAAGAACGACAACCTCGAGTACCTGCTCAGGGACCGGGACTGGAACCACGTCAACACCTATGAGTGGATCCGCGACTACGAAGCCGTCCAGGACGACACCTTCGACAAGGACGTACGCACCGGCCTGGGCCTGGCTCTGTCGGCGGGCGCCACGGGGAACCTGCCAGGGGAAGGCGACGAGCTCGGCCGGCACACAGCCGCGCAGGCGCGCATCATGCACGACACGATCAACCTCATCGACTACGGCGACGCCGATGGCACGTACGGCGAGGATCCCAAGCACCCGCGGGTCGGCAAGGCCGATGAGGTCCTGGCGCAGGACGACTACGCGCCCCTGCGCGACTCCTTGTCCCAAGCCCTGGCGGACTACTCGCCGGATGCTGTCGACATCATCAACGGCGACGCGCCCGGCGGCCGGTCCGGCAAGGGGGACGCCTACGGGGACGGTGACGACTCGCAGATCCAGAACAGCCGCAGCAGCCTGGTGCGCATGATCCGCGGCGTCTCGGAGGCCGACGACACCACCAACTTCGAGCGCGTCTACCAGGCGCAACAGGGGTACATGGCGGAGGAATGGACGAGGAAGGGCATAACGGACGCAACCGTTGCTGCGAATGAGGGCCACAAGTATGGCGAGGTCATTGGCGCCCTCAATGCGGTCGGAGGTGACGTGAAAATGGATGTCCATGACGCCAAGACCGACAATGCCGCGGATATCCGGTTCTACGGGTACCACTCGGGCGGCGGACTTATCACAGGAATCCCCGTCGTCGGCGACGCTGCTCAGCGCCTGGTGGACATCGAACTCAACGAGTGGCTCTCGGGCATCCAGGCCGAGGAGGGTGCGTTGTCCAAGGAGGAGTTGAGTCGGAACAACGACAAGGCCGAGGACAACATTGATGCCTACGTCCACAAGTGGGGCGCAAAGCACGATATGCAGCCGGACGACCCCATCGTGGGGGCGGCGTCGAGAGAGGCCCGCGAGGGCTACGTGGGCGGCCGCCAGATAGCGTACGAGGCGCTGCGGTCCAGGTAATTGATCACGGCGTGCGGAACCTCGACCCCTTACGGCCCGACGCAAGAGACCGATAGGTAGGACCATGACAGTGCAGGCGCGGAAGAAGTGGCCTATAGGTGTAGCGGCGGTCGCTTCGGTGACGGTTGTGGCGCTTGCCTGGTCCTACTGCTCGTGGAATACGAACCTTCTCGGTCCGGAGTCGTTCTGCGGTGGCCGGATGGGCAGCGGGGAGGTGCAGGCGGCTCTGGACTCCACCGGTCGTGTGTCGCAGGTGGATGCGTCGGTCGATGCGCAGCGGCCCACGTTCAGTTGCACGGTCGAGCGCACCAGCCGTTTCGTCGGGGGCGAGGATCAGCGCGTGACGGTGAGGACGAGTTTCAAGGAGGGGGCGTTCCCCTTCACGACCCATGTCTGGCAGAGCCCTGCTTCCCGGTCCTATTTCACGGGTGGGGCGACCGGCGCCGTGTCGCAGGACTTCGGCGGGTACGTGGTCCTTCCTGAGCCTTGCTGGGACAAGCTCCGAGGAGAGCGGGGCGACGGTGTGATGGCGATCGTGGAGGCCGCGGTGGAGAAGGGGGCGGTGGACCCTGACGGTCTCGCCCGATTGCTCACCCGCTCGGCGCGGCAGGTTGCCGAGAAGGCAGGCTGCGGCACGGCGGCACTGTCGGCCGACCCTGATCTCGCTGCCCCGTCCGCTCCGGGGAGGACGGATGCCGGGAACGTATGTGGGGTGCCGGGCTTCACGTTGCCGAAGGAAGCCGTGGTCGCCTCCCGGGCCGAACCGGGGCAGGAGCAGGTGAGTGCCGGGAGCGCGGATACGTGGGCGTGTGACCTGCACCTGGCAGGCTCGGCCAAGGGCCTGGTGTCCTTCTCCGCGACATCGGACAAGAACTTCGTCGAGACGGCCACGAAAGCCAAGTACAGCGGCTTCAAGGCGCTCCCGGGTGGCAAGGGCGTGGCAGCGCTCGGCCAGGCCGTTCTGCATTGTGGGGACGGTGACGTGTACTTCGCCGCGAAGTGGAACACCGCGTACGACAGGGCCTTGGCCGACAGCGTTCCTGGAGAGGGCTCGTACATGGAGGCCAGGAAGTCAACGTTCCAGAACTTCCTCGACGCGACAGCCGCCGATCATTCGTGCCCCCGCGTCACCATCCCCTGATCCCTGGGGCAGCCCCCCGGCAGCATCCGCCGGCTCAGCAGGCGCCGTCGTCGGCGGACGGGCCCCGCCGACGGCGCGGCGCCGGGCGGATGTTCCGCGCCGGCGCCGTGGGTGGAGACCGTGACCGGATTCGAACCGGTGTAACTCGAGTTGCAGTCGAGCCCCTGAGCCTCTCGGGCACACGGTCGAGGTGGTGTCGCTTCCCCGTGCTCACGACCGTACGGCCGGGGCGCGGGCACCATCAAGGGACCGGGGCGCGCCGCAACGCGACTGCCATACGCCGTTCATGAACGGTGGCGGGACGACGGGACCCGAACCGTGCCCTCGTGTCACTCCACGTCACAGACCGACCCGTGACGTCGCCCCCGGCCGTCTTTTCCGGGAATTGCGGAAACCGTTGTTGCCCGTCCGGCGTCGGTGAAGAAGGGACCGATACGGTGAGCGGGTCGGTGGCCGGATGAGGTTGGCGAAACGGCCTGCGCACAGGGAACAGGAGGATTTCGTGACGTTCGATCAGGAATGGGCCGAACTGCGCGAGGCAGCCGCCCGGCGGGGCGCCATGCGGCTCAACAGTGTTCCTGCCGAAGGCGGCAGTGGCGGGAGTGGCGACCTGGTCGTGAACCGGGACGAACTCGGAGCTATCGGGAATGACGCCTATGGGCTGAGGACGAGGTTGTCGAAGGAAGGCGATCTCGCTCGTCCGACGACCCATGAAGCGGGGGTCGCGCTCACCAACGGGAATTTCTCCTGTGGTGCGGCGGTGCTCAAGGTGAACGACTTCTGGCAGACCCATCTGAAGACTCTGTTGGATTCCTGTGCGCACATCTCGAACCACCTGGATTACACGAAGGCTCAGCATGCGAAGGACGAAGTGAAGATCGAAGGGGATCTGGCGCCGATCTCCAAGCTCACGGAATACATGAAGTAAGGCTCGGGGGAGTGCGAACGTGCTGAATTACGAGGATATCGTCGACGCTCCGGTGGGCAAGCTGAAGGCCGCTGCCGACGACTGGTCGGACATGGCGGGCAAGCTGGAGAAGCTCGCGGAAGACGCCGCCGACGGGATGAAGGTCAAGGCCGACAAGGCGAACTGGGAAGGCCTCAACGCGGGTGTCACCAAGGCGTTCGTCGGCAAGACGGCAAAGGAGTTCGCGGACGCCGCAGCCGAGGCCAAGGGTGTGAAGATGATCCTCCAGGAGGGTCACACAGCCCTCAAGAAGGCCAAGGACGACCTGGTGAACATCCGGGACCACGAAGGCCCCGCCGCCGGGATCCGCGTGGACGGCAGGGGCAAGGTCTTCGCGCGCCATCCGGTGGAGGACATGCCTCCCCAGCAGAAGGCGCACGACCCCGACTATCCCGCGCTCGTGCAGCAGCAGAAGGAGAACATCGCCTCCTGGCAGAAGAAGATCGACCTCATCGTCGACAACTGCAACGACACCGATGTCTCCTTCAAGAACTCCCTCGAAGCCAACGTCACCGACCGCAAGGACTTCAACGCCCCGAAGTACACCAAGATGGACCAGGAGGAGGCCGCCCGGGCCGCCGGCCTGGCCGCCAAGGGCCGCGACATCACGCACACCGAGCTCCAGCAGCTCAACGAACTGCTGGCCGACAACAGCGGGTCGCCGGAGTTCGCCAAGAACTTCTACGAGAAGCTCGGCCCCGAGAAGTCGCTGGCGTTCTTCGGGCAGCTCTCCACGGACACCTACGACTACGGCAAGGTCGACAAGGAGCGCCTCAAGGACGTCCAGGAGCTCCAGAAGAACCTGGGACTCAACCTCGCCACCGCCTCGCACGACAAGGACTTCAGCGAGAAGTGGGGCCCCGAGCTCCGCAAGATGGGCACGGAGCGCATCCCGCTGGCCAAGCACGACTACAACGGGCCGTTCGGGTACCAGCTGCTCGGCGGGATCATGCGGTACGGGAACTACGACAAGTCGTTCCTCAACCCGATCGCCGAGCACGTGGCGCAGCTGCACCAGAAGGACCCGTACCTGTTCGCCGAGAACAAGATGGTGAACAGCCCCTTCAAGAACCCGTTCAACCCCTCGGGCGTCAACGGTGCGGGCTACGACCCGGCGACCGCCATGCTGGAGGCGCTCGGCAACAGCCCGGACGCGGCGAAGCACTTCTTCAACGATCCGCCCACCGCGTACAACGAGGACGGCACGGTCAACAGGGGCGCCACGGCGGACCTCGGTAAGAACGGCGAGACGCCGATCGACAACTACCTCGACTTCTTCGGCAACGAGAAGTGGGAGTCCTTCCCGGACGTCAACTCACTGGACGAGGACGAGCTCAAGAACTCCCTCGACCAGATGCCCGACGCGCTGGGCCACGCACTGGAGTCGGCCACCCTCGGCTACCCGGCCGGACACCCTGACGCGAGCGTGGTGCGGGACGCCGACAACGCGGCGGTCATGCAGCAGGTCATGGAGAAGTACGGGGCGGACGCCGGCCTGCTCAAGGAGCAGGAGGCGATGTCCGACAGCCTGGGCACCATGGGCGCCGGCTACATCGACGACATCAACTGGGCGCTGGACAAGAACGATGCGAACAGCCCCTTTGCGCCGGGCGAGAACTCCGGGGCGCATCTCGACTTCGCGGACACCGACGACCAGAACGGCCGGGGCGAGGTCCGGGGCTTCCTCAGCGCCCTCGGCCAGCACCCCGATGCCTATGCGACGGTCTCGGCCGCGGAGCAGGTGTACTCCCGCAGTGTGCTGGAGGGGCAGGTGGGCGCCGACGGGAAGATCGACGAGGGTGCTGCCAGGGCGACCGTGCACGTGGGCGCCGAGGTGCAGGGCATGCTCGACCAGTCCCGTGCCGACCAGGTCGAGGCGACGAACCTGAAGACCCACGAGGACTACGAGAAGGCGGTTGCCAAGCGGTCCGGCTGGATCGAGTTCGGGGCCGTTGCGGGCGTGGCGGCGGGTGTCGCCTTCCTTCCCGCGACCGCGGCCGTGGGAGCGGCGGCGGTCCTCATCCCGCTGGCGACCGACACGGCCGGAGGCGCCGTCGAGCAGGTCATCGGCCAGATGGTCGGTGATATGTCCGACAACTCGGTGGACGAGCACAAGGAGAAGGTCGAGGAGCTCACCCGTGACGAGAAGACCAAGGTCTACTCCGCGGGTGAAAGCATGGCCGAGTCCCCGATGGAGGAGTTCATGGAGCGGAACGGTGTGACCTCCGACAGTTCGTTCGGACAGGACCTCAAGGAATCCATGAGGATCGGTTACGCGACGGGCAATGACCGCGAGAACCAGCAGGGGAACGACCCGGAGACCGGCTGAGGCCGGTGGACGCCCAAGGACGGGAAGGATGCAGATGGCTGTCAGTCGTAGGGTGCGCGGGGGGCTCCTCGGTGCCGCCGTGGCCGGCTCCCTGGTTCTCGGAGCCACCGGCTGCGCGGGAGGGGCCGACGAGCCCGCCACGGGAGCGGACGAGGCCGTCGCGGCCGGGAGGCTCTGCGGCGGAAAGGCGGTGTCGACCGGTGCGGGCGAGGCGTTGGAGGTGATCACCGGCTCGTCGGAGTTCGCGGCGTCGGGTGAGCGGTCCACGGTTGCCCACGCGGCACAGGAGCTGGCCGACCGGTTCGCGTCCTCCGCCACGGCGACCGGGGACGTCTGCCGCGTCCACACCGCCGATGGCACGTCCGGCGACGAGCTCCGGATCACCTGGCGGCTGTCCGGCAGCGCCCCGGTGGACGACCCGGCCGAGAAGTTCACCGTGTTGAAGATGGGGGAGCGTGCCCTGACCGCGCCGGACGGCGCGTTCCTCCGCTTCGGCTGCCGGGGCGGAAAGCTGCCCGGATCCGGCCCGGCCCACATCGACATCGGCGTCGAACGCGGTGGCATGCCCACGGATCCCGAGGGCGACCCCGGGGCGTTGCGGGACGCCTACGCGACCGTCGCCCACTCCTTCTCGCTGGCCATGGCGAAGGCGCTGGGCTGCGAGGACGACGGGGGGCTGGAAGCCCGGCCGGCACTCGACCCGGCGTAGACCGTGTGCGTGGCGCCCCCGCCCCGCCCCAAGAACCGGGCGAAGGACGCCACCGGCCCCGGTCGTACGACCAAGGGACCAGCCGGATCCCGCCCACCGACAGGGGTCACCCGGCGGTTCGGCCCTTACTCTGGGGCTCATGACTGCCCTGGAACCCCGCGACGCCGAAGGTGCGGCCGCCCTCGTGGAGACGACCGCCGCACCCGTTCCCGCGGAGGGCGTGCTGGGGCGTTCGTACCGGGCGCTCAGCGTCGGCATCGTGTCCGTCGTCCTGCTCATCGCCTTCGAGGCGACCGCCGTCGGCACGGCGATGCCGGTCGCGGCCCGTGAGCTGCGGGGTATCCCGCTCTACGCGTTCGCGTTCTCCGCGTACTTCACGACCAGCCTCTTCGCCATGGTGGTCTCCGGGCAGTGGGCCGACCGGCGCGGGCCGCTCGCACCGCTGGCCGGCGGGATCGGGGCGTTCGCGGCGGGACTGCTGCTCTCCGGGACCGCGGGCGGCATGTGGACGTTCATCCTGGGGCGTGCCGTCCAGGGCGTCGGCGGCGGGCTCGTGATCGTCGCGCTGTACGTGGTCATCGGGCGGGCCTATCCGGAGCGGATCCGGCCGAGCATCATGGCCGCCTTCTCGGCCGCCTGGATCGTGCCGTCCGTCGTCGGGCCGCTCGCCTCGGGGACGGTGACCGAACACCTCGGGTGGCGCTGGGTCTTCGTGGGCATCCCGGTGCTCATCCTCCTGCCGCTCGGCCTCGCCCTGCCCGCGATCCGGCGGATGGCCGGCGGCCCGGTGGACGCGGAGGCCGCCGCGAAGCCCCTCGACGGCCGCCGTATCCGGCTCGCGCTCGGGATCTCGGCGGGGGCCGGGCTGCTCCAGTACGCGGGCCAGGAGCTGAGGTGGCTGTCGCTGGTCCCGGCACTGGCCGGCGCCGCCCTGCTCGTCCCCGCCGTACGCGGGCTGCTGCCCCGGGGCACCGTGCGGGCCGCGCGCGGGCTGCCCGCCGTGATCCTGCTGCGGGGGATCGCCTCCGGCTCGTTCATCGTCGCCGAGTCCTTCGTCCCGCTGATGCTGGTGACCCAGCGCGGACTGTCCCCGACCCTCGCCGGCCTCTCCCTGGCGGCGGGCGGTCTGACCTGGGCGCTCGGCGCGTGGATCCTCGCCCGTCCGCGCACGGAGCCGTACCGGGGCGCGCTCGTGGTGGTGGCCATGGTGCTCGTGGCGGTGGCGATCGTCGCCGCGCCGAGTGTGCTGATCGAGTCGGTGCCGGTGTGGACCCTGGCCGTGGTCTGGGCCGTCGGATGCTTCGGCATGGGCATCGTGATCGCGTCGACGAGCGTGCTCCTCCTCCAGCTGTCCGCTCCGCAGGACGCGGGGGCCAACTCCGCCGCGCTGCAGATCTCCGACGGGCTCGCCAACGCGCTGCTGCTCGCGGGGGGCGGCGCGGTGTTCGCCGCCCTCGGCGGCGGGGCGGTCGGAGCGGCGGCGCACGGGGCCGTGGACAGCGGTGCGGCGGCGCACCCCGGCGCCTTCACCGTCGTCTTCCTGCCGATGGCGGCGGTGGCGCTGGTGGGGGTGTGGGTCGCGGGCCGTGCGCGACCCCAGGAGTAGGCGATGACCGCCCAGGGCGACCGGATGTGTCCGCCGTCCGCGGACCCCCAGGTCATCGCGGGGGTGCGCCCGCGTGAGCCGGTGGTCGCCGCGGTGTGACCGCCGTCGCACTCTCCCTCCGGGCGGCGTCGGCCAAGGGGTCCGGCCTCGCCCGCCGGTAGGGTGGCCCGGTTGTCGTATCGCGTACGGGCTGCCCGCGGCCCGCACGGACAGCGCCCCACGTACCCGAGTGCCCCGAACCGGAGACCGTGACTACTACCGCCTCCCACCACCTCTCACCCGCCTTTCCCGGCCGCGCCCCCTGGGGGACGGCCGGGAAGCTGCGAGCCTGGCAGCAGGGTGCCATGGAGAAGTACATCCAGGAGCAGCCGCGCGACTTCCTCGCGGTCGCCACCCCCGGCGCGGGCAAGACCACCTTCGCGCTGACCCTCGCCTCATGGCTGCTGCACCACCACGTGGTGCAGCAGATCACCGTCGTGGCGCCCACCGAGCACCTCAAGAAGCAGTGGGCGGAGGCAGCCGCCCGCATAGGGATCAAGCTGGACCCCGACTACAGCGCCGGTCCCGTGAGCAAGGAGTACCACGGGGTCGCGATCACGTACGCCGGGGTCGGTGTCCGGCCCATGCTGCACCGCAACCGCTGCGAGCAGCGCAAGACGCTCGTGATCCTCGACGAGATCCACCACGCCGGTGACTCGAAGTCCTGGGGCGAGGCCTGCCAGGAGGCCTTCGACCCGGCGACCCGGCGCCTGGCCCTCACGGGTACGCCGTTCCGGTCCGACACCAACCCGATCCCGTTCGTGGCGTACGAGGAGGGCAACGACGGCATCCGCCGCTCCTCGGCCGACTACACCTACGGCTACGGCAACGCGCTCTCCGACGGCGTGGTGCGGCCCGTGATCTTCCTCAGCTACAGCGGCAACATGCGCTGGCGCACCAAGGCCGGGGACGAGATCGCGGCCCGGCTCGGCGAGCCGATGACCAAGGACACCATCGGGCAGGCCTGGCGCACCGCGCTCGCGCCGACCGGTGACTGGATCCCCAACGTGCTGGCCGCCGCCGACAAGCGGCTGACCGAGGTCCGCAAGGGCATCCCGGACGCCGGCGGGCTCGTCATCGCGACGGACCAGGAGTCGGCGCGCGCCTACGCCAAGATCCTCAAGTCGGTGACGGGGGAGAAGCCGACGGTGGTCCTCTCCGACGAGAAGGCCGCGTCCAAGAACATCGACGCGTTCAGCCAGGACGGGTCGCGCTGGATGGTCGCGGTCCGGATGGTGTCGGAGGGCGTCGACGTGCCGCGCCTCGCGGTCGGCGTGTACGCGACGACCATCTCCACCCCGCTGTTCTTCGCCCAGGCCGTCGGCCGTTTCGTGCGGTCACGGCGGCGCGGTGAGACGGCGTCGGTGTTCCTGCCGACCATCCCGATGCTGCTCGACTTCGCCAACGAGATGGAGGTCGAGCGCGACCACGTGCTCGACAAGCCGAAGAAGGGCAGCGACGAGGAGAATCCGTTCGCCGAGGAGGACCAGCTCCTCGCCGACGCGGAGAAGCTGGAGGACGAGGAGACCGAGGACCAGCTGCCCTTCGAGGCGCTGGAGTCCGACGCGGTCTTCGACCGGGTGCTGTACGACGGCGCCGAGTTCGGCATGCAGGCGCACCCGGGCAGCGAGGAGGAGCAGGACTACCTCGGCATCCCGGGGCTCCTGGAACCCGACCAGGTGCAGCTGCTGCTCCAGAAGCGGCAGACCCGGCAGATCGCCCACAGCCGTCAGAAGCCGGCGGCGGAGGCCGACCTCCTGGAGAAGGCGGCCGAGGAGCGGCCCGTCGTCACGCACAAGAAGCTGCTGGAACTCCGCAAGCAGCTCAACACGATGGTGTCCGCCTACACGCACCAGAGCGGCAAGCCGCACGGTGTGATCCACACCGAGCTGCGGCGGGTGTGCGGCGGCCCGCCGAGTGCGGAGGCCACGGCGGGGCAGATCCAGGACCGGATCAAGAAGGTCCAGGAGTGGGCCACCAGGATGCGCTGAGCCCGGCCCGACGGCCCCGGCCCGAAGGCCCCGGTGCGGCAGCCCCCGGCCCCCGGTACGACGACTGACGGCCCCGGTGCGGCGGCGTGACCCGCCTCCGCACCGGGGCCGCGGTGTCGTCCGGGCGGGATGTCCGGCCCCTCGGCCGGACACCGGCGCGTGGCCCGGCGCACCCTCGCCCGCGGTGGCCGTGCCGTCGCGCCGGCCCGCAGCGGATCCGCGGGCGGGACCGTGGCCCCGGAGGGGTGCGGGACGGTGCGGCGGGGAGCCGGACGGCGCGCGCGGACCCGGGCGGGCGCGCGTGGGGGTTCCGGGCGCCGGTGGTGAAAAAATTTTTCCGCGCTCTTCACGGTGAGTTAACAATCGTTCACACCTGATGCACGGAGCGTTGCCTCCGAGTCGCCCGACTTGAACGCGCGTAGATGTTCGCGTTCCGGACGGTCCGCCGCTGACCGGCGGTTATACCGCGCCGTTCGGGGAGGAGACCGGATTCTGGACGAGGGCTTCCGCTGAGCGGACCCTCTCGCTAATCTCCCCGAAACATGAACGCCCCGTGGCAGTGTCGCCGCGGAGTGCAGCCGGTGCCATGACCAGCCGGCGGCCTCTCGGTGCGTCGCCGTGGGACCGGCGTCGGCACCCCGGAGACAACCGCCCCGCTCATCACGAGGGAGAGGGCGTCGTGACCGCGGAGACTTCTCAGACGCTCGACCGGGGACTGCGTGTCCTCAAACTGCTCGCCGATACCGATCACGGCCTGACCGTCACCGAGTTGTCGAACAAACTCGGCGTCAACCGCACGGTGGTCTACCGGCTGCTCGCCACCCTGGAACAGCACGCGCTCGTCCGGCGCGACCTGGGCGGCCGGGCCCGTGTGGGCCTGGGCGTCCTGCGCCTGGGCCGGCAGGTGCACCCGCTGGTCAGGGAGGCCGCACTGCCCGCACTGCGTTCGCTGGCCGAGGACATAGGGGCCACCGCGCACCTCACGCTGGTGGACGGGGCGGACGCGCTCACGGTCGCCGTCGTCGAGCCGACCTGGACCGACTACCACGTGGCCTACCGGGCCGGTTTCCGCCACTCCCTGGACCGGGGCGCGGCGGGCCGGGCGATCCTCACCGCCCGTCAGAAGACGCACGACCACCCCGGCTACACCCTCACCCGGGGCGGCGGCGAAGCCGGCGCGTGCGGGGCGGCGGCCCCGCTGGTCGGGGTCTCGGGCGTGGAGGGCAGCGTCGGCGTGGTGATGCTCTCGGACGCCGTACCGGAACGGGTCGGGCCGAGGGTCCTCGACGCGGCCCGCGAGGTCGCCGACGCCCTGCGCTAGGTCCACCGCCCCGGCCGGGAGTACGGCCCCTCCGGCGCGGGGGTGCCCGGCCGGCCCGGACCGGACCCGCCCGCCGGAGGCGGGTCGTCCGGCCACCCCGGCCCGGACCGCCCCTCCGGCACCGGGACGCCCGGCCGCCCGGCCGGGACCGTCCCCGCGGAGCCCGGGCTCCCGGCCCGGATCTTCCCCGCGGACCCTCGGCGTCCCGCCGGCCCGGCCGGGGGTTCCCGCAGGCACCGGGGCGGTCGGGCCCGGAGGCCCGTGGCCGTTAGATTGGTCGGGTGGCCATTCGTCTCTCCCGCCCCCGCGCTCTCGCCCTCTGTGCGCTGCCCGTCCTCGCCCTGTTCGGCGCGGCGGCCTTCGCGCCCCTGCCGTTCACCGTCGCGCAGCCCGGCACCACCGCCGACGTGCTGGGGGACGACAAGGGGACGCCGGTCATCACGATCACGGGCACGCCCACCCGGACCACCGACGGCGAGCTGCGGATGACGACGATCCTGGCGACCTCCCCCACGGCCGACATCGGCATCGGTGACGTCGTCGACAGCTGGTTCAGGACGGACCGGGCGGTCATGCCGCGCGACTCCGTCTACCCGACCGGCGGCTCCGAGAAGCAGATCGAGCAGCACAACCTCCAGGACATGCGGACGTCGCAGAACGTCGCCGTGGACGCGGCCCTGCGGTACCTGGACAAGAAGCCCGGCTCGGTGGACGTGACCCTGCACCTCGCCGACGTCGGCGGCCCGAGCGCGGGCCTGTTCTTCTCCCTCGGCATCATCGACAAGCTGGCGGGCGACGGCTCCGGCGGCGACCTGACCGGCGGCCGTACCGTCGCCGGCACGGGGACGATCGATGCGGACGGCACGGTCGGCGCGGTCGGCGGGGTCTCCCTCAAGACGCAGGCCGCCCGGCGGGACGGCGCCACCGTCTTCCTCGTCCCGAAGGCCGAGTGCAAGCAGGCGAACGCCGAGCGGCCCGACGGCCTGCGGCTGATCCCGGTCACCACGCTCACGAACGCGGTGTCCTCGCTGCGGGCCCTGGACCACGGGGGCAAGGTCCCGAGCTGCTGACCCGCGGCACCGGCCCCTCCGTACCGCGCGAGGTGACGCCGGCGGGCTGAGCCCCGCCCGGAAGTGCGCCCCGCCCGGTGCGAGCCCGTCCGAGCGCCGCGGGCGCACGGCAGAGAGCGGCCCGGCCAGGGGCGGCCGCAGCCCCGGACCGGACCGGCCGCCTCCCGGTCAGCCCTCCTTGATGAATCCTTCCTTCAGCAGCCAGGCCTTCGCCACCTCGTGGGGGTCCTCCCCGTCCACGTCCACCTTGGAGTTCAGCTCCTGCGCGAGCTGGGTCGTGAGCTTCTCGGTGATCGGCGCCAGCAGCTCGGCGATCTCCGGGTGCTTCTCCAGGGTCTTCGTGTGGATGGCGGGAGCCGCGTTGTAGTTGGGGAAGAACTGCTTGTCGTCCTCCATGACGTCCAGGTCCATCGCCTTGATCCGGCCGTCCGTGGTGTAGACCTCACCCAGCAGACAGGAGTTGGACTTGGAGACCTGGGTGTAGATGATGCCCGCGTCCATCTTCTGGATGTTGGCGGCCGGCAGGTTCATCTTGTACAGCTTCTGCATCCCGGGCAGTCCGTCGTCCCGCGAGGCGAACTCGTTCTCCACGCAGACCGTCACGGCCTTCGGGTCCTTCTTCGCGAGGGCGGCCACGTCCGACAGCGTCTTCAGGTGGTACTTCGCGTTGTTCTTCTTGCTGATGGCCAGCGCGTACGTGTTGTCGAGGGTGGCCGGCGGAAGCCAGGTCACCCCGTTGCCGATGTCCTCGTCGCGGACGGCCTTCCACTGCTTCTGCGGATCGACGATCGGTTTGGCGTGGCCGAGATAGGTGATCCACGCCGTGCCCGTGTAGTCGTACAGCGCGTCGGCCTCACCCTTGACGACCGCCTCGCGGGCGCTGACCGACCCCGGCAGGTTCGTGCGGTCCAGGACCTCGGCGCCGGCCGCCTTGAAGACCAGGCCCATGATCTGCCCGAGGATGATGTTCTCGCTGAAGTTCTTCGAGGTCACCGTCAGGGACGAGCCCTTGAGCGGCTGCCCCTTCCCGATCGACCCCGGCTCCACGTCGTCCACCAGCGGCGACCCGCTCTTCAGCCCGCACCCCGTGAGCAGGAGGGCGAGCGCGGCCGCCGATGCCAGGCCGGTACGTACCCTCACGCTTCCTCCAGTCCGCGCGGCGTCAGCCACAGTTCGGCCAGCGACGCCAGCCAGTCCACCAGCAGCGCCAGCACCACCGTCAGCACGGAGCCGAGCACCAGCACGGGCATGCGCTGGGTCTGGATCCCCGAGCTGATCAGGTCGCCGAGTCCGCCGCCGCCCCCGAAGGTGGCGAGCGTCGCCGTGCCCACGTTGAGCACCAGCGCCGTCCGCACGCCCGCGAGGATCAGCGGGACCGCGAGGGGCAGTTCGACCTTGGTGAGGGTGCCCATCGCCGACATGCCGATGCCCCGGGAGGCCTCGACGAGGGTCGGCTCGATGGCGTTCAGACCCGCCACCGTGTTGGAGAACACCGGCAGCACGGCGTAGATCACCATGCCGATGATCGCGGTCGACGGACCGATGCCCAGCCAGATCACCAGCAGGGCGAGCAGTCCGATGGCGGGTGTGGCCTGTCCGATGTTCGCGACGGCCGTGACGCCGGGTGCGGCCTTCCGCAGCCCGCGCCGGGTCATCGCGATGCCGAGCGGGATCGCGATGATCAGCACCCAGAAGGTGGAGATCGCGGTCAGCTTGACGTGCTGCCACCAGCGGACCTCGACGGTGTCGCCGGCCAGCGAGTTCTTCGCGATGGAGTCGAGTTCGACCTGGGAGATCCACAGGTAGGTCAGGGCCAGGACGACCGCGAGGACGGCCGGCACCAGGACGAGCTTCTTCCAGGTGATCCGGCGTCCCGGCGCGGCGTGCGGCGCCGAGGGCTCCGTCTCCTCGTCACGGAAGGAGTGCCCGCCGACGTCGTGCTCTCCGGGCGGTCGGGCTCCCTTGGCGGGAGCCTGATGACTGGGGGTCATAGCCCGCCGTCACCACCCTCCTGCTCCTGCTCCGTCCGGTGGACGCGCAGCTCTTCCCGGTCGTGCCGGTGCTCCATCGCGGCGAGGCGGTCGGCCTCCAGGAGCTCCTGCACCGAGTTCATCAGGGTGTGCATGTCGACCACGCCGATGAACTCACCGCGCCGACCCGTCACTGCGACCCGGCCGCCGCTGTCGGTCAGCACGGCCTCCAGCGCGTCGTGCAGCGTCGCGTCCCGGGTCACGGTGTCGTGCACCAGCTGCCCGGCACGGGCGAGCGAGCCCTTGGCCCGCATCAGGTCGCCGCGCCGCAGCCACTTGTACGGGCGGTTGCGGCGGTCCAGCATCAGCAGCTCGTTGTGGTGCCCGTCCCGCAGCTTGTTGAAGATCGACTGGAGCGGGTCCTCGACGGTCACCGTGGGGAACTCGGCGATCCCGACATCCCGTACACGGGTGAGGTTGAGCCGCTTCAGGGCGGCGCCCGCGCCCACGAAACCGGAGACGAAGTCGTCCGTCGGGTTCGTCAGGATGGCCTCGGGGGTGTCGAACTGCGCGATGTGCGAACGCTCCCGCAGCACCGCGATCCGGTCGCCCAGCTTGATGGCCTCGTCGAAGTCGTGGGTGACGAAGACGATCGTCTTGTGCAGCTCGTGCTGGAGCCGGATCAGCTCGTCCTGGAGGTGGTCGCGGGTGATCGGGTCGACCGCCCCGAACGGTTCGTCCATCAGCAGCACCGGCGGGTCCGCGGCGAGCGCGCGCGCCACCCCCACACGCTGCTGCTGGCCGCCGGAGAGCTGACGGGGGTAGCGCCCGTGGAACTCCCGCGGGTCCAGTCCGACCAGGTCGAGCATCTCCTCGACCCGGTCCTTCACCCCGGACTTCGACCAGCCGGTCATCTTCGGCACGAGGGCGATGTTCTCCGCGACCGTCATGTGCGGGAAGAGACCGGAGGACTGGATGGCGTAGCCGATCTTGCGACGGAGCTTCACCGGGTCCATGTCGGTGACGTCCTCGTCGTTGATCCTGATCCGCCCGGAGGTCGGCTCGATCAGACGGTTGATCATCTTCAGCGTGGTGGACTTCCCGCAGCCGGAGGGGCCCACGAGGATGACGGTCTCACCGGCCTTGATGTCCATGGACACGCTGTCCACGGCCGGCCCGGCACTGCCCGGGTAGGACTTGCTGAGGTCTTCCAGCTGGATGGTGGCGCCGGAGGCGGAACCCGAGCCGGACGCGATCGGCTCCGTCGACGCGGTGGCGGTGTCAGGCACGGATCCCCCTGGGGATGGTCAGCCGTCCGAGGACCACGTACGCGGCGTCGAAGAGCAGTGCGAGGATGACGATGCCGACCGTGCCGGCGAGTACCTTGTTGATGGCGTTTGCGCTTCCCAGTGAGGCGAGGCCACCGAAGATCTCGTTACCGAGTCCGGGGCCCGAGGCGTAGGCGGCGATGGCCGCGATGCCCATCAGCATCTGGGTGGACACCCGGATGCCGGTGAGGATGGGGGGCCATGCGAGGGGCAGTTCGACCTTGAGGAGCCGCCGCGTCCGGGACATCCCGATGCCCTTGGCCGCGTCCACGAGCGACGGGTCGACCCCGCGCAGGCCGACGATGCAGTTGCGGACGACGGGCAGCAGCCCGTACAGGGTCAGGATGATCACGGTGGGCGGGACCCCGAGGCCGACCAGGGGGATGAGCAGGCCGATCGCGGCGAGCGAGGGGATGGTCAGGATCGCCGAGGTGGACGTGACCGCCAGCGCGCCGCCCCAGCTGCTCCGATAGCTGACGACACCGATCAGGACGCCGAGGAGCGTCGCGATGACCATGCACTGGAAGACGGCGCTGGCGTGCTGATACGTGTCGATGAGCAGTTGCTGGTGGCGGGTGCCCAGATACTCCCAGAAGTTCACATGTTGCTCCGTAGGCTCAGTCGGTGTCCCCTGCAGCCTGCTCAACGAGCGGGATAATACGCAGCGGCACCGGATTTTCCATGACGATCGCCGTGGACGCCCGGACGATGCCATCAAAGCCGACCACGCGGTCGATCACCCGCTGGAGATCGGCGTTCGAGCGGGCGACCAGCCGGCAGAGCATGTCCCCGTGGCCGGTCGTCGTGTGCAGTTCCAGCACCTCCGGCACACCACTCAAATGGGCCCGCACGTCCGATCCTTGGCCCTGTTTGATCTCCAGGGTGGCGAACGCCGTGACCGGGTAGCCCAGCGCCGAGGGGTCCACCTCCGGGCCGAAACCCCGGATGACGCCATTCGACTGAAGGCGGTCCAGCCGCGCCTGCACCGTCCCCCGCGCCACCCCGAGACGCCTGGACGCCTCCAGCACGCCGATACGCGGCTCGCGGGCCAGCAGCAGGATGAGCCGGCCGTCCAGATGATCGATCGCCACGAACCGTCTCCCGATGGTCAGCCTGTACAGATGGTCCGCCCATCCTGGCCCCGGGCTGTACGCATTGACCAGTGGATGCGCGAACTGTTGCGCACCTTGCGGACCGGCGGGAACCTTCGGACATGACTGAGACTGTGCACACCACCCCCGACACCGCCCGGCAGGCCGATCCCTTCCCGGTCAAGGGAATGGACGCGGTGGTCTTCGCCGTGGGCAACGCCAAGCAGGCGGCCCACTACTACTCGACCGCCTTCGGCATGAAGCTGGTGGCCTACTCAGGACCGGAGAACGGCAGCCGCGAGACGGCGAGCTACGTCCTGACCAACGGTTCGGCGCGCTTCGTCCTCACCTCCGTCATCAAGGCGTCCACCGAGTGGGGTACCTTCCTCGCCGACCACGTGCACGCCCACGGCGACGGGGTCGTCGACCTCGCCATCGAGGTCCCCGACGCCCGCGCGGCCTACGCCTACGCCGTCGAGCACGGTGCGCGCGGCATCACCGAGCCGCACGAGGTCAAGGACGAGCACGGCACGGTCGTGCTCGCCGCCATCGCCACGTACGGCACGACCCGCCACACGCTCGTCGAGCGCTCCGGTTACGACGGCCCCTACCTCCCCGGCTACGCCGCCGCCGACCCGATCGTCGAGCCGGCCGCCAAGAGGACCTTCCAGGCCGTCGACCACTGCGTCGGCAACGTCGAGCTGGGCCGGATGAACGAGTGGGTGACCTTCTACAACACGGTCATGGGCTTCACCAACATGAAGGAGTTCGTCGGCGACGACATCGCCACCGAGTACTCCGCCCTCATGTCGAAGGTCGTCGCCGACGGCACGCTCAAGGTGAAGTTCCCCATCAACGAGCCGGCGGTCGCGAAGAAGAAGTCGCAGATCGACGAGTACCTGGAGTTCTACGGCGGCGCCGGCGTCCAGCACATCGCGCTCGCCACGAACGACATCGTCGCCTCCGTGCGCGCCATGAGGGCGGCCGGCGTGCAGTTCCTCGACACCCCGGACTCCTACTACGACACCCTGGGGGAGTGGGCGGGCGAGACCCGGGTGCCCGTGGAGACTCTGCGCGAGCTGAAGATCCTCGTGGACCGCGACGAGGACGGCTACCTGCTGCAGATCTTCACCAAGCCGGTCCAGGACCGCCCGACGGTCTTCTTCGAGATGATCGAGCGGCACGGCTCGATGGGCTTCGGCAAGGGCAACTTCAAGGCGCTCTTCGAGGCGATCGAGCGGGAGCAGGAGAAGCGCGGCAACCTCTGACCCGGCCGTACGGGAGGAGCCCCGGCGAGGGGCTCCTCCCGTACGCCGTCACGGGGCAGCGGTGGCGCCGGCCCCGTCCTTCGCCCGCGGGGCAGGGGCCGGGGTCGCCGAGGCCTCCGGCTCCCGCCGGGCCCCCTCGCCGCCCCCGGCCGAGGGCTGCTCCGAGGCCTCCGGCGAAGCCCCGGCACCAGCGGGCTCCGGCGACGGCGCACGGGAGGGCGGGGGCGCGGCGGACGGCTCGGGCTCCGGGGCCGGCGGCCGCATCTCGGCCGGGCCGCCCCCGGCCGGATCACCCAGCGCGTCCAGGGCCTCCCGCGCGAGCGGGGCCGCCAGCGGCGAGAAGCCCGGATCCGTGCGGAGGGCCTCCTCCAGATGACCGCGGGCCGGGCCGTCCTGGCCGAGGGAACTCTCGATGACCCCCAGGTGGTAGGTGTACGCGGCGTTCCGCACCCCGGTCTCCACCGCCCGGTCGGCGTACTGCACGGCCTCCTCGCTCCGTCCCGCCCGGTGCAGCGACCAGGCCAGGGTGTCCGCCACCGCCGCGCTGCGGCGCTGTGCGCCCCACGCGGTGCGCATCAGCTCCACCGCGGCCTCCGGATCACCGTGGTCGGCCTCCAGACGGGCCTCGGTCAGCGACTCGTCGACCCCGGCCGTCCTCGCCCGCGAGAGCAGGTCGCGGAGGTTCGCGTACTGGGTGCGGGCGTCACCGTCGAGCCCCACCGACTCGAACAGCTCGCCGAGTTCGAGCACGTACTCGGGCCGGGGCAGCTTCGCCGTCACGGTCCGGTAGTCGGCCAGCGCCTCGTCCGTGCGGCCCAGGGCGGCGAGCGCACGGGCCCGGCCGGCGAAGGACACGAGGTGGCTCCGGTCGGTGCGCAGCGCCGCGTCGTACTGCGCGAGGGCTTCCGCCGGCTCCCCGCGCTCCGCCGCGAGGTCCCCGAGCCGGTGCAGCGCCACCGCCTTCTCGGCCGCCGTCGTGGCGCGGTCCGCCGCCTCCTGGGCGGTGGCCAGGGCGTCCTCGCGCCAGCCCTGGTTGCGGTACATGTCGGACGTCCTGGCCAGCGCCGGGACGCCCTTGCGCAGGGTGCCGAACTTCTCGACGGCCTTGGCCGCCGCCGCGTACTCGCCGAGGCCGTTGTAGGCGTCGATCAGCACCGGGTACGCCGTCCAGCTCCCGGGCTGCCGCGAACGGACCGTCTCGCCCCACTTCTTCGCGGCGACGAAGTCGTTCCGGGCGAGGGCGAGCGACCCGAGCCCCACCCACGCCGCCGTGTTCCCCCGCTCGCCCGGCTGGGCGGCCAGCGAACGCCGCAGCGCCTGCTCGGCCCTGGAGTAGTACGCCGTGTCCGCGGACCGCCGCCCCCACTCGACGTACGACGTGCCGAGCACCGCCCAGGACGGGGCGTCCGCGGGGTGCGTCTCCACCCACTTCTGCCGGTCGCCGATCAGCGCCGTCAGGTCGGACAGGGACGCGGGGGACCCGGCCGCCGCAGCGGCCCCGGCCCGTGCGACGGGCCCCGGCGCGGGCGGCGCGGCCACCTCGTCGTCCGGTACGGCGATCACCGCTCCGGCCACGAGCACGGCTCCGGCCACCGCTCCGAACGCCGCCCTGCGCAGTGTGGTGCGCATCGGCGTGGGAGGCGGGGTGACGGCCGTCGCGCCCTGGGGCGGCAGGGAGGACCGGGGCGGCTCCGGATTCTGCTGCGGCTTGGCATCCATGGCCTTCACTCTGCGTCAGTACGACGATCACATCGCGCTCCGGGAAGGCCGACGCAGACGGGTTCACACCATTGGCCCCGGGTGTCACGCTCGGATCATGGACGCACTCCTCGAACGACTGCGCGCAGGTCTTCCGCCCGAGGCCCTGATCACCGACCCGGACGTCACCGTCTCCTACGCCCACGACATGGCGAGCTTCTGCGAGGCCGGCACCCCCGCCGTCGTGGTGCTCCCGCGCACGGTCGAGGAGGTCCAGCACGTCATGCGGACCGCCACCGCCCTGCGGATCCCGGTCGTCCCCCAGGGGGCGAGGACCGGCCTCTCGGGCGCGGCCAACGCCTCCGACGGCTGCATCGTGCTCTCCCTGGTCAGGATGGACCGGATCCTGGAGATCAGCCCGGTCGACCGGATCGCGGTCGTCGAACCCGGGGTCGTCAACGCCACGCTGTCGCGCGCCGTCGCCGAACTCGGCCTCTCCTACCCGCCGGACCCGTCGAGCTGGGAGATGTGCACGATCGGCGGCAACATCGGCACCGCGTCCGGCGGCCTGTGCTGCGTGAAGTACGGCGTGACCGCCGAGTACGTCCTCGGCCTCGACGTCGTCCTGGCCGACGGGCGGCTGCTGTCCACCGGGCGGCGCACCGCCAAGGGGGTCGCCGGGTACGACCTCACCCGGCTCTTCGTGGGCTCCGAGGGCAGTCTCGGCATCGTGGTCGGGGCCACCCTGGCGCTGCGGCCCCAGCCGCCACGACAGCTCGCGCTCGCCGCCGAGTTCCCGTCCGCCGCGGCGGCCTGCGACGCGGTGTGCCGGATCATGGAGCGGGGCCACACCCCGTCACTCCTCGAACTGATGGACCGTACGACGGTGCGCGCCGTCAACGCGATGGCCTCCATGGGCCTCACCGAGACGACCGAGGCCCTCCTCCTCTGCGCGTTCGACACGCCCGACCCGGCCGCCGACCTCGCCGCCGTCGGCGCGCTGTGCCAGGCCTCCGGCGCCACCGAGGTGGTGCCCGCCGACGATGCGGCCGAGTCCGAACTCCTGCTCCAGGCACGCCGGATGTCCCTCCCCGCGCTGGAGACCGTCAAGTCCGCCACGATGATCGACGACGTCTGCGTGCCGCGCTCCCGGCTGGGCGCGATGATCGAGGGCACCGCCGCGATCGCCGAGGAGTACGGGCTGACCATCGGGGTCTGCGCCCACGCGGGTGACGGCAACACCCACCCCGTCGTCTGCTTCGACCACACCGACCCCGACGAGTCGCGCCGGGCCCGCGCCTCCTTCGACGCGATCATGGCGCTCGGCCTGGAGCTGGGCGGCACCATCACCGGCGAGCACGGGGTCGGCGTCCTGAAGAAGGAGTGGCTCGCCCGCGAACTCGGCGAGACCGGGATCGAGTTGCAGCGGGGCATCAAGGCCGCCTTCGACCCGCTCGGACTGCTCAACCCCGGCAAGCTGTTCTGAGGCGGCGCGCCCCCGGCTCATCCCTCTCCGTCCTGCTGCTCCTCCTGGGACCACGGATCGCTCAGCCACAGGTCGTCGGCCGGCAGCGGGGTGAGCAGCTCGGCGAGGGCCCCGTCCAGTCCCAGCAGACCGCTCTCGCTGCCCGGGGGGACCACCCGCAGGGTGCGTTCCACCCAGGCGGCCGCGGCGACCGAGGGCATCTCCAGGAGGGCGTTGCCGTCCGGCGAGGTGAGCGCGACGCAGATGACGCCCCGGTCCTCGATCTTCGTCGGCCAGATCCGCACGTCCCCGTGCCCGCAGGGCCGGAACACCCCCTCCACGAGCAGCTCACGGGCGAACGTCCAGTGCACGGGGGACTCGGAGCCGATGTGGAAGGTGATGTGCACGGCGTAGGGGTCGTCGGTGAAGTAGGACAGCCGGGCGGGCACCGGGACCGACCGCTCGGGCGACAGGACCAGCTTCACTTCCAGCTCGCGTTCCACGGCGTTCTGCATGAGGGTGCACGACCTTCCGATACTCGTAGGGCCCGGTCCCGTGACCGGTCCGCACAAGGAGAGAGCGCCCTCCCGGACGTCTATGACGCGACTTCCCAGAAAAACTTGCCCGGACCCTGAAAGTGGTCCAAACAGCAGGACCGGCCCGGGGGTGACCGGCGGTCTGATAGATGTGGACCCTTGTATTGAGGCCTCGAAGAGATACGGGACCACGGTGATGAGCGCCCCAACCCCGGCACCCGGTGACGAAAGCCCCCGCGAGGGCTACTACCCCGACCCGTCCATCCCCGGATACGTCCGGTACTGGAACGGCGCCGCGTGGGTCCCCGGCACCAGCCGGCCCGCGCCTCCGCAGGAGGCGGCGCCCCCCGCGGCGCATCCCGGAACGCCCCCCGCGGCGGCCTCCGCCCCGGCCGGGCCCGCCCCTGCCGCCTCCGCCCCGGTGGACGAGACGGGGCCGATGTACTTCGACGAGGTCGCCGGGGCGGACGCGGCCCGCGGCGACGGCGGCCCGGACGCCGGTGCGCCGGACGCCGCTGCCGGCAGGTCCCTGCCGGCGACCGCCTGGCAGGCGGACACCTCCCGGCAGGCCGGCTTCGGCGGCGACCGCGACCACCACGTCGCATGGGGCGGCCCCGACCCGCGCACGCCGGAGGCGCACGCCCCCCACGCCCCCCAGCCCCGCACGCCCGAGGCCCGAACCCCTCAGGCCCGTACGCCCGAGCCGCGCGCCCCCGAGGCCGGCGCCCCGGCGGCCGCTGTGCCCGCCGGCCCGGTCCCCGCGCGCGGCGCCGGGACCGGCCCGCGCGACGGCGACGACCGGGTCACCGACGGCACCGTGACCCTCCGCGCCGACCGGTCCGGCGGACGCCCGCCGACCGACGGCACGGTCACGCTCCGGGCCGCGGGCCGCACCGCCGGTCCGCACGAGGAGAGTCCGGCCCGGGCCGACGGCACGGGGGCCGCCCGCGCGCGGCCCGGCGGCCCCGCCCAGCCGGCCC
>NZ_JBEXRT010000025.1:0-106154 GCF_040613235.1 Streptomyces sp. NPDC006296 | reverse complement strand
GCCCGGCCGACGGATCCGGGATCCGTCGGCCGGGCGCGGCCGTGTCACACCTCGCTCAGTCGGTGAGGTTCACCGAACGCGCCGAGGTGGCTCCGATCTCGTCGGCGATCTCGGTGACCACCGGCTGCGGAATCGTGTCGTCGACGGTGAGGACGACCAGCGCCTCGCCGCCCGCGTCCTTCCGCGAGACCTGCATGCCCGCAATGTTCAGGCCGGCCTCGCCGAGGATCTTGCCGACCGCGCCCACGACGCCCGGACGGTCCTCGTACCGCAGGACGACCATGTGGTCGGCGAGCGCCAGGTCGACGTCGTGCTCGCCGATCGCGACGATCTTCTGGAGGTTCTTGGGGCCGGCCAGCGTGCCGGAGACCGCGACCTCCTCGCCGCTCGACAGCGTGCCGCGGACGGTCACCACGTTGCGGTGGTCCGGCGACTCGGAGCTGGTCGTGAGGCGCACCTCGACGCCGCGCTCCTGCGCGAAGAGCGGGGCGTTGACGTAGGACACCGTCTCGTCGACGACGTCCTCGAAGACGCCCTTGAGCGCGGAGAGTTCGAGCACCTTCACGTCGTGCTGCGTGATCTCGCCGTAGACCTCGACGTCGAGGCGGGCCGCGACCTCGCCCGCGAGCGCGGTGAAGATCCGGCCGAGCTTCTCGGCGAGCGGCAGTCCGGGACGCACGTCCTCGGCGATGACCCCGCCCTGGACGTTGACCGCGTCGGGCACGAGCTCACCGGCGAGGGCGAGACGGACGGACCGGGCGACCGCGATGCCCGCCTTCTCCTGCGCCTCGTCCGTGGAGGCGCCGAGGTGCGGGGTGCAGACGACCTGGTCGAACTCGAACAGCGGGGAGTCCGTGCAGGGTTCCTTGGTGTACACGTCCAGGCCGGCGCCGGCGACCCGGCCCTCCTTGAGGGCGGAGGCGAGCGCCTCCTCGTCGACGATGCCGCCGCGCGCGGCGTTGACGATGCGCACCGAGGGCTTCACCTTGTGCAGCGCCTCGTCGCCGATCAGGCCGAGCGTCTCCGGGGTCTTGGGCAGGTGCACCGTGATGAAGTCGGAGACCTCCAGCAGCTCGTCCAGCGTGAGGAGCTTGACGCCCATCTGCGCGGCCCGCGCGGGCTGCACGTAGGGGTCGTACGCGACGATCTTCATGCCGAAGGCGGACATGCGCTGCGCGACGAGCACACCGATGCGGCCGAGGCCGACGACGCCGAGGGTCTTCTCGCTGAGCTCGACACCCGTGTACTTGGAGCGCTTCCACTCGCCGTTCTTCAGGGCGGTGTTGGCCTGCGGGATGTTGCGCGCGGTGGCGACGAGCAGGCCGCAGGCCAGCTCGGCCGCGGTGACGATGTTGGACGTCGGCGCGTTGACCACCATCACACCGGCCTTGGTGGCCGAGGCGACGTCGACGTTGTCCAGGCCGACACCGGCACGGGCGACGACCTTGAGCTGCTTCGCCGCGGCGATGGCCTCGGCGTCGACCTTGGTGGCGGAGCGCACCAGGATCGCGTCGACGTCGGCGATCGCGGGGAGGAGTTCGGCGCGGTCCGCGCCGTTGCAGTGCCGGATCTCGAAGTCCGGACCCAGGGCTTCGACCGTGGCGGGCGACAGCTCTTCGGCGATGAGTACGACAGGTTTCGGGCTCACGTGTGTCCTCACAAGTCCAGTGCGGACGGCCGTCCCGACGGCCGCAGGCGGTGGAGGGGCTAGCCGCGTGAAAGACGCACGACACTGTGGGCCCTGACGCGTGTATGTGTTCAGCAGTGTAGTCATGCGGCCGGGCGCTGACAGCGCCTTGGGAAAAGGATCACTCGCACGGGACGAACGGTCCGTCCGGACCCGCGCCGCCGGCGTGCCACCACCCCGCCCCGTCCCGCAGTGACACGGGGTGCGGGGCCGACCGGGGCCGGGGGCGGGTCCGCTGCGGACCCGCCCCCGGCGACGCCTCAGGCGTCCTCGTTGTCGACCCAGCTCATGAGCTTGCGCAGCTCCTTGCCGGTGGTCTCCAGCAGCGACTCGCTGTCGCTCTTCTTGTACTCGTTGTACTTGGGCAGACCGTTGTGGTACTCGGCCATCCAGTTCTTGGCGAACGTGCCGTCCTGGATCTCGGCGAGGACCTTCTTCATCTCGGCCTTGGTGGCGTCCGTGATGATGCGCGGGCCGGTGATGTAGTCGCCCCACTCGGCGGTCTCCGAGATGGACCAGCGCATCTTCTCCAGGCCGCCCTCGTACATGAGGTCCACGATGAGCTTCAGCTCGTGGAGGCACTCGAAGTACGCGATCTCCGGCTGGTAGCCGGCCTCGGTCAGCGTCTCGAAACCGGCCTTGACCAGAGCGGCGGTGCCACCGCAGAGGACGGCCTGCTCACCGAACAGGTCGGTCTCGGTCTCCTCGGTGAAGGTCGTCTTGATGACGCCGGCGCGGGTGCCACCGATGCCTTTCGCGTAACTGAGGGCGAGCTCCAGGCCCTTGCCGGTGGCGTCCTGCTCGACGGCCACGATGCACGGGACGCCGCGGCCCTCTTCGTACTGGCGGCGGACCAGGTGGCCGGGGCCCTTCGGGGCGACCATGCAGACGTCGACGTCGGCCGGCGGCTTGATGAAGTCGAAGCGGATGTTGAGGCCGTGGCCGAAGAACAGCGCGTCGCCGTCCTTGAGGTTGTCCTTGACGGACTCCTCGTAGACCTGGGCCTGGATCGGGTCCGGGACGAGGATCATGATGACGTCGGCCTCGGCCGCGGCCTCGGACGGGGTGACCACGCGCAGGCCCTGCTCCTCGGCCTTGGCCTTGGACTTCGAGCCCTCGTGCAGACCGACACGGACGTCGACACCCGAGTCACGCAGCGACAGCGCGTGGGCGTGGCCCTGGCTGCCGTAGCCGAGGACCGCGACCTTGCGGCCCTGGATGATGGACAGGTCGGCATCGTCGTCGTAGAACAGCTCGGCCACTGGGTCTTCTCCTTGGTGTGCAGGTGTTGCGTCCCACCGTACGGCG
Source organism: Streptomyces sp. NPDC006296 (assembly GCF_040613235.1). Lineage (NCBI taxonomy): Bacteria > Bacillati > Actinomycetota > Actinomycetes > Kitasatosporales > Streptomycetaceae > Streptomyces > Streptomyces sp. NPDC006296. The sequence continues at coordinate 103,159 of NZ_JBEXRT010000025.1, read as the reverse complement.
GGGTGCGTCGGATACGTTGCCGGGTCTCGCCATACGAGCGGCGAGGCGGCCCGGGGTTCACGCCGTGCGGTCGAGTGCGCGCAGGGAACGGTCGGTGATCGAGCGCGCGCCGCGCCCTATGGCGATGGTGCCGGACTGGACGAGCTCCTTGATGCCGAACTGTTCGAGCATCTTGAGCATGGCCTCCAGCTTGTCGGCGCCCCCGGTCGCCTCGATCGTGACGGCCTCCGGGGAGACGTCCACGGTCTTGGCGCGGAACAGCTGGACGATCTCGACGATCTGGGAGCGGGTCTCGTTGTCTGCGCGGACCTTCACCAGGACGAGCTCCCGCTGGATCGCTGCGGTGGGCTCGAGTTCGACGATCTTCAGGACGTTGACCAGCTTGTTGAGCTGCTTGGTCACCTGCTCCAGGGGCAGGCCCTCGACGTTCACGACGATGGTGATGCGTGAGATGTCGGGATGTTCGGTGGTACCGACCGCGAGCGAGTCGATGTTGAAGCCGCGCCGGGAGAACAGGGCCGTGATCCGGGCGAGGACGCCGGGCTTGTTCTCGACCAGGACGGAGAGCGTGTGCTTGCTGGACATGGAGTCGGTCTCTCTCTGTCTCTCAGTCGTCTTCGTTGTCGCCGAAGTCGGGGCGGACGCCGCGCGCTGCCATGACCTCGTCGTTGGAGGTGCCGGCGGCGACCATCGGCCAGACCATGGCGTCCTCGTGGACGATGAAGTCGACGACGACCGGGCGGTCGTTGATCGCGTTGGCCTCGGCGATGACCTTGTCCAGGTCGGCCGGGTCCTCGCAGCGGATCGCGTGGCAGCCCATGGCCTCGGACAGCTTGACGAAGTCCGGGACGCGGGTGCCCTTGGCGGGGACGCCGTCGCTGTCCGCGCCGGAGTGCAGCACGGTGTTGGAGTAGCGCTGGTTGTAGAACAGGGTCTGCCACTGGCGGACCATCCCGAGGGCGCCGTTGTTGATGATCGCGACCTTGATCGGGATGTTGTTGAGCGCGCAGGTGGTGAGTTCCTGGTTGGTCATCTGGAAGCAGCCGTCGCCGTCGATCGCCCAGACCGCGCGCTCGGGCATGCCCGCCTTGGCGCCCATGGCGGCCGGGACGGCGTACCCCATGGTCCCGGCGCCGCCGGAGTTGAGCCACGTGGCGGGCTGCTCGTACTGGATGAAGTGCGAGGCCCACATCTGGTGCTGGCCGACGCCCGCCGCGAAGATCGTCCCGTCCGGGGCGAGTTCGCCGATGCGCTGGATGACCTGCTGCGGCGAGAGGCTGCCGTCGTCCGGCAGGTCGTAGCCGAGCGGGTAGGTCTCGCGCCAGCGGTTGAGGTCCTTCCACCAGGACGCGTACCCCGACCGGGCGGCCTCGCCGGTGGTGCCCTCGGTGTGCTCGGCCTGGACCGCCTGGACGAGGTCGGCGATGACCTCGCGGGCGTCGCCGACGATCGGGACGTCGGCGGCACGGTTCTTGCCGATCTCGGCCGGGTCGATGTCCGCGTGGACGACCTTGGCGAACGGGGCGAAGCTGTCCAGCTTGCCGGTGACGCGGTCGTCGAACCTGGCCCCGAGCGCGACGATCAGGTCGGCCTTCTGCAGCGCGGTGACGGCGGTGACCGAACCGTGCATGCCGGGCATTCCCACGTGCAGCGGGTGGCTGTCGGGGAAGGAGCCGAGCGCCATCAGGGTGGTGGTGACGGGCGCTCCGGTGAGCTCTGCCAGGACCTTCAGCTCGGCGGTGGCACCGGCCTTGAGGACGCCGCCACCGACGTAGAGGACGGGGCGTTTGGACTGGGCGATCAGCTTCGCGGCCTCGCGGATCTGCTTGGCGTGCGGCTTGGTGACCGGGCGGTAGCCGGGCAGGTCCATCGTCGGGGGCCAGCTGAAGGTCGTCCTGGCCTGCAGGGCGTCCTTGGAGATGTCGACCAGGACCGGTCCGGGGCGGCCGGTGGAGGCGATGTGGAAGGCCTCGGCGACGGTGTGCGCGATGTCCTCGGCGCGGGTGACCAGGAAGTTGTGCTTCGTGATCGGCATGGTGATGCCGCAGATGTCGGCTTCCTGGAAGGCGTCCGTGCCGATGGCGGCGGAGGCCACCTGACCGGTGATCGCGACCATGGGGACGGAGTCCATGGCGGCGTCGGCGATCGGGGTGACGAGGTTGGTCGCACCGGGCCCCGAGGTGACCATGCAGACGCCGACCTTGCCGGTGGCCTGCGCGTAGCCGGTGGCGGCGTGCCCCGCGCCCTGCTCGTGGCGGACCAGCACGTGGCGGACCCGGGTGGAGTCCATCAGCGGGTCGTAGGCCGGCAGGATGCAGCCGCCGGGGAGACCGAATACCGTGTCGGCGCCGACTTCCTCGAGCGAGCGGATGAGGGACTGCGCGCCCGTGAGGTGCTCAACGGAGGCGGAGGACGGTCCGCCGTTACGGGCCCGCGGCTGCGGGTGCTGGGCCCCGGTGGCCTGCTCGGTCATCGGCATTCTCTTCTCGAAGCTGAGGGTTTATGCGGTGTTTTTGCGGGGTTCTGAGCGGCCCCGGTGCAACAAAAAACCCCTCGTGCCGTGAGGCAAGCGAGGGGAGCGCGCCGGTGCGGTCTGCAGGGTGTCCATGAGTGACCCTGCTTCAGCCGACGCGCTTTCCAAGTACGAGAATTCGGGTGCGCATGGCATTGACCCTCTCTCCGGCACGCACACGGTGTCAAGTGGGTGGGACGGCCGTCTCATCATGTGAGCGGCCCTGGAGCGGGATGGCCCCGCCCGCGAGCACCGTCCGGGCGACCGGGCCGACACCGGGGACGGGGAACTTCCCCCTGGTCAGAGTGCGCCGCAGCCGGTACTCGTCCAGCGGCCCGGCGAAGGCCATCCCCTGCCCGTGGGTGCACCCCATGGCCCGCAGTACGCGCACCTGTTCGGGCATGTCCACGCCGTCGGCCACCGACTGCATGCCGAGGTCTCCCGCGATGCGCAGCAGCCCGCTGGTGATCTTGTGCAGCCGCGCCGACTCGACAACCCCCTCCACCAGGCACCGGTCCAGCTTCAGCACGTCGACGGGCAGCCGGCGCAGCGCGTGGACCGCGGCGTACCCGCTGCCGAAGCCGTCGAGGGCGATCCGGACCCCGAGGCGGCGCAGGGCGACCAGCCGCTGCTCCAGCTCGTCGAAGGAGATCCGGGGGTCGTTGTCGCCCACTTCGATCATCAGGGCGCCCGAGGGCAGGCCGTGCCGGGTCAGGAGCTCCTCGACGGAGCCCGGCGGCAGGGCCCGGTCCAGCAGCCGGGCCGCCGACACCCGCACGGAGACGGAGACCGGGTGCCCGGCCCGGAACCGGTCGGCCGCCTGCTCGACGGCCTCCTCCAGCAGCCAGGTGCCGAGCTCGGCGGCGCGTTCGCTGCCCTCGGAGACCCGGAGGAACTCGGCGGGGGTGAAGAGGAGGCCCTGCGCGGAGCGCCAGCGGGCCTGGGCCGCGACGGCCGCGACCGTCCCGCTGGCCAGATGGACGACGGGCTGGTGCAGCAGGGCGAACTCGCCCTCGCGCAGGGCCGTGCGCAGCCGCGCGGCGAGCTCGGAGCGGCGCACCACGTCGGCCTGCATCTGGGGGGCGTACAGCTCGACCCGGTCCTTGCCGCCCGCCTTCGCCCGGTACATGGCGAGGTCGGCGTTGCGCATGAGGTCCTTGGGCGTGATGGAGGGCTCCGCGAAGGCGACCCCGATGGAGGCCGCCACCCGCACCTCGCCGGTGCCGATCCGGTACGGCTGGGAGAGCCGCAGCCGCAGCCGGTCGGCGATCTCGTGGACCTGGTACTCCCGGGCGGCCTGGTCGCGCGTCCCGTCACCGACGATCAGCGCGGCGAACTCGTCGCCCCCGAGGCGCGCCGCGGTGTCCGAGGTGCGCACGGACTCCTGGAGGCGGCGCGCGGCCTGGATGAGGAGTTCGTCGCCCGCCTGGTGGCCGATGGAGTCGTTGACCGCCTTGAACCCGTCGAGGTCGATGAAGAGCACGGCGGTGCCGGGGTCCCCGGCCCGGCGGCCCCCGAGCGCCTTGCCGACGCGGCTGGTGAAGAGGGCGCGGTTGGGCAGGTCGGTGAGCGGATCGTGCTCGGCGTTGTGCTGGAGCTGCGCCTGCAGCCTGACCCGCTCCGTCACGTCGCGGCTGTTGAGCAGCAGGCCGCCCTGGTGGCGGTTGACGGTCGACTCGACGTGCAGCCAGTCGCCCGTGCCGGCCCCGAAGCGGCACTCGATCCGGGTGGTGGGCTTCTCGCGCGCCGGTGCGGCGAGGAAGCGCCGCAGCTCGTGGACGACTCCCCCGAGGTCGTCGGGGTGGATGATCGACGACAGCTCCGTGCCGACGAGGTCCTCGGCCTCCCGCCGGTAGACCCCGGCCGCCGCGGGGCTGACGTAGCGGAGCACCCCGCTCGGCTCGGCGATCATGATGACGTCGCTGGAGCCCTGCACCAGGGAGCGGAAGTGGTTCTCCTTCTGGGCCAGTTCGTGGGTGAGCGCGATGTTGTCGAGGAGCATGATCGCCTGTCGCAGGACCAGGGCGAGCACGACCGTGCAGCCGGTGAGGACCACGACCCGGTCGACCCTGCGCCCCTCGACGACGTTGTACAGGATGCCGAGGGTGCAGACCGCCGCCGCCAGGTAGGGCGTGAGGGCGGCGAGCGACCCGGCGATCGGGCGGCTCACCGCACGCGGCTCCGGGACGGCGGGGGCCTCGACAGCGTTGTCCTGGCCGCGGTGCGCACCCCAGGGGGCGTACGCGAGGAGCAGGGAGCCGGCGAACCAGCCCGCGTCCAGCAACTGGCCGGAGTGGTAGGCCGAGCGCAGCAGCGGGGCCGTGAACAGGGCGTCGCACAGCACGGTCAGGGCGAGACCCGCGATGGCCGTGTTGACCGCCGACCGGTTGACGTTGACCCGCCGGAAGTGGAGCGCCAGGACCATGGACACCAGGACGATGTCCAGCAGCGGGTAGGCCAGCGAGAGGGCCGCCCTCGCGACGCTCTCCCCCTCGGCGTTGGCGACCTGTGCGGTGTGCGCCAGGGCGAGGCTCCAGGAGAGCGTCAGCAGCGATCCGCCGATCAGCCAGGCGTCCAGCACCAGGCAGACCCAGCCCGCCCGGGTGACGGGGCGTTTGGCGAGGACCAGCAGCCCGACGATGGCGGGCGGGGCGAAGCAGAGGAAGAAGAGGTCCGCCAGGGAGGGGGTGGGGACCCCCCGGCCCAGCACCACTTCGTACCATCCCCAGACCGCGTTGCCCCCGGCGGCCATGGCCGAGGAGAGCGAGAAGAGCAGCCAGGCGGGCCGGAGACGGGCACCGCCCGCGCGGGCGTACAGGAAGCAGGAGACGGCGGCGATCAGGGCGGCGATGCTGAGGCCGAAGTCCCCCATGAACAGGGCGAATCCGGGTGATCCCCAGCCGCACACGGCTCCCACCGCGTATCCGGCGCAGACGACGGCGAGGACGAGCTGGGTGCGCACTCCCGTGGCCCGCTCGGCGGTCTGCCGCTGGGAGAGAAGACCCCCGAGGGCGCTCACCGGAGAGCCCCTCCGACCGGCCCCGGCGTCCCCGCCGCCGGCCTCCGCCGTCCGTCCCGCCGCGCCGGTCCGTATCTCCACTGGCCGAACATCGCCCATCGCCCCCTCGCGATCCACTTCCTCCCCGGCGCCGTCCCTTCCACGACGCTGCCCTCTTGTGGACGATACACCAGAGTCGTCACTCAGGGACATAGTTCCTCTACTCTCCGTGACGACCTGGGGTGTTGCCGGGCCGCGGTGCTCCCGGACGGCTGCGGGGCGCGGTCAGTCCGTCGTGAGGACGAGGTTGCCGACCGGCTCCCCCGCGGCGAAGCGGGTGAGCTGTCCGGCCAGCAGCCGCTTGGCCCGGGGCAGGAACGCCGAGGTGCTGCCACCCACATGAGGAGAGATCAGTGTGTGGGGAGCATGCCAGAGAGGATGGCCGGCGGGCAGGGGTTCGGGGTCGGTCACGTCGAGTGCGGCGCGCAGCCGCCCGGATTCGAGCTCGGCGAGCAGGGCGCCGGTGTCGACGACGGCGCCCCGGGCGACGTTCACGAGCAGCGCGCCGTCCCGCATCGCGGCGAGGAAGCCGGGCCCCACCAGCCCGCGGGTGGAGGGGTTCAGCGGGGTGGACAGAATCACGACATCGGCCTCCGGGAGCAGTTCCGGAAGCGCCTCCATCGCGTGCACGGGACCGCGCGCGGACGTCCGCGCGGAGCGCGCGACGCGCACCACCCGCGCGCACTCGAAGGGTTCGAGCCGGTCCTCGATGGCCTCGCCGATCGATCCGTAGCCCACCACGAGGACGGACTTGTCGGCGAGGGCCGGGTAGAAGCCGGACCGCCACTCCTCCGCGTCCTGGCCGCGCACGAAGCCGGGGAAGCCGCGCAGCGAGGCGAGGACCAGGGCGAGCGCGAGCTCGGCCGTCGACGCCTCGTGCACGCCCCGGGCGTTGCACAGCCGGACTCCGGCGGGCAGCAGGGCGAGCCCCGGCTGGACGTGGTCTATGCCCGCCGAGAGGGTCTGGACGACCTGGACGGCCTTCATCGCCTCCAGGGGGCGGACGGCGACCTCGGAGCCCTTCATGTACGGAACGACGTAGAACGCGCAGTCGTCGGGGTCCGCCGGGTACTCCCGGCCGCCGTCCCAGAAGCGGTAGTCGAGGCCCTCCGGGAGGCCGTCGATCTCCTCGGCCGCGAAGGGCAGCCATACGTCCTTGGCAGGTGCGGTAGTCATGGTCACGAGGCTATGCGAAGGGCACCGGACCACAGCGGCTACTTTGGGGTGCGGACGGGGTCCGTGATCATGGAATCGAGGGAGGGGCCGGGGAGTTGGAGCGCAGGACTATCGGTGCGGCGGCACTCGCCGTGGGTGCGGTCGGGCTGGGCTGTATGCCGATGAGCTGGGCCTACAGCACGTCGCAGCAGCGCGGTGACCGCTCGGTGCGGACCGTGCACGCCGCGCTGGACGCGGGCGTCCGACTGCTCGACACCGCCGACATGTACGGGCCGTTCACCAACGAGCTGCTCGTCGGGCGGGCGCTCCGGGGGCGCCGGTCCGAGGCCTTCCTCTCCACGAAGTGCGGTCTGCTCGTGGGCGATCAGCACATCGTGGCGAACGGACGTCCCGGCTATGTGCGCCGGGCCTGTGACGCCTCGCTGCGACGGCTGCAGACCGACGTGATCGATCTGTACCAACTGCACCGGGCGGATCCCGAGGTGCCGGTCGAGGAGACCTGGGGAGCGATGGCGGAGCTGGTGACCGCCGGCAAGGTGCGGGCGCTGGGACTGTGCGCGGTGGGCGCCAGGGCCGGACGCGGTCGGGGGGCCCGGATGCACGACGGCACCGTCCGGCAGCTGGAACGGGTCCAGCAGGTCTTCCCGGTCAGCGCGGTCCAGGCGGAGCTCTCCGTGTGGTCGCCGCAGGCGCTGGCGGATCTGCTGCCCTGGTGCGAGGCCCGGGGGGTGGGCGTGCTGGCCGCGATGCCGCTGGGCAGCGGCTACCTCACGGGGACGCTCAAGCCGGGCCAGGGCTTCGAGCCGGACGACCCGCGGGCCAGGCACCCCCGCTTCACCGCGGAGATGATGGCGGCCAACCAGCCCGTGGTGGCGGGGCTGCGCAGGATCGCGGAGCGGCACGACGCCACGACCGCCCAGGTCGCCCTGGCCTGGGTGCTGCGGCAGGGTCCCCATGTGGTGCCCGTGCCCGGCGCGAAACACGAGCGGTGGGCCGTGGAGAACGCGGGAGCGGCGGAGCTGGTGCTCACGGACCGGGACCTGGCCGAGATTGCCGCGCTGCCGCGGGCCCGCGGGTCCTGGGACTGACGCCGCAGGCCCGCCCCGGCCGGCCTCGGCCGGGGCGCGGACCGTGGGCCCGGGGCCGCGTCCGTGACGACGGCCCGGGGCGCGCACGCCGGGGCCCCGGGTCCGTGCCGTCCGGGGCGACGCCCCCGGGCCGTGCGCGGGTGAACCCGCGTCCGGGGCGGCCGCGTCCGGGCCGCGCACCGTGGATCCGGGGGCCGCGGACGGGAGAATGAGCCGGGACCGGGAACCCGTGACCCGTCCTCGGGGTAGGAACAGTGGTCGTACGACCGTCGAAAGGATCGGTGCTGTGCAAACTCCCGTGCTCCGCAGGGGTGTGATGGCCCTGCTCGCCTCGGCCTGCCTCCTGCTGTCCGCCTGCTCGTCCGCCGACGGCCCGGCCGCCGGTGACGGGGCGTCGCCCCCGGCGGCCCCCACCTCCGCGCCGGCCACGGCGAGCCCGTCGGCGGAGCTGCCGCCGGCCGAGGGCTCGGTCGAGGTGGTGAAGACGCTCGCGGACGGCCTCGCGTCGCCGTGGGGCGTCGCCGCCCTGCCCGGGGGCGACCTGCTGGTCGGCTCGCGGGACGAGGCGACCGTCACCCGCGTCGACGGGGAGAGCGGGAAGAAGACCCTGCTGGGCTCGGTCCCGGGGGTCGCACCGGCGGGTGAGGGGGGCCTGCTCGGCCTCGCGGTCGCCCCGACCTTCGGCGCGGACCATCTCGTCTACGCCTACTTCACGACCGAGTCGGACAACCGGATCGCCCGCCTCCAGTACGACGAGAAGAAGCCCGCCGGCCGGCAGCTGGGAGCCCCGGACACCATCCTGCGGGGCATTCCGAAGGGGGCCATCCACAACGGCGGCCGGATCGCGTTCGGGCCCGACCGCATGCTGTACGCGGGCACCGGGGAGACCGGGGACACGGGGCTGGCCCAGGACGCGTCCTCCCTCGGAGGGAAGATCCTCCGGATGACGCCGGACGGGGAGCCCGTGCACGGCAATCCCGGGGGCGACTCGACGGTCTACTCCTCCGGGCACCGCAATGTGCAGGGGCTGGCCTGGGACAGCAGCAAGCGGCTCTGGGCGTCCGAGTTCGGGCAGGACACCTGGGACGAGCTGAATCTGATCGAGCCGGGCGGGAACTACGGCTGGCCCGAGGTCGAGGGGAAGCGGGGGAAGTCCGGGTTCGTCGATCCGGTGGCCGAGTGGAAGACCTCGCAGGCCTCGCCGAGCGGCATCGCGTACGCCGAGGGGTCGATCTGGATGGCGGGGCTGCGGGGTGAACGGCTGTGGCGGATCCCGCTGTCGGGCCGGGCCGACGGACAGCCGCTGGCCGACCCCCAGGCCTTCCTGACCGGGAAGTACGGCCGGCTGCGCACCGTGGTCGCCGCGGGGGGCGACAGGCTCTGGCTGGTCACGAGCAACACGGACGGGCGGGGTACCCCCAAGGCGGGCGACGACCGGATCCTGCTGCTGAAGGTGCGGTAGCGACGCACCGCCGGACCCGGCCGGCCCGGCGACCGGCGGACCGGTACCGGGCAGGCGGGGTGCCGGCAGGCGGTCCGGTCCGGGCGGGTCCGGCGGCGGGCGGGGGCTCAGCCCCCGGCGGCGGACGGCAGGGCGACGAAGAGGTCGAAGAACATCCCCACGGAGATCAGCAGACCGAGCACCCCGAGCGCGATGCCCGCCAGGGCGACGGAGCGCACCCAGCCGGCCTGCGGAAGCACGGAGGGGGCACCGAAGGCGGGCCGCACCAGCACGAAGACGCCGACGATCAGCGCGAGCAGGGCGAAGATCCCGTTGACGAGGGCGGTGCTGTGCCAGGCGTCCCCGTAGATCTCGGAGATCTGCTGGGCGGCGCTGCCGCCGCCGGAGGTCTTGATCTGGCCGATCAGGGTCTCGCGTTCGGCGGCCACGCGGCCGGTCCAGGCGCCCGAGAGCGAGACGATGCCGAGTCCGGCGGCGACCACGGCCGCCGCGCCGGTGCCGGCCCCGGTGGCCGCGGCCGCCTCGGCGTCGGCGTACGGGTCGGGTGTCAGGTCGGTCTCGCGGCCGTCCTCCGCGGCGGCGTCCGTCGCGGCCACGTCCATGTCGGTCACGTCGGACGCGGTCACGCCCGGTGCGACACCGTCCGGAACGACGGCCTCCGGGGAGTCGGCCTGCTTCGTCACCCGGGGTGCGGTGGCCGTCTCCGCCGGGGCGGTGGCGTCCGGTGCGGTGGCGGTTCCGTGCGCCGCCTGCGTCTCCTCGGTGTCGTCGGTGGTCGGGGTGGAGGGGGAGGTGTTCATGCGCCGCACGCTAGGGGGCCTCTATGAGAACCTCCTTAATCAGGGGCCCCTCAGCCCCGTCCGTTACGCCACTCGGGTGCGAGAACGGCCCAGATCTCCTCGTCGTGGCGCTTGCCGCGGTACGGATACGCCTCGCGCAGCACCCCCTCGCGGGTCATGCCGAGCCGCTCGGCCACCGCGAGGCTGCGCCGGTTGGCCGAGGAGGCGACCCACTCCACCCGGTGCATGCCCCGCACGTCGACGGCCCAGTCGATCAGGATCCGGGCCGCGCGGGTGACCAGGCCACGGCCCTCCGCGGCGGCCTCCAGCCAGCAGCCGATCTCGCAGGTGCCGTTCTTCGCCTCGAAGGTCCGGAAGAGGACGCCGCCGACCAGGGTGCCGTCCAGCCAGATGCCGTAGAGCCGGCCGCTGTCGGCCGCCTGCTGGTCCGCGTACCGCTGGAGCAGCGTCCGGGCGGAGGCCAGGTCCGTGGCGGCGGACGCGAACGGGATCCAGGGGTCGACCAGGGCCCTGGCCCGGTCCATGTGGGTCAGGAACTCCTCCGCCTGCCAGGGCTCCAGCGGGCGGAGCTCCGCCCCGTCGTCCCCCAGCGACACCGTGAACACAGTGGCTCTCCTCGTTGGTCGTCGTTCGTCGTCGTTTGTCAGCGTTTGTCGGCGTCGGTCGCTGTTCGTCAGCGTCCGGCGTCCGGCGTCCGGCGCTGAAGCTCAGTGCACGCGCTGTGCGGCCGGCAGGCCGGCCTCTCCGGTGCGCTCCCCCGGGATCTTCGCACGCGGGACCGGGCGGTCCGGCGGCTCGATGCTGATGTGCGGGAGGAGCCGGTCGAGCCGGGCGGGCAGCCACCAGTTGGCACCTCCGAGCAGGTGCATCAGGGCGGGCACCAGCAGGGTGCGCAGGACGAACGCGTCGAGGGCGACGGCGGCGGCGAGCGCGATGCCGAACATCGCGATGACGCGGTCGCCGCTGAGGACGAAGGCGAGGAAGACCGAGATCATGATCACGGCGGCGGAGTTGATCACCCGGCCGGTCTCGGCCAGTCCGACCCGGACGGACCGGCGGTTGTCGCCGGTCTCCCGCCACTCCTCGTACATCCGGCCGACGAGGAAGACCTGGTAGTCCATCGACAGCCCGAAGAGCACCGAGACCATGATCACGGGGAGGAAGGGCTCGATCGGGCCCGCGCTGCCCAGCCCGAGCAGTTCGCTCCCCCACCCCCACTGGAAGACCGCGACGACGACGCCGAAGGAGGCGGCCACGGCGGCCACGTTCATCACCGCGGCCTTGAGGGGCACGGCGAGCGACCGGAACGCCAGCAGCAGGAGCAGGCAGCCGAGCCCGATCACCACCCCGACGAAGAGCGGCAGCTTGCCGATGATGATCTCCGCGAAGTCGTCGTGTCCGGCCGTCACCCCGCCCACGTACATCCGGAGCGAGGTCGCCTCGGCGACGGGCGGCAGGACGTCGTCGCGCAGCCGGTCGACGAGTTCACTGGTCCGCAGGGACTGCGGCGAGGTCTCGGGGACGACACTGAGGAACGCGGTGTCACCGCTGCCGTTGTAGGTGAGCGGACTCACCGAGGCGACGCCGTCGGTGCCCCGCAGCACGGCGGGCAGCCCGTCGAGGGCGAGCCGGTCGTCGGCTCCGTCGAGGTGGGCGGCGACGGTCAGCGGTCCGTTGACGCCCGGGCCGAACCCGTCGGCCAGCAGGTCGTACGCCTGGCGGGTGGTGGTCGCGGCGGGGTTGTTGCCCTGGTCGGAGGTGCCCAGGTGGAGGAAGAGGGTGGGCACCGCGAGGACCGCCATGAGGGCGGCGGCGACCGCTCCCAGCAGCCGGGGGCGGCGCTCGACGAAGGCCGACCACCGGGCCGCGAAGCCGGTGGCCCGCTCGCTCACCGGGCCGTGCTCGGCGAGTCTGGCGCGTTCGCGGCGGCTCAGGGCGCGCATGCCGATGAGGGAGAGCAGTGCGGGCAGCAGGGTCACGGAGGCCGCGACGGTCAGCACCACCGTGAGGGAGGCGGCGACCGCGACGCCGTTGAGGAAGCCGAGCCGCAGGACCAGCATGCCGAGCAGGGCGACGCAGACGGTGGCGCCGGCGAACACGACGGCGCGGCCCGTGGTCGCGACGGCGTTGCGGGCCGCCTCGTGCACGGACAGGCCGCGCCGCAGCCCCCGGCGGTGCCGGGTGACGATGAAGAGGGCGTAGTCGATCCCGACCCCGAGCCCGATGAGCATGCCGAGCATCGGCGCGAAGTCGGCGACGGTCATGACATGGCCGAGCAGCACGATGCCCGCGTACGCCGTGCCGACGGAGACGAGGGCGGTGGCGAGGGGCAGCAGGCTCGCAGCCAGTGATCCGAAGGCGAGGAAGAGGACGACCGCGGCGACGGCCACCCCGACGACCTCGCTCAGGTGGAACACCGGGGCTTCGGTGGCCGCGACGGCGGTGCCGCCGATCTCGACCTGGAGTCCCTCACGGGTGGCTTCCCGCGCGGTGTCGGCGAGCGCCCGGGCCTGCCCGGGCGGCGGCGCACCGGCCCGGTGGTCGAGCGTCACGGTCGCGTAGGCGGTGCGTCCGTCGGCGCTGATCTGCCCCTGCGACGCCTCCTCGTAGGGGCCGGTGACGTCGCCGACTCCGGGCAGCGCGGCGATCGTGTGCAGCGTGCCGGTCATCGCCCGCTCGACGGTCCCGTCGCGGACGGTGGAGGCCGGGGTGTGCCAGACGACGGTGGCGGTGTCACCCCCGAGGTCCGCGAACCCCGCCTGCAGGAGTTCACCGGCACGGCCCGACTCGGTGCCCGGCACCTCGTAGTCGTCGGAGTAGGCGGACCCCGCGAACCCCGCGGCCGTGGCCACGCCCCCGAGGGCGAACAGCCAGATGAGGACGGCGGCGAGGCGGTGCCTGAGGCACCAGCGTGCGATGGCGGCCAACGGACGGGCTCCTGGGGTTCGTGGACCACGGGGGACATACGCGGACATCCCACGAAGTCACATGACCTGAGAGCCTCACTGTGTCAGCCGTTTCCGGCGTTGTGCCCCTTTCGTGGGCATGGTCACACGGCTCGGCCTCCGCCCCGTGCGCGCCTCCGTCCCCGCGTCTCCGGCCTCGCGTCTTCCGCGCCGTGCGCTCCTCCGGCCCCGCGTCTTCCGCGCCTGGGCGGCGGTACGGCCCTCAGCGGGCCCGGGCCGCCCCGTCGCCGCCGGTCAGCCGGAGACGCTCGGCCGGCCGTTCTCGATGTGGCCCATCAGCCGGCGCCGGAAGGAGCCGCGCTCGTCCGCCGTCACCTCGACGTCGTACCAGCCGTGGGCGTCGGCCGCGGAGTGCACGACGGTGCGGCTGCGCCCCGGCTTGACCCGGATCGTCCGGCTCCAGTTCCGCAGGTCGTCCTCGTCGACGTATCCGAGCGGCCGCACGGTGAAGGTGAGCGTCCGCCTGCCGTGGTTCCGCAGCGTGAGGTGCAGGTCCCGCTCGTGGGCGTCGAGTCGGGAGGACACCTCGGCGCCGCCGACGGCCGCGCCCTCGAACTCCCGGCGGAAGCCGTTCGGCCCGGTGACCGTGAAGCGGTACCCCTGGCCGTCCAGCGGCACCGTCCAGCGGTCCGTTCCCCTGACGTCCCGGTGCTGCGGAGCGGGGAACTCCCCGGCGTAGGGGTAGAGGGCGAAGTGCGCCGAGGACCGGCCGGTGTTGCTGAGGTCCACCCGCAGCCCGCCGTCCACGAGCGTCGCCCGGGCGTCGGGCTGGTAGGGCAGGGGCCGGGCGGGGCGGGTGCCGGGCTCCTGGACGGGCATCCGCTGGCGGGCCGGCGGCTCGGGCTGCCACCGGCCGCCGAACGGCGGTACCGGGGCCGGGCGCCGCGTCTCCGGCTGCCGCCGCGCACGGGTGAAGTCGAAGGCCGAGGTGAGGTCACCGGTGACCCGGCGCCGCCAGGCACCGATGTTGGGCTCGGCGACTCCCGTCCAGCGCTCCAGGAGGCGGATCACGGAGGTGTGGTCGAAGACCTCGGAGCAGACGTGTCCGCCGACCGACCAGGGCGAGACGACCAGCAGCGGCACCCGCACGCCCAGTCCGGTGGGATGGCCCTCCCAGTGCTCCTCGGTCACCTCGGGCGGGGCGACCGGCGGCGGGACGTGGTCGAAGAAGCCGTCGTTCTCGTCGTAGTTGATGAGGACGACGGTGCGGCGCCACACGTCGGGGTGCCGGCCGAGCGCGTCCAGCACCCGGTAGACGACGGTCGCGCTGTGTACCGGTGAGGAGACGCTCGGGTGCTCGGAGTCCACCGCGGAGGGGACCAGGTAGGAGACCTCGGGCAGGGTCCCGGCCGCGACGTCCCGGGCGAACGCGTCGACGAGCGTGCCCGTCGGGACCCGGCGCAGCCCGCGCTCGAACAGGCTGCGCTCGGCGGGGGTCAGGGCGGCTACGCCCTCGTCGAGCAGGCCGAGCAGCCGTTCCCGCTCCGCCTCGTCCGCCTCACGCACGACGGCGTAGAAGGACTCCATGTAGGTGTGCCCGCCGGTCCTGGCCAGCGCCTTGCGGGCGACGGCCTTGAAGGTGGCGAAGAACTCGATCTGGTTGTCGGTGAAGTTCTCCCACTCGGTGTACGTCCGCCAGCTCCGCCCGGCCTTCTCCAGCCGCTCCGCGTACGTGCCCCAGTCGTATCCGGGGTGGGTGCCCTCGTCGTAGGCGTCGTTGCCCACGGCGCGCCTGCCGTCGGCCTCGTCGCCCGTCCGGCCGCTCCACAGGTGGTTGCGGTTCGGGCTGGTGGAGGTGTGGATCGAGGAGTGGTAGGCGTCGCACACCGTGAAGGTGTCGGCGAGTTCGTGGTGCAGCGGGATGTCGTCGCGGTCGTAGTACGCCATGGTCGCGGCGGTCTTCGCGGTGACCCAGCCGTCCATCCAGCCCTCGGACCAGGCTCTGGCGCCACCGCTCCAGGAGTGGTCGAGGGCGCCGATGTACTGCAGGTCCTTCTTCTGCGCCTCCGCCGCCTCCCGCACGGGGAACGGCAGGACGGTGGTACCGGCCGGTCCCGGCTGCTCGAAGACGGGCCTGCCGGAGGGGAGTTCGAGGGCGTTGCGGTCGCCGAAGCCGCGCACGCCGCGCAGCGTCCCGAAGTAGTGGTCGAAGGAACGGTTCTCCTGCATCAGGATCACCACGTGGTCGATGGCGTCCAGCCCCGCACCACCGGACTGCCCGGCCGGGGGCCCTGCGGCGAGCGCCGCCTGGAGCGACGGGGGCAGGAACGATCCCGCCGCCGCGGCGCCGAGCGCGCCGCCCCCGAGCGCGAAGAGCCGCCGCCGTGACATGTCCGTCGTCAAGTGAGCCTCCCGGTTCCGTGTCTACGCCTGGGAAGCTAGTCACGACGGGTGGCTGCGGGAAGACCGCCGCACGGCCTGGCGGTGAACGTCTCCGCGCGGGCGGCACGGCGGGCGCACGGCACGACCCGTCACGAGCGGCGTGGCAGGGGCAGCGCGGGCGGCACGGCGCGGCGGGTTCGGTGCCGGGTTCGGTGCCCGGCGACGCGAGGAGAGCGGCGCTCCCGGCCGGTGTGCGGCGACCCTCGCGGGCGGCGCTCCCGCTCTGCGTCCGGCGACGCGGGGAGGGCGGCGCTCCCGCCCCGTGTGCGGCAACCCTCACGGGCGACCTTCACGCCCCGTGCCCGGCGACGCGAAGGGGGCGGTGCACCCGGTCGACGGGTGCACCGCCCCCAGGGCGTCGCAGGGGTCAGCCCTCGACGCCGAGCTTCTCCAGGATCAGCTCGCGCACGCGCGCCGCGTCCGCCTGGCCGCGGGTGGCCTTCATGACCGCGCCCACGAGCGCTCCGGCCGCCGCGACCTTGCCGCCGCGGATCTTGTCGGCGATCGCCGCGTTGGCCGCGATCGCCTCGTCGACGGCGGTGCCCAGGGCGCCCTCGTCGGAGACGACCTTCAGGCCGCGCTTCTCGACGACGGTGTCCGGGTCGCCCTCGCCCGCGAGGACGCCTTCGAGGACCTGACGGGCCAGCTTGTCGTTGAGGTCCCCGGCGGCGACGAGCTCCGCGACCCGGGCGACCTGCGCCGGGGTGACCGGCAGTTCGTCCAGGCTGCGGCCGGTCTCGTTGGCGTTGCGGGCGAGCTCGCCCATCCACCACTTGCGGGCCTGGTCGGAGGGCGCGCCCGCGTCGGTCGTGGCGACGATCAGGTCGACCGCGCCGGCGTTGAGGATGGACTGCATGTCGTGCTCGTTGACACCCCACTCCTCCTTCAGCCGCTTGCGGCGCAGCCGGGGCAGCTCGGGCAGCTCCTTGCGGAGCTCCTCGACCCAGGCGCGCGCAGGGGCGACCGGCACCAGGTCCGGCTCGGGGAAGTAGCGGTAGTCCTCGGCGTTGTCCTTGATGCGGCCGGCCGTGGTGGAGCCGTCCTCCTCGTGGAAGTGCCGGGTCTCCTGCACGATCGTCCCGCCGGAGTTCAGCACCGCGGCGTGGCGCTGGATCTCGAAGCGGGCGGCGCGCTCCACGGAGCGCAGCGAGTTGACGTTCTTCGTCTCGGAGCGCGTACCGAAGGTCTCGGTGCCGTGCGGACGCAGCGACAGGTTGACGTCGCAGCGCATCTGGCCCATCTCCATGCGGGCCTCGGAGACGCCGAGCGCCTTGATGAGCTCGCGCAGTTCGGCGACGTACGCCTTGGCGACCTCGGGGGCGCGCGCTCCGGCTCCTTCGATCGGCTTGGTGACGATCTCGATGAGCGGGATGCCCGCGCGGTTGTAGTCCAGCAGCGAGTGCGAGGCGCCGTGGATACGGCCGGTGGCACCGCCGACGTGCGTCGACTTGCCGGTGTCCTCCTCCATGTGCGCGCGCTCGATCTGCACGCGGAAGACCTCGCCGTCCTCCAGCTGGACGTCCAGGTAGCCGTCGAAGGCGATCGGCTCGTCGTACTGGGAGGTCTGGAAGTTCTTCGGCATGTCCGGATAGAAGTAGTTCTTCCGGGCGAAGCGGCACCACTCGGCGATCTCGCAGTTCAGCGCGAGCCCGATCTTGACGGCGGACTCGACGCCGATCTCGTTGACGACCGGGAGCGCGCCCGGCAGTCCGAGGCAGACCGGGCAGGTCTGCGAGTTCGCGTCCTGCTTGAGCTCGGTGGAGCACCCGCAGAACATCTTGGTCTTGGTGCCGAGCTCGACATGGACCTCGAGGCCCATGACGGGGTCGTACGTCGCGAGGGCGTCCTCGTACGACTCCAGGTCGATGACAGTCACGGTGAAACTTTCCCTCTCAGCCCAGCAGGACGTCGTCGTCGCCGAGACGCTTGAGTTCGCGGTAGAGGATCGCCATGCCGGTCACGATCGCGGCGGCGGACACGGCGGCGTCGATCAGCCGCAGCGTGTCGTTGTCCTGGCGGGCCATCCTCGCCTGCTTGACGACGCTGAGCGCGCCGAAAGCGGTGGTGCCGAGCGACAGGTACACGCCGGACTTGGACTTCTTGAAGTTCTTGGCCTTCTTTGCCATGGCACTCACAGGGACGGAGCCTCCTCAAGCAGCGGGTGCCCCCACTTTTCCACGAAGGCCGCCTCGACGGCGGCTCCGACCTTGTACAGCCGGTCGTCCTTCATGGCGGGGGCGATGATCTGCAGCCCGACCGGCAACCCGTCCTCGGGCGCCAGGCCGCAGGGCAGCGACATGGCGGAGTTGCCGGCGAGATTGGTCGGGATCGTGCACAGGTCCGCGAGGTACATCGCCATCGGGTCGTCGGCGCGCTCGCCGATCGGGAAGGCGGTGGTGGGGGTCGTCGGCGAGACGATCACGTCCACCTGCTCGAACGCCTTCTCGAAGTCCTGCGTGATGAGCGTGCGGACCTTCTGCGCGGAGCCGTAGTACGCGTCGTAGTAGCCGGAGCTGAGCGCGTACGTACCGAGGATGATGCGGCGCTTGACCTCGTCGCCGAAGCCCGCCTCGCGGGTGAGCGCGGTGACGTCCTCGGCGGAGCGCGTGCCGTCGTCGCCGACCCGCAGGCCGTAGCGCATCGCGTCGAAGCGCGCCAGGTTCGACGAGCACTCGGACGGGGCGATCAGGTAGTACGCCGAGAGGGCGAGGTCGAAGGACGGGCAGTCCAGCTCGACGACCGTGGCCCCGAGGGACTTCAGCAGGTCGACGGACTCGTTGAAGCGCTGGACGACCCCGGCCTGGTAGCCCTCGCCGGCGAACTGCTTGACCACGCCGACGCGCATGCCCTGGACCGAGCCGTTGCGCGCGGCCTCGACGACCGGCGGGACCGGTGCGTCGATGGACGTCGAGTCGAGCGGGTCGTGGCCGCCGATGACCTCGTGCAGCAGGGCCGCGTCCAGGACCGTGCGGGCGCAGGGGCCGCCCTGGTCGAGGGAGGACGAGAAGGCGACCATGCCGTAGCGGGAGACGCCGCCGTAGGTGGGCTTGACGCCGACGGTGCCGGTGACGGCGGCGGGCTGGCGGATGGAGCCGCCGGTGTCCGTGCCGATGGCGAGCGGCGCCTCGAAGGAGGCCAGCGCGGCGGAGGAGCCGCCGCCGGAGCCGCCCGGGATGCGGGTGAGGTCCCACGGGTTCCCGGTCGGGCCGTACGCGCTGTTCTCGGTGGAGGACCCCATGGCGAACTCGTCCATGTTGGTCTTGCCGAGGATGACGACGTCGGCGGCCCTCAGCTTCCCGGTGAGGGTCGCGTCGTACGGCGGGACCCAGCCTTCGAGGATCTTCGAACCGACGGTGGTCGGCATGTCCCGCGTGGTGAAGATGTCCTTGAGCGCGAGCGGGACGCCGGCCAGCGGGCCGAGCTTCTCGCCCGCCTCGCGCTTGGCGTCGACGGCGCGGGCCTGCGCGAGCGCGCCCTCGCGGTCGATGTGCAGGAAGGCGTGGACCTTCTCGTCGACGGCGTCGATCCGGGCCAGGTGGGCCTCGGTGACCTCGACGGCCGTCAGCTCGCCGGAGGCGATCCGCGCGGCGATCTCCGCGGCGGTGAGCTTGATGATGGTGCTGATGTCCGTCATGGCTGTTAGTCCTCCCCCAGGATCTGCGGCACCTTGAAACGCTGCTGCTCCTGGGCCGGGGCGCCGGAGAGCGCCTGCTCGGGGGTGAGCGACGGACGGACCTCGTCCGCGCGCATGACGTTGGTCAGCGGCAGCGGGTGGGAGGTCGGCGGTACGTCTTGGTCGGCGACCTCGGAGACGCGGGCGACCGCGCCGATGATGTCGTCGAGCTGACCGGCGAAGTGTTCGAGCTCTTCGCCCCTCAGCTCCAGACGCGCCAGCCGGGCGAGGTGGGCGACCTCCTCGCGCGTGATGCCAGGCATGCAGCGATCCTCAGGGTTCGGTGTGTGGGTGTGGCCCAATCCTATGGGGTCGCCGGGCCCCTCCGCGGCGGCCGGATCGAGCCCGGCCGCCGATTGAGGACAAAACGGCCGCCGGGCGCCGTCCCGGCCCTCCCCGTCCGGCCCGCCGGTGCCGCGGGGCGGCCGGCCCTGACCTCCGTCCGCCGTCCGGTGCCGGACGCCGTCCCGGTCCGCCGGGGAGCCGCCGGGCGCGACCGGCCCCGGGACGCCGCGCCCCGGGTCCTCCGCCCTGCGGTGCCCGCCCCGCCGGTGCCCTCAGGCCGTGGCCGGGCCCGGGTTGAGCGCGTGCCCCGCGGGCCGGGGCGCCTGCTCGGCCGCCGCCGGGGCGGCCGCGGCCTCCAGCTCCGACGGGCGGCGCCAGCCGTGCTCGCCCCGGGCGCGCAGCCAGGCCGTCGTCTCCTGCGGCGGCATGGCCGCCGCGACGAGCCATCCCTGCACCGCGTCGCAGCGCAGGTCCCGCAGCCGCTCCCAGGTCTCGTCGTCCTCGACGCCCTCGGCCACGACCACCAGGCCGAGCGAGTGGGCGAGGTCGATGGTGCAGCGGACGATCTCCGCGTCCTCGTTGTCCACGGCCAGCCGCGCCACGAACGACCGGTCGATCTTGAGCTCGCTCACCGGCAGCCTGCGCAGGTGTACGAGGGAGGAGTAGCCGGTACCGAAGTCGTCGAGGGACATCTTCACCCCGTGCCCGGTGAGCCCCGCCAGGGTGTCGGCGGCCCGCTGCGGGTCCTCCAGCAGGACGTGTTCCGTTATCTCCAGCTGCAGGGCCCCGGCCGGGACACCGTGCCGGGCGAGCCGGGCGGCGACGCTGCCCGCGAAACCGGGGGTGTGGACGTCGCGCGGCGAGACGTTGACGGCGACGGGGACCATCAGTCCCTGCGCCCGCCACCTCGCCACCTGGGCCAGCGCGGTCTCCAGCACGTACTCGGTGAGGTGGGGCATCAGCCCGGAGGACTCGGCGATGGCGATGAACTCGTCCGGGGGAACCCGCCCGCGCTCCGGGTGCACCCAGCGCACGAGCGCTTCGAGACCGGCCACCTGACCGTCGAACCGGACCTTCGGCTGGTAGTGGAGCTCGACCTCGCGGGCGTCCAGCGCGCGGCGCAGGTCGCCCAGCAGGCCCAGCCGGTCGGGGGTGTTGCTGTCGCGCTTGGACTCGTAGACCTCCACGCCCGTGCGGTCCCGCTTCGCCTGGTACATGGCCACGTCCGCGCGGCGGAGCAGGCCCTCGGCGTCCAGGGCGTGGTCGGGGTGCACGGCGACCCCGGCGCTGGCCTCCAGCACCAGGGTGAGCCCGTCCAGGTCGAGAGGGGAGGACAGGGCGGCGACCAGGTGGCGGGCGATGCGCTGGGCGCTGGTGATCGAGTCCGCGGTCGGCAGCAGCACGGCGAACTCGTCGCCGCCGAGCCGCGCGGCCTCCGCACCGCGCGGCAGGGCGAGCCGCAGCCGCTCCGCGATCTGGAGCAGCAGCCGGTCACCGGCGAGATGGCCGAGGGTGTCGTTCACGGCCCGGAACCGGTCGAGGTCGATGAGGACGAGCGCGGACCGCTCGCCGGTGGCGGCGGTCTCCTCCAGCGCCGTCCAGGTCCGCTCCAGGAGCCACTGGCGGTTGGGCAGTCCGGTGAGCGGGTCCCTCAGCTGTTCCTCGGCGCGCGCACGGGCTATCCAGAGCGTGGAGTCCAGGGCGATCAGCGGAACGGCGAAGAGCGGCAGCAGCACCGGCATGGCGGACGCCACCACGCAGATCAGCGGGGCGATGCCGAGCAGGGCGACCGCCACGAGTCCCTGGCGCAGCAGCGCGGTGCGGGCGACGGTCGGCAGTCCGCCGGTCTGCGACGCCCGGGCCAGCCAGAGCAGGAAGCGGGTGACGAGGAGGTACGCGCCGGCGGCGAGCAGCACTTCCGGTGCGGCCTCGATGCCCCAGTGGAGTGGTCGCCAGGGTGTCTCGACGCTCGCCACCTGACCGAAGGCGTCCAGGACGAGCGCGGCCGCGCCGATGCCGATGATGTCCACCGCGCCGTGCAGCAGCCCCTGCCACCAGCGGTGACGCCTGGCCGTCCCGACGAGCACCACGACGACGAGGCTGACCAGCCCGGCGGCCACCCAGCCGTAGAGGAGCAGGACGGCGAGGGTGAGGGCCGCGCCGGAGCCCGTGCCGCCCCACCAGCGGTCCCGCCCGAGGGCGACCAGGTGGCCCACGACGATCCCGGTGAGCACGGCGAGCGACCAGCCCGCGGTGCCGGACGGGAAGAGCGCGTCGCCCGCGTCGACCGTCCGGTACAACCCGGTCGCGAGCAGCACCGCGGCGGCCGCCACGACGAGGGCGCCCACTCTGGACGTGAGGCCCGCGAAACCCTGCAGCCGTGACACCGTTACGGCGCTCTCGGTCGGTTTCATTCCGTCCCTCTCACAGCCGGCGGTGCCGATGTCCCACGGTGACCCCCGCCCCGATGCCACCACGACCCCATCCCACCACGCGGCCGGGCACGGCAGGTGCACGTTCAACAGTAGGCGGAGGAGGGCCGTTGCGGGCAGCGCTCCGCAGGTCTTGCCCGAATGCGGCCCCGGTGTCCCGGGCTGTCTGATAGGCGCCGAACAGGTGACGCGTCCGCACCGGCCCGGACCCGCCGGCGCTCTCCCGTCCGCCTCGTGGGGATACTTCCCCTTCCCGCCCGCGGCCACGCGCCGTCCGGGTCCCGATCAGGCCTCGACGGGCACCGCGGCCTCCCGGGCCGCGTCCGGCCCCTGTCCGAGGAGCACCGCGAAGCCCTCCTCGTCGAGGACGGGCACCTTCAGCTGCACCGCCTTGTCGTACTTCGACCCCGGGTTGTCGCCGACCACCACGAAGGAGGTCTTCTTCGAGACGGAGCCGGTGACCTTCGCCCCCCGGCTCTGCAGGGCGTCCTTGGCGCCGTCCCTGGTGTGCGCGGTCAGCGTGCCGGTGACGACGACGGTGAGGCCCTCCAGGGGCCGCGGCCCCTCGTCCTCGCCGGCGCCCTCGTCCTCCATGCGGACTCCGGCCTCCCGCCACTTGCGCAGGATCTCGCGGTGCCAGTCCTCGGCGAACCACTGTTTGACCGACGCGGCGATGATGGGTCCCACGCCGTCCGCGGCGGCGAGCTCCTCCTCGGACGCCTCGTCGATCCGGTCGACGGAGCGGAACTGGCGGGCCAGTTCGACGGCGGCCACCGGTCCCACGTGCCGGATCGAGAGCCCGGTGAGGATCCGGGCGAGCGGGGCCGTCCGGGCCGCGGCGATGCCCTCCAGCATGCCGAGGGCGTTCTTCTTGGGCTCGCCCTGCTGGTTGGCGAAGACCGTGGCGATCTTCTCCTCACCGGTCTTCGGGTCCCGCTTGGGCAGTCCGCTGTCCGGGTCCAGGACGTACGCGCGGATGGGCAGCAGCCGGTCCACCGTCAGACCGAAGAGGTCGCCCTCGTCCAGCAGCGGCGGCTCCTCGGGCTCCAGCGGTCTGGTGAGGGCCGCGGCGGCCACATAGCCGAAGTGGTCGATGTCCAGGCACTTGCGGCCCGCCAGATAGGCCAGGCGCTCCCTCAACTGCGCCGGGCAGGAGCGGGCGTTGGGGCAGCGGAGGTCGATGTCGGCCTCCTTCATCGGGCGAAGCGGCGTCCCGCACTCGGGGCACTCGGACGGCATGACGAACGCACGCTCGCCGCCGTCCCGCAGGTCGACGACCGGTCCGAGGATCTCCGGGATGACGTCGCCCGCCTTGCGGAGCACGACCGTGTCCCCGATGAGGACGCCCTTGGCCTTCACCACGTTCTGGTTGTGCAGGGTGGCGAACTCGACCTCCGATCCCGCCACCTCGACCGGCTCGACCTGGGCGTACGGCGTGACCCGTCCGGTGCGCCCGACGCCGACGCGGATGTTGACCAGCTTGGTGTTGACCTCCTGCGGGGCGTACTTCCAGGCGATCGCCCAGCGGGGTGCGCGGGAGGTGGAGCCCAGCCTGCCCTGGAGCGGGATCTCGTCGAGCTTGACGACGACCCCGTCGATCTCGTGCTCGACGGACTGGCGGTTCTCCCCGAACCAGGCGATGAACTCCCGCACCTCGTCGAGGGACTCGACCACCTTGTTGTGCCGGGCGGTCGGCAGGCCCCACTCCCGCAGCAGGTCGTAGGCCTGGGAGAGCCGGTCGATGTCGAAGCCCTCGCGGGCGCCGATGCCGTGGACCACCATGTGCAGCGGGCGGGTGGCGGTGACCTTCGGGTCCTTCTGCCGCAGCGATCCGGCCGCCGCGTTGCGCGGGTTGGCGAAGGGCTTGTCGCCGGCCTCGACCAGCCGGGCGTTGAGGACCTCGAAGGCCTCCATGGGGAAGAAGACCTCGCCGCGGATCTCGACGAGCGCGGGCACGTCGTCGCCGGTGAGGCGGTGGGGGATCTCGGCGATCGTGCGGACGTTGGGGGTGATGTCCTCCCCCGTGCGGCCGTCGCCGCGGGTCGCCGCGCGGGTCAGCCTGCCGTGCTCGTAGGTGAGGTTGACGGCGAGGCCGTCCACCTTGAGCTCGCACAGGAAGTGGTGTCCGCCGCCGCCCACGTCCTTGGCCACGCGCTCGGCCCAGGCGGCGAGCTCCCCGTCGTCGAAGGCGTTGTCCAGGGAGAGCAGCCGCTCCCGGTGCTCCACGGAGGTGAACTCCGTGGTGTAGGGGCCCGCGACCTTCTGGGTCGGTGAGTCCGGTGTGCGCAGCTCGGGGTGTGCGTCCTCGATGGCCTCCAGGGCGCGCATCTGCCGGTCGAACTCGGCGTCGTCGACGACCGGCCGGTCCTTCACGTAGTACCGGAAGCGGTGCTCCTCGATCTGCTCGGCGAGGCGTGCGTGCCGCTCCCGCACCTCCGCCGGCACACCCGTCAGCTGCCGCGCCTGCTGTTCGCCGGCCATCGTCCGTTCCTCCCGTTGCCCCGTTGACTTCCGACCCGGACTCCCCGTCACTCAGGGTTGTCCGCGAGCGACCTCGCGGCCCGGGCGCAGTGGGCGAGCGCGGCGCGCGCGTACCCGGGCGACGCTCCCGCAAGACCGCAGGACGGGGTGATCACGACGGACTCGCTGAGAGTCCCCGGATCCAGCCCCAGCCTGCTCCACAACGTCCTGACCTCCTTGACGCTACCGCCCGGGTCCGACAATGCGGCCGATGCGGTGTCCAGGCCGGGAACCACGCCGAGGAAGAGCTGGGTACCGCCTTCCACGGCCTCCCCGATCGCCTCCTCCTCACGCTCGGTGAGCAGGGAGAAGTCGAAGGAGACCGCATCCGCCCCGGCGCGCCGCAGCAGGGCGAACGGCACCTCGGGGGCGCAGGAGTGGACGGCGGTGGGCCCGCCGCCGTTCGCCGCGAGCACCTCGCGCAGGGTTCCCTCGACGACCTGCCGGTCCACCGCGCGGTAGGTGCGGTAGCCGCTCGCGGACCTGATGCGCCCCCGCAGCACGGCGGTGAGGGAGGGTTCGTCGAGCTGGAGCACGACCTCGGCGCCGGGGACCCTGCGCCGCACCTCGGCGAGGTGGGAGCGGAGTCCTTCGGCCAGCGAGCCGGCCAGGTCGCGGCAGGCGCCCGGATCGCCCAGCATGGCTTCACCGCCCCGCAGTTCCAGTCCGGCGGCGAGGGTCCAGGGGCCGACGGCCTGGACCTTCAGCAGCCCTGCGTAGCCCTGGGTGAACTCCTCCAGCGCGTCGAGGTCCTCGCCCAGCCAGGAGCGGGCCCGGCGGGTGTCGCGGCCGGGTCGGTCGCTGATCCGCCAGCCGCTGGGCTCGACGTGGCCGTACATCTCGGCGAGCAGGCCGACGGTCCGTCCGGTCATGTCCGCGCCGGGGCCCCGCGCGGGCAGCTCCGCCAGGTACGGCAGGCCCCGGCCGTCCGCGAAGGACCCGGTGACGGTCTTGGCCGCCTCCCGGGCGTCTCCCCCCGGCATGGACCCGATCCCGGTGGCTGCACTCGCGCTGAACCCGCTCTTCTCACTCACGCGGAAAGCGTACGGGCCCCGGGGGCCGGGCCCTCCGTGGCCACCCGGGCGTCAGCGGCCGGGGCGGACCGTCAGGTCGTTGATCTCGGCGTCCCGGGGCAGATCGAGGGCCAGCAGGATCGTGGCGGCCACGGACTCCGGGTCGATCCAGCGCGCCGGGTCGTACTCCTTGCCCTCCTGCTGGTGGACCTTGGCCTGCATGGGGCTGGCGGTGCGGCCCGGGTAGACCGAGGTGACCCGGACCCCGTTGCCGTGCTCCTCGTGGCGCAGCGAGTCGGCGAGCGCCTTGAGCCCGTGCTTGCTCGCGGCGTACGCACCCCACTCGGCGTGGGCGGCGAGTCCCGCCCCGGAGTTCACGAGGACCACGTGGCCCTGGGCGACGCGGAGCTGCGGCAGCATCAGCCGCGTCAGCTCGGCCGGGGAGACCAGGTTGGTGTTGAGCTGGTGGTGCCAGGCCTTGGGGGTCAGGTCGCCGATCGTGCCGAGCTCGACGACGCCGGCGATGTGCAGCAGCGAGTCGAGGCGCTCGGGCATCGGCTGGTGGCCGAACGCCCAGGAGAGCCGGTCGGGATTGCCGAGGTCGCCGACGAGCGTCCCGGCCCCGGGGTGGAGGGCGGCCAGTTCCTTGGCGCGTCCCGCGTCCCGGGCCAGCAGCAGGAGCTCGTCGCCGCGCTCCAGGAGGCGGCGGGCGACGGCGGCGCCGATGCCGGAGCCGGCACCGGTGATGAGGTGAGTAGGCATGCCCTCATGCTCGCATCAGGGCGGACCGGCATCACCGCAGGCCTGCCGGTCCCGCCGGGGGCCGGGGGGCGTCCCGGTCGGCGCGGGGCCGGTCCGGCCGGGCCGGCCCTCGGGCGAACCGGTCCGCGGACGGGCGAGGCCGGGCCGGTTCGTGCCGGGGCCGGGCCGGGCGCGTGCCGGCCCGGTGGTCAGCGCAGCCCGGCCGACTCCTCCAGGTAGGCCAGCGCGCCGACACCGTCCTTGGCGAAGAAGACCAGCTCGGTGAGGGGCAGCGGCAGGAAGCCCTCGTCCTCCATACGCTGGAACTGCTGGTGCAGGCCGTCGTAGAACCCGGCGGTGTTCAGCAGGACGACGGGCTTGGTGTGCTTGCCGTGCTTCTTCAGCTCCAGGATCTCGGTGGCCTCGTCGAGCGTCCCCGTGCCGCCGACCATGATCACGACCGCGTCGGCCTTCTCCAGGAGCAGCGCCTTGCGCTCGGCCAGGTCCCGGGCGACGACCATCTCGTCGGCGTTCGTCCGCGCCTTCGCCGCGAGGAAGTCCACCGACACCCCGACCAGCCGCCCGCCGGACTCCTGGACGCCGTCGGCGACGACCTTCATCAGCCCGCTCTCCGACCCGCCCCAGACCAGGGTGTGCCCGCCCCGGCCCAGCAGTTCGGCGAACTCGCGGGCGGGCACGGTGTAGCGGTCGTCGAGGTCGGCGGCGGAGAGGAAGACGCAGATGTTCATGCGCCCACGGTACGGCCGGCGGCGGGAAGAAACCGGGCGCCCCCGGGGCTGAACCCGGTATGAGCTCACGCACCGGACACACCATCACCGTCGAACCCTCCGCCACGCACGTGCGCGCGGTGCACGAAGGGCGGCTGCTCGCCGAGAGCAGGCGCCCGCTGGTGCTGCGCGAGACGGGCTGCCCCGACCGCTACTACCTGCCGCCCGAGGACGTGCGTACGGCGCTGCTGTCCCCGTCGGACACCCGGACCCACTGCCCGTTCAAGGGGGACGCCGCGTACTGGTCGGTCCCGGGCGCCGCGGACCTCGTCTGGGCCTATCCGGAGCCCCTGGCGGACGTCGCCGCGATCAGGGACCACTTCTGCTTCTACGCCACGGAGGTCGTCGCCGACTGACCGTCAGAAATATTTCTCCGCACCGGCGATGAGTTCCGGGCGGCCCGGCAGTCCACCCTCACATGGACAAGACTCTCTCCGGTGACGGCACGTCGATCGCGTACCGCCGACGCGGCGACGGGCCGCCGGTGATCCTGGTCGGCGGGGCCCTGAGCACCGCGGCGGACGAGGCGCCGCTGGCGGCGCTGCTGGCCACGCGCTTCACGGTCGTCACCTACGACCGGCGGGGGCGCGGGGCGAGCGGCGACGGCGGGCCGTACGCGCCGCTCCGCGAGGTCGAGGACCTGGCGGCGGTCGCGGCGGCGGTGGGCGGGCGCGTCTCGCTGTTCGGCATGCTGTCGGGCGGCGCGCTGGCCCTGGAGGCGCAGGCCGCCGGGCTGCCCGTGGACCTGCTCGCGGTGTACCAGCCGCCGTACTCCCCCGGCCCGGACGGCCTGCGGCGGGCGTCCCGCCGCACCGCGCTGCTGCGCCGGCTGCTCGCCGCGGGCGACCGGGCCGGGGCCGTGGAGCTGCACCTGTCCCTGACCGGGGTCCCGCGGGAGACGATCGCCCGCATGCGCCGGGCGCCGCTGTGGTCCGGCCTCGAAGCGGTGGCCCACACCCTGGCCCACGACGACGCCCTGCTCGGCGACGGCTCGGTCCCCGCCGCACGGTTCGCGTCCGTCACCGCGCGCACCCTGGTCGTGACGGGCGGCTTCTGCACCGAGGAGGCGCGGGCTGCGAGCCTGGCCCTCGCGACGGCGGTCCCCCGGGCCAGGCAGCGCACCCTGACCGGTCAGACCCATGAGCTGGCCCCGCACGCGATCGCCCCGGTGCTGGCGGAGTTCTTCGCCCGCCGGGTGCTCGCCGGCCGGGTCGCCTGACCTCTTCGCGCGGGTCGCGCCCGTACAGGGGTCGGACGTGACCCGCGCGGAGAACCGCCCGTCAGCCGGCCGCTGCGGCCCGCTCCCGGCGCACCGTCGTGGCGATGGTGGCCGAGCCGACGACGCGCGTGCCGTCGTACAGCACCACCGCCTGGCCGGGCGCCACGCCCCGGACCGGTTCGGTGAAGGTGACCGACAGGATGCCGTCGGTCAGCTCCGCCGTCACCTCGGTCTCGCCGCCGTGGGCGCGGAGCTGGGCGGTGTACGTGCCGGGGCCGGAGGGGGCGGTGCCGCACCAGCGGGGCCTGATCGCGGTGAGGGCGGTGACGTCCAGGGCCTCGGCCGGGCCGACCGTCACCGTGTTGTTCACCGGGGAGATGTCGAGGACGTAGCGGGGCTTGCCGTCGGGGGCCGGGTGGCCGATGCGCAGGCCCTTGCGCTGGCCGATGGTGAAGCCGAAGGCGCCCTCGTGGGTGCCGACCTTGGCGCCCTCCTCGTCGAGGATGTCGCCCTCGGCCGGGCCGCCGAGCCGGCCGGCCAGGAAGCCCTGGGTGTCGCCGTCCGCGATGAAGCAGATGTCGTGGCTGTCGGGCTTCTTGGCGACCGCGAGGCCCCGGCGCTCGGCCTCGGCCCGGATCTCGTCCTTGGTGGTGAGGGTGTCACCGAGCGGGAACATCGCGTGGGCGAGCTGCTTCTCGTCCAGCACTCCGAGGACGTAGCTCTGGTCCTTGGCCATGTCCGAGGCGCGGTGCATCTCGCGGGTGCCGTCGTCCTTCAGCACGACGGTGGCGTAGTGGCCGGTGCACACCGCGTCGAAGCCGAGTGCGAGGGCCTTGTCGAGCAGCGCGGCGAACTTGATCTTCTCGTTGCAGCGCAGGCAGGGGTTGGGGGTGCGCCCGGCCTCGTACTCCGCGACGAAGTCGTCCACGACGTCCTCGCGGAAGCGTTCCGCGAGGTCCCACACGTAGAACGGGATGCCGATGACGTCCGCCGCGCGGCGGGCGTCCCGGGAGTCCTCGATGGTGCAGCAGCCGCGCGCGCCCGTACGGAAGGACTGCGGGTTCGCGGAGAGGGCGAGGTGCACACCGGTCACGTCGTGCCCCGCCTCGGCGGCTCGGGCCGCGGCGACGGCGGAGTCGACTCCGCCCGACATGGCGGCGAGCACGCGGAGGGGGCGCTGGGAGGTCTGAGTCATAGCCCGTCCAGAGTACGGGGCCGCGGGAACCGAATGCTCGCGGCGGAGCGTTGTGGAGCACATGGGGAACAACGGAAGTGCCGGGTCACCGGAGAAGGGCTCCGGTCGCGGCATCAGCCGGCGCACACTGCTGATCGGCGGCGGGGCGGCCGCGGCGGCGGGCACGGCGGCGCTGACCGCCGACGAGATCCGGCGTCTGTGGTGGCGGGTGCCGGGCGTCGAGAAGCCCCGCAAGGAGGGCGAGCTCGACTACGCCCCGGCCCGCTGGATCGCGGCATCCGAGGCGAACTGGCGGCGGGCCGACCGCCCCGACGACTACGGCGTGGACCGGGTGATCGTCCACGTCACCCAGGGCAGCCTGGCCAGTGCGGTCAAGGTCTTCCAGGACCCGGCGCACCAGGCGGCGACGCACTACCTCGTCGGCCAGGACGGCCGTGTGACGCAGATGATCCGCGAGCTGGACGTGGCGTACCACGCGGGGAACCGCTCGTTCAACGAGCGGAGCGTCGGCATCGAGCACGAGGGCTTCGTGGACCGCCCGGAGGACTTCACGGCGGAGATGTACGCCTCCTCCGCGAAGCTGACCGCGGCGATATGCGAGCGGTACGCGATCCCGGTGGACCGGGAGCACATCATCGGGCACATCGAGGTCCCCGGCGCGGACCACACCGATCCCGGGCCGCACTGGGACTGGCCCCGCTACATGAAGCTGGTGCGCGCGGCCTCCACGGGCGGGGCGCCGGCTAGCTGAGTCCGGCGTTCCTGGCCCGGTCGACGGCGGGGCCGATCGCCCGCGCGAGCTCCTGCACGTCCCCGGGGGTCGAGGTGTGGCCGAGCGAGAAGCGCAGGGTGCCGCGCGCCAGCGCGGGATCGGTGCCGGTGGCCAGCAGCACATGACTGGGCTGTGCGATGCCCGCGGTGCAGGCGGACCCGGTGGAGCAGGCGATGCCCTGGGCGTCGAGGAGCAGCAGCAGGGAGTCGCCCTCGCAGCCGGGGAAGGTGAAGTGGGCGTTGGCGGGGAGCCGCCCGCCGGGGGCCGGGTCGCCGCCGAGGATCGCGTCGGGGACGGCCGCGCTCACGGCGGCGGCGAGCTCGTCCCGGAGCGCGCCGGTCTCCCGGGCGAAGCGCTCGCGCCCGTCGGCGGCGTGCCGCCCGGCGACGGCGAACGCGGCGACGGCGGGGACGTCGAGGGTGCCGGAGCGGACGTGCCGCTCCTGTCCGCCGCCGTGCAGGACGGGCACGGGGGTCTGGTCGCGCCCGAGCAGCAGCGCGCCGATGCCGAACGGGCCGCCGATCTTGTGCGCGCTGACCGTCATCGCGGCCAGCCCGGACCGGGCGAAGTCGACCTCCAGCTGCCCGAAGGCCTGCACCGCGTCGGCGTGCATGGGCACGCCGAACTCGCGTGCGACCTCCGCGAGTTCACGCACCGGCATGACGGTGCCGATCTCGTTGTTGGCCCACATCACGGTGATGAGGGCGACGTCGTCGGGGTCGCGGATCAGCGCCTCGCGCAGCGCGTCCGGATGCACCCGCCCGTGTCCGTCGACCGGGAGGTGTTCGACGGTGGCGCCCTCGTGCTCCGCGAGCCAGTCCACGGCGTCCAGGACGGCGTGGTGCTCCACGGGGCTGGTCAGGACGCGGGTGCGGCGGGGGTCGGCGTCGCGCCGGGCCCAGTAGAGGCCCTTCACCGCGAGGTTGTCGGCCTCGGTGCCGCCGGAGGTGAGGACCACCTCGCTGGGGCGTGCGCCGAGCGCTTCGGCGAGGGTCTCTCTGGACTCCTCGACGGTACGGCGGGCCCGGCGCCCGGCGGCGTGCAGTGAGGACGCGTTGCCGGTGACGGCGAGCTGCGCGGTCATCGCCGCGATCGCCTCCGGAAGCATCGGCGTGGTCGCGGCGTGGTCGAGGTAGGCCATGGTGGGGACGATTCTACGAGCCCCTGCTGCGGGGCGTGCCGAGGGCTTCGCCGCCGGCGGCCGCGGCCCCGGCTCAGGCCCGCTCGTGCGGCCCGGGCAGCGGGGCCCGGGCGCCCCGGGGAGGCTGGAGCGGGCGGCCGAGTCAGCCCGCGAGGCCCCAGGAGACGGTGCCGTTCACCGTGACCAGGACGGCGAGGACCACCAGGTCGGCGACGCCGAGGGCCAGCCCCAGCAGGGCGCGTCCGCGGCGGGTGGTGGAGCGGGCGAGGGCGACGACCGCCATGACGATGGCGACCGGCCCCAGCAGGATGTTCATCACCAGGAGGCCGAGCAGCCCGAGGACGAACGAGGCGACGGCCAGCCCGTCGGCCTCCCGCCCGGCCGGCCGGGTTCCGGCGGGAGGGGCCCCGGCCGGACGCGCGTCCGCCGGACGGACCTCGGCCGGCCGCGCGCCCTCGGGGCCGGCCCCCTCCGGACGGGTTGTGCTCGGGCCTCCGCCGGTCTCGGGAGCGCCGCCGGTCACGGCAGCGTCGGCGGTACGGGCGTCGCGCGGTGCGGTGCGTGCGGTGGTGAGTGCCATGGTGAGGGCTCCTTCGCGTCAGCGGGTGCGGCGGGCGAGGCGTTCGCGGACGCCGAAGACCGCGAGCCAGAGGCCGATCACGGCCGCGGCGGTCAGGGCCACGGGGAGCGGGAGGTGGGCGACCGCTCCGAGGACGACCCCCAGCAGGAGCAGGGCGGCGACGAGGACGAGCATGTCCGGCCTTTCTGCGAACTTGAGAGTACGACTGTTCACTGACTTATGAGTCTAGACCCTTCAGCTCTTCCACGGCCCGGAGAACGGTTGTTTACTGAATGGCATGAGTCACACCACCGGCATCCGCCAGGCCCAGAAGCTGAAGACCCGGCAGGCGCTGCTCGACGCGTCCCTGGAGCTGCTGGAGCACCAGAGCCTGAGCAGTCTGGGACTGCGCGAGGTGACACGCGCGGTGGGTGTGGCCCCGACCGCCTTCTACCGTCACTTCGACGACACCGCGGCCCTGGGCGTCGCCCTCGTCGAGGAGACCCTGGGGAGCCTGCACGGCATGATCGGCGCGATCCTCGCCGAGACCGGGGACAGCGAGGAGCGACTGGACCGCAGTGTCGAGCTGATAGCCCGCCACGTCACGGCGCAGCCCGCCCACTTCCGCTTCATCGCCCGCGAACAGCACGGCGGGGTCGGGCGGGTGCGGGCGGCCATCGCCGCCGAGCTGCGCGGATTCGCCGAGGAGGTCGCCGAGGCCCTGGGCACGGAGGCCGAGTCGGCGGGCTGGGGCCGGGAGGACCTGCTGATGCTGGGCGGGCTGTACGTCGACCACATGGTGCTCACGGCGTCGGCCCTGCTGGACGCCGGCCCGGAGGGTGAGCGGGAGGTCGTCCGGGTGGCGCGGCGCCGGCTGCGCCTGGTCACGCTGGGCCGGGCCCACTGGCTGGACGCGCCCTAGCACCGGGGGCCACCCGCCCCTCCGCATCCGGGGCCGCACCACGCCCCCCATCCGACGGCGCGGCGCACGCTCGGCCGCTCCCGCCACAGGGGAGACGGCCGGCCGGTCCGCGCCCTCGGGGCGGGGCTCAGCCGCGCGGCGCCCGGGCGAGCTGGCGGGACTGGGCGACGAGGCGGCCGGCACCGTCCCACACGTCCGCGTCCTCCTCCAGGAAGCCGCCCGCGAGGTTGCGGGTGGTGATGGAGACGCGCAGCGGACCCGGGGCCGGGCGGCACCGGATGTGGACGGTGAGTTCGATGGTGGGCGTCCAGCCCTTCAGCCCCAGCTCGAAGGAGGTGGGCGGCAGGGCGTCCACGGCGAGGAGCAGGGACAGCGGATCGGCGTCGCGGCCGTCCGCCAGCCCGAACCAGCCGCGCATCTCCCCCTTGCCGGACGGTGCGCCGACCGCCCAGCCCACCGTCGCCGGGTCGAGCCTGATGTCCAGCCGCTCGGTGATGGCGGAGCTGCCGGGGATCACCGGCGCGCCGTCGCTCGCCCCGAGGCACTGCTCCAGCGGCGGGACGGCCGGGGGTTCGGCCGACGTACGGACCTCGTCGCTCAGGCCGTCCAGGTCGCCGTAGGTGGCCAGCACCCGGATGCGTTCGACCTCCGTGCCGTCCTCGGCGTACTGGAAGAGCGAGGCCTCGCCGGTGGAGAGGGTGCGGCCGGTGCGGACCACCTGGGTGCGGATCACCGCCGGCCCGGGCACGGACGCCGTGAGGTAGTGCGCGGACACCGAGAAGGGGTCGGAGTGCGGGAGCGCCTCGCCGAGCGCGCGGCCGAGCAGGGCCAGCAGATAGCCGCCGTTGACGGCGCGGATGATCGTCCAGCCCGCGGAGAGCTCGGCGTCGTAGACGCCCTCCTCCCGGAGCGTGACGGCGGTGTCGCGGTCGAACTCGCTGTCACCGATGGTCGCCCGTACCGCGGGCGACTCCTGCGCTGCTGCCTGTGCCATGGCATGCACCGTACACCGATCGTATTACTGAGCGGTAGCTTCTTGTTGCCGTCAGATGACGTCCGCGTTCTCCTCCGCCTGCGCCGAGCGCCGGTTGTAGGCGCGCGGCGCCCGCCAGTGGAAGCGCATGGCCAGCAGCCGCAGGACGAACCCGGCGATCGCGGCGGCCCCGCTGGTGTAGGCGTTCAGCGCGTCGAACCGGATGCAGAGGACCACCGTGACGGCTCCGACGATCGCGGGCACGGCGTACAGGTCGCGGTCCCAGCGCAGCAGCGAGGGCACCTCGTTGGCCAGGACGTCGCGCAGCACACCGCCGCCGACCGCGGTGGCCAGCCCGAGGGCGGCGGACGAGGTGAGCCCGAGACCGTACTCGTAGGCCTTGATCGTGCCGGAGACGCAGAAGAGACCCAGGCCCGCCGCGTCGAAGACGTTCACACCGACCTGGATGCGTTCGACGTGCGGGTGCAGGAAGAACACCAGGCCGGCGGCGAGCAGCGGGGTCAGGAAGTAGCCGAGGTCCGTGAAGGCCGCCGGGGGGAGGGCGCCGATCATCACGTCACGGAAGATCCCCCCGCCCAGCGCTGTCACCTCGGCGAGGACCGCGATGCCGAAGACATCGAAGTTCTTGCGTACGGCGAGCAGGGCTCCCGAGATCGCGAAGACGAAGATTCCGACGATGTCGAGCGCATGCTGGACGGAGGGGGTGAAGAGTTCGTTGAGCACCGGGCAATTGTGCCCGCACTACGCCTTCGGCTCGTCCTCCGCATCGGCGGACGGAGCGGAGGTGCTCCCGCCCTCGGGCGCGGCGGCGGCCTCGGCGGTCCTCTCCGGTCCCTCCGGAGCGGCGGTCCCGGACGACGCGGCGGAACCGGACGACGCGGCGGAACCGGCCGACGCGACGGGTCCGGAGGGCGCGCTCGCCGGCTCCGCCTCCGCCTTCCCCGTCTCCGCGGCCGTGACCTCGGCCGTCTCCGTGGCCTCAGCCGTCTCGGCAGCCGTGGCCGGTGCCGTCTCCGCGGCCTTCGCCGTCCCCGACGGCTCCGGCGCGCCCGCCGAGCTCACCGTGATGACGTCCGCGACGAGCGGAGCGTCCCCCGGTGCCTGGTCCTCGCCGTTCTCCGGGTGGTGGCAGGCCACCTGGTGCCCGGTCTTCAGCTGGAGCAGCGGCGGTTCGGTGGTCGCGCAGACCTGCGTGGCCTTCCAGCACCGGGTGTGGAAGCGGCAGCCGGACGGCGGCGAGATCGGCGACGGCACGTCGCCCTTGAGCAGGATGCGGTCGCTCTTGGCTCCGCGCCGGCGCGGGTCCGGGACCGGCACGGCCGACATGAGGGCCTTGGTGTACGGGTGCATGGGCGCCTCGTACAGCGAGGTGCGGTCCGCCAGCTCGACGATCTTGCCGAGGTACATGACCGCGATCCGGTCCGAGACGTGCCGGATGACCGAGAGGTCGTGCGCGATGATCATGTACGTGAGCCCGAGCTCGTCCTGGAGGTCGTCCAGCAGGTTCACCACCTGCGCCTGGATCGACACGTCCAGCGCGGAGACCGGCTCGTCCGCGACGACCAGCTTCGGCTTCAGGGCGAGCGCACGCGCGATGCCGATGCGCTGGCGCTGGCCGCCGGAGAACTCGTGCGGGTAGCGGTTGTAGTGCTCGGGGTTGAGCCCCACCAGCTCCAGGAGCCGCTGGACCTCCGCCTTCACACCGCCCTCGGGCTTGACCCCCTGGAGCCGGAAGGGGGTCCCGACGATCCCGCCGACCGTGTGGCGCGGGTTCAGCGAGCCGTACGGGTCCTGGAAGATCATCTGGATGTCGCGGCGCATCGGACGCAGCCGACCCGCCGACAGGTGCGTGATGTCGCGCCCCTGGAACTCGACCTTGCCGCCGGTCGGTTCCAGCAGGCGGGTCACCAGCCGGCCCATGGTCGACTTGCCGCAGCCCGACTCGCCCACGACGCCCAGGGTCTCCCCGGGACGCACGTCGAAGGTGAGCCCGTCCACGGCCTGGACCGCGCCGACCTTGCGCTTCAGCACGCCCTTGGTGATCGGGAAGTGCTTGACGAGGCCGTCGACCTTGAGGAGCGGCTCGGACCCGTCCGACCCGGCCGCGGAAGACACGGGAGTCTTCTTGTTCAGATCAGTCACAGCTTCGGCGCAATCTCTTCGGTCCAGATACGGTCGCGCTGCTCACGCGACATGTGGCACGCGGAGTAGTGCCCGTCGCTGACCTGCTGCAGCTCCGGACGCTCGGTGCGGGTGATGTTGTCCGGCGGGACGTCGGCGTACGGGCAGCGCGGGTGGAAGGCGCAGCCCGACGGGACGTTGATGAGACTGGGCGGCGAGCCCTTGACCGGGATGAGCCGCTCGGTCTGCTCGCGGTCGATGCGGGGCATCGAACCGAGCAGGCCCCAGGTGTAGGGGTGCTGCGGCTCGTAGAACACCTTCTCGGAGGCGCCGCGCTCGATGCAGCGTCCCGCGTACATCACGAGCAGGTTGTCCGCGATCTCGGCGACGACGCCGAGGTCGTGGGTGATCATGACGACCGCGGAGCCGAACTCCTTCTGCAGGTCGCGGATCAGGTCGAGGATCTGCGCCTGGACGGTGACGTCGAGGGCGGTCGTCGGCTCGTCGGCGATGAGCAGCTGCGGGTTGTTGACCAGGGCCATCGCGATCATCGCGCGCTGGCGCATACCGCCGGAGAACTGGTGCGGGTAGTCCTCGTAGCGGCGGTGCGGCTCGGGGATCCCGACCCGGTCGAGCATCTCGACGGCACGCTTCTTCGCCGTCTTCTTGTCGACCTTGTTGTGGACCCGGTGGGCCTCCACGATCTGCGCGCCGATGCTGTAGTACGGGTGCAGGGCGGACAGCGGGTCCTGGAAGATCATGGCCATCTTCTGGCCGCGCAGACGGCGCACCCGCTCGGGGCCGGCGCTGATGAGCTCCTCGCCGTCGAGCCAGATCTCGCCGCCGATCCGGGCGCGCTCCGAGGTGTGGAGCCCCATGATCCCCAGGGAGGTCACGGACTTGCCGGAGCCGGACTCGCCGACGATGCCGAGGGTCTGGCCGGCCTTCAGGTCGAAGCTGACGCCGTCGACGGACTTGACCAGACCGTCGTCGGTGTCGAAGTGGACGCTGAGGTTGCGGACGGACAGGAATTCCTTGTCGTCGCCGGACCGCTGTGCCGGAACGGCGTCCGCCGCCGGGGAGTCCTTCTTGATTGCGTCGCTCATGAGAGCCTCACCCGGGGGTCGATCGCGGCGTACACGAGGTCCACCAGCAGGTTGCAGATGACGATGAAGAAGGCCGCGACCAGGGTCACGCCCATCACCTTGGGAAGGTCGGCGGTGGTGACGCCCTGGATGGCGAAGGCACCCAGCCCCTGGAAGGAGAAGACGCGTTCGGTGATGACCGCGCCGCCGAGCAGCAGCGCGAAGTCCATGCCGAAGATGGTGACGAGCGGGGTCAGCGCGGAGCGCAGCCCGTGCTTGACGACCACCTTGCGTTCCTGGAGGCCCTTGGCCCGCGCCGTTCTGATGTAGTCCTCGCCCATCGTCTCCAGCATCCCCGCACGGGTCAGCCGGGCGTAGAGCGCGGAGTACAGCAGGGCGAGCGTGCACCAGGGCAGGACCAGACTGCCCGCCCACTCGACGGGACTGTCGGCGAAGGGCACGTACTCCCCGTTGCCGAAGAGCGCCAGCACGACGAGACCGGTGAAGAACATCGGCAGCGAGACGCCGGCGAGGGCGACGCCCATGGACATGCGGTCGAAGAACGAGCCCCGCTTCAGGGCGGAGACGACACCGATCGCCACACCGGAGACGACCCAGATGACGGCGGCACCGACGGCCAGCGACAGGGTGACCGGGACACGGTCGACCAGCTGCGGCCAGATCTCGGTGTGGGTCTTGAAGGAGTAGCCGAAGCACGGGGCGTTGCAGGTGACCGGGTCGGGGCCGAACTGGTAGTCGGCGCCGACGACGATGCCCTTGACGAAGTTCCAGTACTGCAGGTAGAGGGGCTGGTCGAGCCCCAGGTTCTTCTTGACCGCGGCGATGACGTCGGGGTCGGGGCTCTTCCCGACGTACTGGGCGGCCATCGAGTCGAGGGTCTGTCCGCCGAGGCGGGGCACCAGGAAGAAGATCGCGAATGTGACTGCGCTGACCACCAGCAGCAGCAACACCGCGGCGAACACGCGTCGAATGATGTACGCAGCCACAGCCGTGCGGCGCCGGGCGGGCGGACGGGGTACGCCCGCCGGCCCGGCGCCTTCACCTGCCTTTCAGGGGATGCTGTCGATGAACAGGTGTTACTTGGCGGACGTCATCAGCACGTAGTCGTACATGCCGAGGTACGCGTCCGTGACGGTGACGTTGGCCGCCGAATCCGGGCGGTAGAGCAGGTTCTTGCGGTAGAAGAGCGGAACGACCGAGGCGTTCTCCATGACCTTCTGGTCGACCTCGCCCCACGTGGCGTTGCGCGCCTCGGTGTCGACGGTGCCGATGCCCTTGACGAGGAGTTCGTTGATCGCCTTGTCGTCGAGCTCCATCAGGTTCGTGCCACCGGACGGCTTGATGGCCGAGCCGTTCACGATCTGGTCGAGGAAGCCGAAGCCGGTCGGCCAGTCGGCACCCCAGGCCATCATCATCATGCCCGCGTTGTTCTTGTGGACCCAGTCCGGGACACCCGCGAAGTCCGTGAAGTACTTGTCCGCCGGGAACTGCTTGATCTCGGCGGTGACGCCGATCGCCTTCAGGCTGCCCTGGAGCTGCGTGGCGGCGGTGATCTCGTCAGGACGGTCCGAGCGGGCCGTCAGCGTGGTCTTGAAGCCCTTGGGCTTACCGCACTTGGCCAGGTGCTCCTTGGCCTTGGCGACGTCACCCTTGCTGCCCTCGGACGGGTACAGGTCGAACTTCTTGTACCCGGCGACGGTGGGCGGGATGACCGTGGTGGCCGGGTCGCCCTTGACCGAGCCGCCGATCGAGTCGACCATGCTCTGCTTGTCCACGGCGTACTGGACGGCCTTGCGGCACTCGACGTTGTCGAACGGCTTCACGTTGACGTTCAGCGCCAGGTACTGCAGGGCGCCCGCGTACGGGTTGTCCGTCTTCGCCTTCTCCGCGGCCTTCACCAGGACCTTGGGCTGGGTCTTGGACTGCAGACCCGTTCCCTCGGCGCCGACGGTGATGACGTCGTTGAGCAGGTGGTCGTCGATCGTCGTGGCGTTGATGTTGAACTTGAGCTCGACCTTGTCCGCCAGCGCCTTGCGGATCGGGTCCGACTTCGGGTCCCACTCCGGGTTGCGGACCAGCGTCGCACCCTTGCTCTCGTCGTACGCCGAGAACTTGTACGGACCCGAGGAGACCATCTTCTGGACGTAGCTGGCGCCCGTGTCGGCCTTCTGCGGCACCGGGGCGGTCTGCGAGAACGCCGCGAGGTAGTCCATGTCCGCGAACGGCTTGTTGAGCTTGAAGACGATCGTGTGGTCGTCCGGCGTCTCGATGGACTTGAGGCCCTCGGCCGACTTGTCCTTGTACGGACCCTTGTACTTGTCG
The DNA here is from genome assembly GCF_040613235.1 of Streptomyces sp. NPDC006296. Taxonomy (NCBI): domain Bacteria; kingdom Bacillati; phylum Actinomycetota; class Actinomycetes; order Kitasatosporales; family Streptomycetaceae; genus Streptomyces; species Streptomyces sp. NPDC006296. The sequence continues at coordinate 63,912 of NZ_JBEXRT010000025.1, read as the reverse complement.
CCGCCCTCGAGGTACGCCTTGAAGTACGTCGGGCCGTTGGACAGGGCCTCCGGCGCGAAGTTCGAGCGCTCGACGGCGTACTTGACGTCCTTCGAGGTGACCTCGGTGCCGTCCTCGTACTTCACGCCCTTGCGGAGCGTGTACGTCCAGGTCTTGGCGTCATCGCTGGCCTTGCCCAGACCCGTCGCGAGGTCGGGGACGACCTCCAGGCTCTCCTTGCCGGCGGCCGGCTTGAAGGTCACCAGCGAACGGCCGTACAGGCGGGAGAAGTTCTGCACCCAGCCGTAGTACGTGTTGCCGGGGTCCAGGGAGTCCGGACCGCTCGCGTGCTCCAGCGTGACCGTTCCCCCCTTCTTGTCGGTCGCGTTGACGATGCTGGTCAGACCGGCGTCAGCCTTGACGTTGCCCCCACCGCCGTTGCTGTCACCGCCCGAGTCGCTGCCGCTGCAGGCCGATGCGCCGAGCGAAACCGCCACGGCCACGGCTATGGCCGCTGCTGTCTTTCTGTTCTGCATGCTGAGGAAAGCCCCCTCGCTAGTCCGGTGCGGCACTGCCGCGATTACTTGCCACGAGGGTCGAGTGCGTCACGCAGCCCGTCCCCCAGCAGATTGAAGGCCAGCACGGTGATGAAGATCGCCATACCGGGGATGACCATGAACATCGGGTCCACCTCGTAGAGGTCGACCGCCTGCGTGAGCATGCCGCCCCAGGACGCCTGCGGCGGTGCGATGCCGACGCCGAGGAAGGACAGGGAGGCCTCGAAGAGGATGTTCGTGGGGATCAGCAGCGTCGCGTAGACGAGGATCGGCGCGATCAGGTTGGGCAGCAGCTCGCGGAAGAGGATGAACGGGCCGCGTGCGCCCAGGGACCTGGCGGCCTCGACGAACTCGCGCTCGCGCAGCGACAGGGTCTGCGCGCGCACGATGCGGCCGATGTAGGGCCAGCTGAAGAAGCCGATCACGAAGATCAGGACCGCGATCCGCAGCGTGAGCCCTTCCATCCCGAAGGCCTTGCCCTGGAGGGAGGCGGAGATGGAGATCGCGAAGAGGAGCAGCGGGAAGGCCAGGAAGGTGTCCATCAGGCGGCTGATGAAGCCGTCGATCCAGCCGCCGTAGAACCCGGCCACGACGCCCATGACGACGCCGATGACGACGGAGAGCAGGGTCGAGCCCACGGCGACCACGAGGGAGACCCAGGAGCCTTCGAGGATGCGGGCCAGGATGTCGCGTCCGGTCTGCGGTTCCACACCCAGGGGGTGGTCCCAGCTGATGCCCCCGAGGGAACCCTTGGGCGCCAGCAGGACCGGGTCGACCAGGCTCTGGTTGAACGCGTTGGGGTCGAGTCCGAGCAGCGACTGCAGCGGCTTGGACGCCACCGCGACGAGGATCAGCAGCACGACAACGATGCCACCGGCCATCGCGGCCTTGTCCCGCTTGAAACGCGTCCAGGCGATGCGGCCGAGCGAACGTCCCTCGATCTCCTTGCGCCCGGCGCCTTCCAGCACCGTCTCGGGCCGCGCGTCCGCCCCGGTGGTCTCGATCGGTGCCGTCATTGCGTTGGAGACCCCTCTCGGCCGACGGTGGCCGGCCTGTGAACCGCCGCTGTAGCGGCTCTGACGAAATGTGACACATGTGGCGATGTACGACTGAACAGCCCTGGTTTGAAAAGGGCTCGCGCCGGGCATGGACCACCTGCTGCGAGGAGTCTTCAGCCACTTCGCGATCAACCGCCAGACCTGACGGCGAATGTTTGCATAACCGTGATGCTGTCCAAGGGCTTCCGTTATCCGGACAGCTGTGCTTCCTGAGCGAACTCCCCGGCCGTGGAAGCCCTGTTGCGGAGAAGCCGTTCAACCGCACCCGGGCAGCCGGGTAGAGCCCCTGGTCGGACCGGTCCGCCGGAGCGGACCCACTTCATCCTAGGAGACGTGCGGAGCGCCGCCGGGGACCGGCGGGTAGCCGTAACCGGCGGCCGGAGGCGCCTGGACGTGCGCCTCCCGGTCGTAGAACGGCCGGGAGTTGGCGTTCAGCCACATCGCGACGGGATCGTACTCGTCGGACAGCGAGACGGTGGAGACGGGCAGCCCCTCGGGGACCACGCCGACCGACTCGCGCATCATCGCGCGGACCGCGTCGACGGACGGCCGGCCCGTGTCGTAGAGGTCGAGCCCGATCGCGAGGTACGGGACACCGAGCGCCGGCTGCACCCAGGCGCGCCGCAGCGCGCGGACCGCGGGCGTGCGGTGGGCGTTCTGCGAGAGCAGGGCGTAGAACTGCGGGATGTCGACGGCGGGTTCGGTGAGCCGCAGCGGACCGGCGGGCATCCGGTCGAGGCCGGTGGCGATGCGCCGCAGGTCCAGCCACGGGATGCCGACGCCGCCGCCGGGGGCGTGCGGGTTGAGCCAGATGCCCCACCGGTCGGGGAAGAGGGAGCGCGCGATGTCACGGCCGGTGGTCACCTCGTGGGCCCTGCTCCAGCCGCTGGCCGAGAGCTCCTGGGCGGAGGTGACGCACGGGGCGTAGCCCGCGCCGTCGACCTCCATGTTGCCGTACTGGGCGTCGGGGGAACCCGCCGTGCCGTGCCAGAGCAGCATCCAGACCTGGCCGTCCGCCAGGGACCGCAACAGGGCCTCGTACGCGTCGAGACGCCCGGGGGTCACTTGGCGAAGCATGTGCTCGACCTGCCCGGCCGCCGCGGTGCCTGACGCACTCACCCTGGGTCCCGCCCCTCTACGATCCGCTGTTGCGCGTGCTGCGCGGTGCTGTGGTGCCGCTCCCGGGCACACGGGGCGGCCTCGTCATCCAACCAGCTTATGCGCCGGTCCCGACACCGTCCCGACGCCACGGTGCGGCCGGGGCCCCGGCGTTCAGTGCCCGTCGCGCCGGTAGAACGGGCGGACCTTCTCCAGCATCCAGTCGCCGACGGGGTCCTGCGCCACCTCCAGCAGGACGAGGTTGACCGGCCAGGGCACCTGGACCCGGCCCAGGGCCCGGCCCAGGGCGTCCAGCGGGACGCTCTGCTCCGCGGTCTCCCCCGCGGCGAACTCGACGCCGACGAACAGGGCGGGGCTGTCGCCCTCGATGCTGGCCAGCGCCCTCCGCCCGGTGCTCACCACTCCGGTCGCCCGGAACTCCGCGGACACCTCGGCGAGGAAGTCGACGGGGTCCTCCTTCCAGTCCGGCTCGTACAGCCGCACCCGGCCGCCGCTCGCGGGGCCGTCCAGCACGGTGCGCCCGGCCCGGCAGAGCTCGGCGACGGCGGCCGGCGGCAGGGGGACCCCGACGGCGCCGCCGGGGTTGACCGCCATCCCGAGCTGCGGGGGCAGTCCACGGGCGAACTCGCGGGCGGGCGCCACGGTGAAGGAGAGGTGGGAGCCGACGCACTGGAGGAACTGCGCCTCGGAGCTGAACACCGGGACGTAGGCCCCGCCGTCTATCTCGACCGTCGGCAGGTCGAGGTCGGTGCTGCCGGGGCCGCCGCCGTTCGGCAGGGGCACCCAGACGTGGCTGCGGCCGAGGACCTCGACCAGCCGTCCGCCGGCCCCGGGCACGCCGAGCGAGGCGCTGAGCGTCTCCTCGAACTCGTTGGCGGGCCATCCCTGCGACGGATACGAAGGGGCCTGGGCCTGAGCCGGAATGTCCACGGTGTCTGTGTCCCTTTCTCGCCATGCGGTGCGGTCGAAACCTTAGACCGCACCGCGGCGCGCCCGCAGGGCCGCAGGCGGGAGCGGTGCCCCGGCCCGCCGTACTGTCCAGATACCGGACAGCCGGCCGGCGGGGCGCGAACTGTGCGTATGCGAACGGTGACACCGCCGATCGCGCCCCGGAGCCTCCGGGGCCCGGCCGCGGCTACCGCTCGGGGAAGGAGATGCGCCCGATGCCCGCCGCCGCCTCCCGGTCGAGCAGCACCGCCGAGGCGCACCCCGGCGGCAGCACTCCGCTCCCGGTGTCGCGGAGCAGCCGGCCGACCGCCCGCCGGTGCCGGGCGAAGGCGTAGCCGGACACCCCGCGGCCCCGCTCCCGCTGCCCCCGGCGGGCGACCTCGGGGGTGACGTCGAGCAGGACGAGGTGGAGGGCGCCGTGCCTGCGCAGGGCCTCACGCGCCAGCCAGCGGCGCACCCAGGTCTGGGTGCCGCAGTCGTGGACGACGACCGGGCCGCCCGCACGCAGGGCCCGCAGCAGCCCCGCGTAGTGCGCGGCGCGCACCAGGGGCCGGTAGAGGGCGTACGGCAGTAAGACGGGCAGCGCGTCCTCCCAGCGGTCCCTGGTGTCCTGGGAGTCCACCGCGTGCTCCCGGGCCGTCCGCCGGATCAGGGTGGACTTCCCGCTGCCGGGCAGTCCGGAGACCACCACCACGTCCCCCGCCGGGAAGTCCAGGACGCACGGCCCCCCGCCGCCCAGTCCCCGCAGGTCGCGCACCGCCGGCGGGTGCCCGCCCAGCGGCTCGCGCGCGGGTGCTCCGGGCTGCCGGGGCATCGCACCGCGTGCCGTCCCCGCGGTGGTCGCAGAGTGCTGCAACGTCATCGCCTTCCCCCTGCCGAGTCGCCCACTGACCTGCCCCCAGAAGTGTAAAGAAAAGGTAATGCGGCACAACCGCTCCGGGCGGTCCGTGTCGGGACCGGTACCCGTGCGGACCGGACGCCCCACTCTTGCGCAATGCGTGCGATGATGACCCCGCCAACTGCATACCGGCCGTTTGAATCCGCGCGGGAGAGTCCCGGTCACCGTGTGCACCGGGCGCCGAAGGAGCAAGTTCCTCCCTTGAATCTCTCAGGCCCCGTACCGCGTGGATGAGGCAGATCTGAAAAGCGGGCCGCTGCGCGGTCCCACCCAAGGTGCAAGCCGACCCGGACGGGGACCATCCCGTCAGGACCCTTTCAGGGGCTTTCGGCGAACCTCTCAGGTTCCGATGACAGATGGGGAGGGATCCACCCCCTGTCGTCATGCCCTGGAGCCATGCCCATGAGCACTGCCCCCCGTCTCACCGCCCTCGACGCCCTGCACCGGTCCCTGGGCGCGACCATGACCGACTTCGCGGGCTGGGACATGCCGCTGCGGTACGCCAGCGAGCGCGACGAGCACCTCGCCGTGCGCACCCGGGCCGGCCTGTTCGACCTGTCGCACATGGGTGAGATCACGGTCACGGGTCCGCAGGCGGCGGCGTTCCTGAGCTACGCGCTGGTCGGCAACATCGCCACCGTCGGTGCGGGCCGGGCCCGCTACACGATGATCGTCGCGGCGGACGGCGGGATCCTGGACGACCTGATCGTCTACCGCCTGGAGGAGGCCGGCGCCCCCGCGTACCTGGTGGTGGCCAACGCGGGCAACGCCCAGCTCGTCCTGGACACCCTGACCGCGCGTGCCGAGGGCTTCGACGCGGAGGTGCGGGACGACCGCGACGCGTACGCGCTGATCGCCGTGCAGGGCCCCGACTCACCCGCCGTACTGAAGTCGGTCACGGACGCCGACCTGGACGGACTGAAGTACTACGCCGGGCTCCCCGGGACGGTCGCCGGCGTCCCCGCGCTGATCGCCCGTACCGGTTACACCGGTGAGGACGGCTTCGAGCTCTTCGTGGCCCCCGGTCACGCGGAGCGGCTGTGGCAGGCCCTGACCGAGGCGGGCGCGCCGTACGGTCTGATCCCCTGCGGGCTCTCCTGCCGCGACACGCTCCGCCTGGAGGCGGGCATGCCGCTCTACGGGCACGAGCTGACCACCGCGCTGACGCCGTTCGACGCGGGTCTGGGCCGGGTCGTGAAGTTCGAGAAGGAGGGCGACTTCGTCGGCCGCGAGGCGCTGTCCGCCGCCGCGGCCCGCGCGGAGGCGGCCCCGCCCCGCAAGCTGGTCGGCCTGATCGCCGAGGGCCGCCGGGTGCCGCGCGCCGGCTACCCCGTCGTGGCCGGCGGGGAGGTCGTGGGCGAGGTCACCTCCGGCGCCCCCTCCCCCACCCTGGGCAAGCCGATCGCCATGGCCTACGTGGACGCGGCGCACGCCGCGCCCGGCACCGAGGGTGTCGGCGTCGACATCCGGGGCACGCACGAGCCGTACGAGGTCGTCGCGCTGCCCTTCTACAAGCGCCGCGCCTGATCCGTGGCGTCCCGCACGTGACGCATTCGTGTCTCACACCGTAAGACCACCGTTCGTCAGCACTCCCCCGCGTACAGGAGAATTCAGGTCATGAGCAACCCCCAGCAGCTGCGGTACAGCAAGGAGCACGAGTGGCTGTCGGCCCTCGAGGACGGCGTGGCCACGGTCGGCATCACCGAGTTCGCGGCCAACGCGCTCGGTGACGTCGTCTTCGCCCAGCTCCCGGAGGTCGGCGACACGGTGACCGCGGGCGAGACCTGCGGTGAGCTGGAGTCGACCAAGTCGGTCAGCGACCTGTACTCGCCGGTGACCGGCGAGGTGACCGCGGCCAACCAGGACGTCGTGGACGACCCGTCGCTGGTGAACTCCGCCCCCTTCGAGGGCGGCTGGCTGTTCAAGGTGCGCGTCGCGGAGGAGCCGGACGACCTCCTCTCCGCCGACGAGTACACCGCGTTCTCCGGCAACTGAGACCTTAGGGACCCACTGATGTCGCTTCTCAACTCCTCCCTCCACGAGCTGGACCCGGACGTCGCCGCCGCCGTCGACGCCGAGCTCCACCGCCAGCAGTCCACCCTCGAGATGATCGCCTCGGAGAACTTCGCTCCGGTCGCGGTCATGGAGGCGCAGGGCTCCGTCCTCACCAACAAGTACGCCGAGGGCTACCCCGGCCGCCGCTACTACGGTGGCTGCGAGCACGTCGACGTGGTCGAGCAGATCGCCATCGACCGCATCAAGGCGCTCTTCGGTGCCGAGGCCGCGAACGTCCAGCCGCACTCCGGTGCGCAGGCGAACGCCGCCGCGATGTTCGCGCTGCTGAAGCCGGGCGACACGATCATGGGTCTCAACCTGGCCCACGGCGGTCACCTGACCCACGGCATGAAGATCAACTTCTCCGGCAAGCTCTACGACGTGGTCCCGTACCACGTCGACGACACCGGCGTCGTGGACATGGCCGAGGTCGAGCGCCTCGCCAAGGAGTCGAAGCCGAAGCTCATCGTGGCCGGCTGGTCCGCCTACCCGCGCCAGCTGGACTTCGCCGCCTTCCGCCGCATCGCGGACGAGGTCGGCGCGTACCTGATGGTCGACATGGCGCACTTCGCGGGCCTGGTCGCCGCCGGTCTGCACCCCAACCCGGTGCCGCACGCCCACGTCGTCACGACCACCACGCACAAGACCCTCGGCGGTCCGCGCGGCGGCGTGATCCTGTCGACGCAGGAGCTCGCCAAGAAGATCAATTCGGCGGTCTTCCCCGGTCAGCAGGGCGGTCCGCTGGAGCACGTGATCGCGGCCAAGGCGGTCTCGTTCAAGGTGGCGGCGGGCGAGGAGTTCAAGGAGCGCCAGCAGCGCACCCTGGACGGCGCCCGCATCCTCGCCGAGCGCCTGGTACAGCCGGACGTCACCGAGGCGGGCGTCTCCGTGCTCTCCGGCGGCACGGACGTGCACCTGGTCCTGGTCGACCTGCGCAACTCCGAGCTGGACGGCCGGCAGGCCGAGGACCGGCTCCACGAGCTGGGCATCACGGTCAACCGGAACGCCGTCCCGAACGACCCGCGGCCCCCGATGGTCACCTCCGGCCTGCGCATCGGCACGCCGGCGCTCGCCACCCGCGGCTTCGGCGCGGAGGACTTCGCCGAGGTCGCCGAGATCATCGCGGCCGCGCTGAAGCCCGCGTACGACGCCGAGGCGCTCACGGCGCGGGTGACCGCGCTGGCCGGGAAGTTCCCGCTGTACCCCGGCCTCTCGAAGTAACCCGCAGTTTGCACACAGGGTGGGGGCACCGCGCACACTGGACACGGCGTGCGCGGTGCCCCCATCCCTGTGCCCCGCGCACCCGGGCCCACCCGGCCCGTCCCGCACCACCCGGGCGGACAACGACGTCCACCACTGCTTAGGAGTACCCCGTGGCCCTCTCGGTCTTCGACCTCTTCTCGGTCGGCATCGGCCCGTCCAGCTCCCACACGGTGGGACCGATGCGCGCGGCCCGCATGTTCGCCCGCCGCCTCAAGAACGAGGGCCTGCTGGTCCACACCGCCTCGGTGCGGGCCGAGCTGTACGGCTCGCTCGGCGCGACCGGCCACGGCCACGGCACGCCCAAGGCCGTCCTGCTCGGCCTGGAGGGCGAGTCGCCCCGCACGGTCGACGTGGAGGGCGCCGACGCCCGCATCGAGGAGATCCGCTCCTCCGGCCGCATCAGCCTCCTGGGCGTGCACGACATACCGTTCGACGCCGACGAGCAGCTGGTCCTGCACCGGCGCAAGGCGCTCCCCTACCACGCCAACGGGATGACCGTCCTCGCGTACGACCGCGACGGGGCCCCGCTGCTGGAGAAGACCTACTACTCGGTGGGCGGCGGTTTCGTCGTCGACGAGGACGCCGTGGACGGCGAGAACCCGATCGTCCCGGACGACACCGTGCTGCGGCACCCCTTCCGCACCGGGGACGAGCTGCTGCGACTCGCCCGGGAGACCGGCCTGTCCATCTCCTCCCTGATGCTGGAGAACGAGAAGGCCTGGCGCACCGAGGACGAGATCCGGGCCGGCCTGCTGGAGATCTGGCGGGTCATGCAGGCCTGCATCGCACGCGGGATGTCCCGCGAGGGCATCCTGCCCGGCGGTCTGAAGGTCCGCCGCCGCGCCGCGAACACCGCCAGGCAGCTGCGCGCCGAGGGCGACCCGCAGGCCCACGCGATGGAGTGGATCACCCTCTACGCGATGGCCGTGAACGAGGAGAACGCCGCCGGGGGCCGTGTCGTCACCGCCCCCACCAACGGTGCGGCGGGCATCATCCCCGCCGTCCTGAACTACTGGATGACCTTCGCGGCGGGCGGCTGCACCGCGGCCGAGAAGGACGACAGTGTCGTCCGCTTCCTGCTGGCCGCGGGCGCGATCGGCATGCTCTTCAAGGAGAACGCCTCCATCTCGGGCGCCGAGGTCGGCTGCCAGGGCGAGGTGGGCTCCGCCTGCTCCATGGCCGCGGGCGCCCTCGCCGAGATCCTGGGCGGCTCCCCCGAGCAGGTGGAGAACGCCGCCGAGATCGGCATGGAGCACAACCTGGGCCTGACCTGCGACCCGGTCGGCGGGCTCGTGCAGATCCCCTGCATCGAGCGCAACGGGATGGCGGCGGTCAAGGCGGTCACGGCGGCCCGGATGGCGCTGCGCGGCGACGGCAGCCACAAGGTGTCCCTCGACAAGGTCATCAAGACCATGAAGGACACCGGCGCCGACATGAGCGTCAAGTACAAGGAGACGGCCCGGGGCGGGCTCGCGGTGAACATCATCGAGTGCTGAACGGATAGGCCCTGACCAGCGTGTTCGTACCTTTCAGCGCTGTCAGGGCCTTTCTTGCTTGCACGGCGGGAACCCCTGGAATCTCCCTGGGACAGGGGCCGGGATCGGAGGTGTCCACCACTCGGGGACAGGTCCCGTCGGTGCACTGCTGCGCACGCCCGCCGGATCTTCCGGCAGGACCGAGCTGAGACACGGATGCGTCAGGCGGGCACCCGGTGATTCGGCCCGCTGATCCCGCCGGGCAGGCGGGTACCTGGTTCAGCCGGCGGGTGACCGAGCGGACCGCCGCCGCCCGGCACCCGGATCCGACAGCGGCGCCGGGGGTTGCGGCCACGGTCCTGGTACGTGCTCCCGTGCCGGCGCGGTCCGAACCCGAACCCGGCCTGGTGGTTCGGCTGCGAACGGAGCCGCTTCACGCCTCCGCGTGCGTGGGTCCGCGGCTCGTGCTGCACATCATCGTCGGAGCGATCGGGCATGGCTTCGCTGATCTCCGGCGAACCATGCATCACACCGCTCCGGGGTGGCCGAACAGCCGATCGGAGCACACTCTGCTCCTGCCTGCGTCAGTTCGGATGCTCCACCCGCCGCCAGGAGGTCTGTGCCGTCAGTCGCTGCGGCGTCACCGGCTTCGACCGCACAGGTGAGAAAGAGATGAATTCGTGACCGTCGACTAGGTCACTGAATGTCCACTTCGCGGAGAAGTGGTGATGGTCTAATGCCCAAGTCGATGGCTGGGGCATGCAGATGGCACCCACCGTGCGTCCAGTCCTCGACGTTGAACCGACGTGCGCCTGGGGGGGGGACGCTGCATCAATGCGTGTGGGAGAGGCATGACGTCGGCCCCGACCGGCGAACCGGCGACGTCGCTGCGGACGCAGCGGCCCCGGAGTTCGCCGGTGCGGACGCGGCTGCGACGGCAGTCGGCCGCGGAGAGTCCGACACGATGTTCTCGACCTCGCCTCCCTCAAGCCACGGTGGCAAGCGGCCCGTTCAAGCAGCCTTCGTTCGTACGTGGTGTCCGTGGCCGGGCTTCACTGAGCAGGACGGCGGACGGGCGGCCCGTGGGTCGGCCAAGGCGTCGCGAGTGCTGGAGCCGCCACCCGTGCCGTACTCGACACAGGTGAACGGGCACACCGACTTCCCGGGAATCACGGCTCCCGAATCATGGTGGGCCGGTCACTCCGTGCCTGTTCGCCATTGATGCGAAAGCTCCTCTGCACGAGCGTCTCGGCGCTTCACGACATCACACAGAGAAGGAACCCGTGCACGTCCCCAGGAAAGCATCCACCGCCGTGACTGTCATGCTCGCGGCAATACTTCTCAGCTCTTGTTCGCAGTCCGAGCCCTCCTCGGGCGCGGCTGCGAAGGAGACGCAGGCCGACCGGAGCGAGTGGCCGGAGGAACTGCCCAGTTCCGGACTGGCCAAGGGCCTGGAACTTCCGCTCGAAGGCTACATGGTGTCGTACCCGGATCAGGTCGTCATCGACTCCGCTCTGCGCACGCTCCAGACGGAGTGCATGGCCGAGTACGGATTCACGGTCGACCTGCCGCGGCCTGGGGTGAATCCGCCTGCGAGCAGTAACAGCATGAACATCGAACGCCGTTACGGCATCACTGACCGTGCCCAGGCGGAGAAGTACGGATACCTGCTCCCGCCCGAGCAGCAGAAGTACACCGCCGAGCAGACGCCCGACCTGCCGAACGTCCAGGTCGAGGTTCTCACCGGGCGCACCAAGCCGGAACCGCTCGCCCCTCCCACCGGCAGCGACGGTGCCTACTCCGGGTCGGGCGACACGACCGAACCGGCTCGCGCCGAGTACGACGGCAAGAAGCTGCACGAAGGCGGCTGTGTCGGATGGGCGAAGCGGAAACTCAAGCTCAACGAGTCCGATGCGGGATTCGTCGTTCAGCTCGCGTCGACAGGAATTTCCGAATCCCGCCCCCACCAGCCGGTCGAGAAGGCCGTCACCAAGTGGTCGGCCTGCATGAAGGGCAAGGGCCACGCCACCTCGGATCCGTACAGGGCCATGGAACAGGGCCTCGGCGGCACCGACACCGAAGACTCGATCGCGCTCGCGCTGGACGACATCGACTGCAAGGAGCAGAGCCGTCTGATCGCGGTCTGGTTCAAGGAGGAGTCGGCAGTGCAGAAGCAGCTGATCAAAAAGAACAAGGACCAGCTCACTGCCGTCGAAAGGCGCATGAAGGAAGTCCTTACGGCCGCCAAGGCCGTCAAGTAGATGACCAGAGGGGAAAAGCAGTTGAGAAAGAGACGTATCCATCCGCGCATACCGGTCACCCTCTCGGTGGCCATGGCGCTGGCGATACCCTTGGGCCTGCCCGCGCAGGCCGAGGGGTCAAAACCTCCCGCGGGTGCGGCACAGGGGTGGAGCGACGCCACCGAGCAGCAGAGGAAGTTCTCGCTGGAGCCGTCCGCGATCCCGGCGAAGGACCGGGTCCGCATACTCGGCGCGGACTACCAGAAGTCCGCTGACACCGCAGTCACCGCGACCGGCGACGGAACCGGCTTCCACATACTCGCGGGCAAGGAGGAGGACGGCTACCAGCTTCGGACGATAGCCAGCCTGTTCGAGGACGGCTTCGCCTCGGACACGTGGATCGGAAACCACTGTGTGACCGGGTCCGGCAGGTACGCGGCTGTCTCGTACGCGCCGCGGATGTTCACCAACAAGCCTGAGCTCATGGTTCGCGGCGCTTTCACCGCGGTGGTGAACCTGGAATCGGGCAAGGTGACCAAGCTTCCGTTCCAGTCGTCGCTCGCCTACTTCTCGCCGGGCTGCGGCCAGGGCGATCAGGCGGTGTTCACCCAGCTCTCGCACGACGGCGACGAGAAGCAGCAGACCCGTCTGATCACCGTCGACGCAGCGACGGGCAAGCAGAACCCGTCCGTCACGCTCGCCGGGCAGGTCACCTCGGCCGTTCCCACGGCCGAAGGCGTCGTCGCCGCGCACGGCAACAAGCTGGTGCGCATCAAGGGCAAGACCGAGAAGCCCCTGGCCACCACGACGACTGTGCCGTTCCAGATCACTGCCGATGCCGAAGGCGGCATCACCTTCATCGACCGCGAGCTCGACAAAAAGGCATCCAAGACGCCGGCCAGCTGGGCCAAGCACCTGACGCGCACCGAGGTCGCGCAGGGCAAGAAGACCGAGCCCGTCACGGTGGCCTCCGGCAAGCTGGAGGCCTGGGATCTGTCCCGTTCGGCACGCGGCGAGGTGTTCGTCACCGGTGACGCCACGTCCCGGACCCTGCCCAAGCGGGTGCACAACCCCGGCAAGCTCCCCATGGGCGCGGCGATCTCCAGTCACGCCCAGGCGGCTCTGACCACCACCTGGTCCGACGGGAAGACCACTCTGGTCAACCCGGAGGACGCCGCCAAGCCACGGCCCGCCCGTACGGCCCTGCGCATGCTGGACTCGGGCAAGTCCGTGACTCTCGACCTGCGCCCCGGCGCGCACCGTGTGGGTGACGAGACACAGGGGCACGCCCTGTCTCCCGCTCTGCCCACGGGCGGTCCGGTCGACTCCGGCCCGGACACGGGTGAGAAGAGCACGGACGGCCTGTCCACGCAGACCGTCCGTACCCAGGCGCTCGCCGCGCAGGCCGACAACCCCAGCGAGGGCACCGGCGAGCGCTACTGCGCGGTGGCCCGCAACGACGCGAAGAAGCAGGCGTTCCAGCCCACTCCGCGCCAGGTCGAATGGGCCGTGGACCAGGCCGTCGTCGGTGAACTGGACTTCTACCGCGAAGGCAACTGGAAGAACACCGGGACCGGCGGTTATCAGCCGCAGGGCCTGTTCCCGCCGACCGTGCTCGCCGGTGACCCCAACGGCACCCTCGACAACGAGGACCCGGACGTCACCGACAAGTGGCACATTCCCGCGCAGGTGATGCTCGGCATCACCGCGCAGGAGTCCAACATGTGGCAGGCGACCCGCTTCGCCGTGCCCGGTGTCACCGCCAACTCCCTGGTCGGCAACTACTACGGTGTCGACTTCGCGGCGTCCGGCGAGCAGATCGACCCCTGGCGGATCAACTGGGCCGACGCCGACTGCGGTTACGGCATCACCCAGGCGACCGACGGCATGCGTCTTGCCGGCAAGACCAAGCCGGGTGAGACCGCTCTGTCCACGCTCGCGCAGGAAGCCGTCGCTCTCGACTACACGGCGAACGTCGCCGCCGGTGTGCGGATCCTGTCCGAGAAGTGGAACCAGACCTACAACGCCGGCATGAAGATCAACGGCGGCCACCCCAAGTGGATCGAGAACTGGTTCTTCGCCCTGTGGGCCTACAACTCCGGCTTCTACGACACGGCTGACTCCCAAGGGCACTCGGGCGTCGGCTGGACCAACAACCCGGCCAACCCGCTGTGGAAGGCCAACCGCGTTCCGTTCCTGCAGAGCGCGTCCAACCCGGCGGGGGACGACTACAGCCACGCCGCGCACCCGCAGGACTGGCCGTACGAGGAGAAGGTGATCGGCTGGGCCGCCCGTCCCATCTCCGCGATGTTCGCACCCGGTGACTTCCAGGCGGGCTACCGCCCCGCGTGGTGGACCACCAACGCGGACCGCTCCGCGGCCAAGCCGCCGGTGGACCTCTTCTGCGACGCATCCAACTCCTGTGTCCCGTCCAAGATCGGCGACAACGACTCCAACGACCAGGGCATGGGCGCCTGCACGCTCGACGCGGGCGACAGCGACACCAACGCCCACTGGCTCCACTGCTGGTGGAACAAGGAGATCACCAAGGACCAGTGGAAGGACTGCGAGAAACTCGCCGAGTGCGGCAACGGCGTACACCGCTTCGGCACGTCCTACGGTGAGCAGCCCGACGCCAAATCCTATCCACCGAACTGCTCGACCACGGGCCTTCCCTCCAACGCGCTGGTGGTCGACGATCTGCCTGGTGGCACCACACCCGCGGGGGTCGACACCAACCGCGGATGCGGGGCGGTGAAATCCGACGGCACGTTCGGGTTCACCTACGTCCCCTGGGACACCCAGATGGACCTCACGGATGACGACAAGGACAACCCGACCACCGTCACCACGTATCCGGGGAAGATCGACACCCATCAGATCGGCGCGGGCTACGGCAACCACTTCTGGTTCACGCACACCCGCACGGAGGAGTCCTACCCGGCCAACGCCAACCGGTTGAAGGTCACCGGCACCTGGAAGCTGAACGCTCCACTGACCAACACCTCCCGCCAGGCCAAGGTCTTCGCGCACATCCCCGACCACGGTGCGCAGACGTCCAACGCCGAGTACCGGATCCAGACTCCGGACGGTGAGGAGGAGGCAGCCGTCTCGCAGACGGCGAACCAGTCCAACAAGTGGGTGGACCTGGGCGCCTACGAGTTCGGTGACCAGATCCCCGAAGTACGTCTCGACAACTTCAACGGCGGCAACGGCGAGGCCGACATCGCCTTCGACGCCATGGCGTTCGTACCCGGTACATACGACGGCCAGTCGATGACCGGCGACATGCGGGCCGACCTGACCGCTCCTGACCCGGAACTGGTCGAGCCCGGTGACGAGATCAACGAGGACTTCTATCCCGGTGCCGCCCTGCTCTCGTCCGGTTCAGCCTCGGCGGCCCCGATGGCAGCCAGGAGCAGCGCGTCGTGCTCCATCGTGTCCGTTTCGATCACCCGCAAGCGCACCAATGCATGCATTCACGACGAGGTGACGACCACGTTCTTCACGGACGGCGCACCGTCGGGCAGGTCGTACTTCGACTACTACAACACGATCTATCTCGACGCCCGGAGTAATGAATTCTCCCAGGTCACGACGATGGTGTTGAAGTCGATGACAGGTGCACTGAACACGGTCACCATGGACTACCAGGCCAAGTGCCGCGGATACTGCAGCATCACGAGCGTCAACTGGTCAGGGTCCAAGGTGTTCGCCAAGGGTGACACGGCGATCAGGACCATCACCACCCGGTTCAAGTGGACACCGAGCACCGGCACCACGAAGAACGTGATCACCCCCTACTGGACCTTCGGGGGATCGGGTAACGGCGTTCCGATGCCCGTCCCGACCGAGGTCGAGAAGTCGAAGCTGGACATCCGCTGCGACAGTGTGGGTTCTGGAACGGGCTGTGTGTTCCCCGGTTACACCCCGACCTTCACGATGAACTCCAAGAAGTTCCCCGGTGCCGCCGCCCACATCGACATGATGTGGCGAAAGACCAACATCGACTGGGGCAACCGCAACGGGGGCAAGCCGCTGACCTACCTGGCCAACAAGATGGCCACCGACGAGCCCACCAAGACGCAGCAGGCCCGTAACCGTCAGCTCATCTGTGAGAGGCGGTGGAAGACGTACAAGAACACCGGCCTGTTCAGTGACATGTGGTCCGCGGATGCCGGAAGGCCGATCACCGACCAGAGGAGCTGTGACGAGTTCACTTTCGCCAATTCCTTCCAGAGCGGCGGAAACGTCAACGGTCCCAACCCTGTCTCGTACAGCGGAAAGGAATGTGTGCAGACCTACCTGAAGCGTAATGCCGACGACACCATGACGCTCCATCTGCGCCCGGACGCGACTCCTCCCACCTGGAAGGAGCCCTGCGGCCGGTCCTCCATGTCGAACTGGGTCAACACACAGTCGATGCAGCCCTTCGGTGGCTTCATCACCGAACAGCGCCTGCTGGAGGACGACGACTACTGGCTCGACCTCGACGGATTCACCGCACCCACGCCGTAACCGTCATGAGGATGCAGTAGGAATGCCCCCACGGGTGACCGTGGGGGCATTCCTGCTTTGTGTCCTCATGGTCTCATGACCAGAAAAGCCGACCCTCGACCGTCGAGCACGTCGCATGTGATCCCTGGGAAATATTGGTGAGCATGTCCGCCAAGGAGTCGAAGTAGTCAGCAAGGGAATCGAATTCGCCCACAGTGGTGACTTCTCCTGTGAACCATGTGCCGATACGCCCGTCCCGCACATCGATGAACTTTCCCGCCCAGGCGTCCTGGTCGGACAGAAACGGGATCCATTCGTTGCGCCAGAACGGATTGTCCGGTTGGTCCGGGGGGTTTATGCCTCCAGGCCGGAAGTGATGGTCGTAGAGTTTCTCCATCTCCCGGATCCCCAAGAAGAAGCTGCCCTCGTCAGGGAACCCGGCGAAACCGTAGCATCGCACCTCGTCGTCCATGTCCTCCTCGGGAAGATCGAGACTGTTCTGAAGCAGCCAGTCCCGCAGATCCGGGTGGAGTGAGATTCCCATCCGTTCCTCGGCGGCCGCAATCATGGGCTCCGTAGCCGGCCCAGGGAAATCAGCGTGATCAGCCGGGGCGCATTCCTGAAGGAGGTTCATCACGCGAGACCAGCTTTCCAGCACTGTCATGGCCCCACTCCTCTCTGCTCCGCGCGAGAGCAGCATCCAACGATCATCGCAAGGTGCGATCACTCCAGTCGCGCGAGGAGCCTACATCCGCTCACACCATGAGATGCTCCGGCCATATGCAGGTGAGGGATGGGCGCAATCCTCCACGAGGGAGACGACGCGGACCTCACCGCCGAGCCGCTGCCGTCTCCCACGGCCGCGCCCCGGCCGCAACGCCCCACCTGGTGTCGCCGCCCGGCTCCGCCTTCCCGACCTCTTGCGGCGCGTCAGGACGTGGCGGGCCGCCGCGGGGAGCGGAGCACGAGCAGAGTGATCTCGCCGGGGGCGAAGACGCGCAAGGGCGGACCCCGGGAGCCGGTCCCGCGGCTGGTGTGGAGGACCCAGGAACAAGACCCGGTCGGTGTTCCTCGCCTACGAGGCGGAGGCCTTGCTGCGACAGGGCGAGATCGACCACAGCTCCGCGGACGCGCCCGCCGGGCCGGCGGGTCCGCCGGGGCGCGGGCGCGTCCGCCGGGCCGGAGGGCGTCCGGTTGCCTGGGCCGCCACATCCGCACCGGTTCCGCACCAATTCCTCACGACCGTGCCTCTGGCACGTGCCCCGGGTCGCCTCCGGGGGATGATTCGCCCGATACACAGGCAACGCCGCGGGCCCGCAGCGCACTCCGGCGGCCCGCAACGACCACCAAATCCCCCCGAATCGGCACCATAGCTGAATAGCCGTCAGGTGCCTGAAAAGGAACAGATCGGCCCATGGTCCGATCAGACCGTGGTGATACGATCACCGAGCTTGCCAAGCGGTGCCGAACCCGCTATGGCATCACAGGAAAGTCAGCGCATCGGCCCAGAAATCCGCCATCCCCCGGGGGAGACCTATGCCATCAGCCAAGCCTTTCAAGGCTGTCCGGCCAGGCGAGCATGCGCGACCGATCCCACATATCTGTGGCCGCAGGACGCCTGTGACCGGGGACGCACTCGACAGCACCCGCCAGACACCGAGTGTCCGGTGGCCCAGTCGCCCGAAGAGAGCCTTATGACGCACTACCTCCAGGATCCAGTTTTTTGGGTTCTGATCGCCTGCATTCCTGTCGCAGTCATTCTGATGATGCGCGGCAGGAAAAAGATATCCGGGCTACGTAGAGAGAAAGAGGAGCTGAGGACCCACTACGCGAATCTCGAAAATCACTACGCCGAGGCTGTCGAAGAGGCCAAGGACCGGGCCGAGGAAGCGACGAAGACGGCGCTGAAGTCGGCCATGCGTACGCTTCAGGGTCTCGCCGGCGAGCAGCAGCTGGCGATCACGAAGCTGCAGGAGAAGTACGGGGAACTCCAGATTCTCCAGGACCTCCTCGACATCGACCACATGAACTCGCAGTTCGCCCGGCGCGCGCAGTCCATCGCCGTGCTCTGCGACGGCTGGCTCGGCAGGCAGCGCGCCGCCGCGTCGCTCTACGACGTGGTCCGGAGCGCGAAGGGGCGCATCCGCTACTTCACCCGTGTGGAGATCCGGGCCCAGACGAACTTCGCGATCGCCAGCCGCGCCGTCGAACCGGTCGCGCTGACCCTGGCCGAGCTGCTGGACAACGCGACCAGCTACTCCGCGCCGGAAACGATGATCGAGATCAACATCCGCCCCGTCCCCAAGGGCGTCTGCATCATCGTCGACGACGCCGGTGTCGGCATGAACGAGGAGGAGAAGGAACGGGCCGCCAAGCTCCTTTCGAGCGAGCGCTCCCCGGGTGTCTCGGGGCTGGGCAACCCGCCGCAGTTCGGGTTCACCGTGATCGGCGTCCTCGCCGCCCGGTACGGCTTCACCGTCTCGGTGGACTCGACCTCCCCCTACGGCGGTGTGCGAGCGGTCGTGCTGCTCCCGGAGGAGCTCCTCACGACCATCCAGGCGCCCGAGCCCCAGCCCGAGCCCAAGCCCGAGCCCAAGGAGTTCCCCACGGTGGCCGTACCCCCCTCGATGCCGCCCGAGGAAAGCCCGGTGGCCCCCTCGACCACCCTCGGAGGTCTGCCCAAACGGCGGCGCAGGGGCGCGATCTCCATCGTCCCCGCCGTCGACTCACCGGACGTGCCGGCGCGTTCCAGCGAACAGGCCGCTTCCGTCATGGGCGCGTTCCAGCGCGGAACACAGTCCGGCCGCCGTTCCACCCACGCAAGCAGCGAAGGGCCTGAGACTCAGTGAATTACGACCTGTCATGGATGCTTGACAGTGCCCTGGAAGTGCCCGAGGCGCAGCACGCCCTGCTCGTGTCCGCCGACGGTCTTCTCATGGCGCGCTCGAAGGACGTCGGCAAGGACCAGGCCGACACCGTCGCCGCCGCCATGAGCGGAATCCAGTCGCTGAGCCGGACGGTGGTCGACTTCTGCGGCACACCGGCGAGCCGGCACCGGCAGTGGCGCCAGACCCTGGTGGAGTTCGACCACGGCTGGGTCTTCCTCATCTCCGCCGGCGAGGGCGCCTACCTCGCGGTCTCGGCGACGCCCGACGTCGACATGGCCGAGATCACGTTCCGCATGCAGCAGCTCGTGGGACAGCTCGGCAAGGCCCTGACCACGCCCCCTCGCGAGATTGCCGACACCAAGGCATGACGGCAGCGGACGAGCCGGAGCAGGAACAGCCCGCCACCCCCTTAGTCCCGGCCTATGTCATCACCAACGGACGCAGCCTGCTGGACGACGACACGTTCTCGCTGATCACCCTGGTGACGACCGCTCAGGACTCACCGGCCGTACAGCATCTCGACCCCGAGAAGCGGCGTCTTCTGGAGCTGTGCTCCGGGGGACACCTGTCGGTCGCCGAGATCGCCGGGCACACCCAGTACCCGGTCGGCGTCGTCAAGATTCTGCTGTCCGACCTCACCCAGGGCGGGTACCTCGTCACGCGGGCCCCGATCCCCGCCGCGAAGCTTGTCGACCGGAACATATTGGAGCAGGTGCTGCATGGCCTTCAAGCCCGCTTTGGATGACGGTGTCTACCTCCGGGAATCGGTGCAGACCGCGGCGAAGATCCTGGTGGTCGGCCACTTCGCCGTGGGCAAGACCACGTTCATCGGGACGATGTCCGAGATCCCGCCGCTGCGCACCGAAGAAGTCATGACGCGGGCGGGCGAGAAGGTCGACGACCTCAAGGGCACGACCGGCAAGACCACGACCACGGTCGCGATGGACTTCGGCCGGCTGACGCTCAGCGAGGAGCTGGTGCTCTACCTCTTCGGGACGCCGGGGCAGCAGCGGTTCAAACAGGTCTGGGAGGACATGTCGCGCGGGGCGCTCGGGGCACTGGTGCTGGTGGACCCGGAGCGCCTCGACGAGTCCTTCCCCGTGATGGACCTGGTCGAGCACTACGGGATCCCGTACACCATCGCCGTGAACCGCTTCGGTGACCGACCCGATCACGCGGACGAGGAGATCCGGGAGGCACTCGACCTGCTGCCCGAGACGCCTCTCGTCAACTGCGACGCGCGCGATCAGCGTTCCTCGGCGAACGCACTGATCACGCTCGTGCGCTATCTCCAGTCACGCCTCACCTAGGAGCTCGACCCCCATGCAATCCCCCTCCGACTTCCCCGCCCCGCCGCCGGGCTGCCCCGCGCACGGCGGCGGCAAGGGCGCCAGCGTCCCGCTGTACGGTCCCGAGTTCGCCGCCGATCCGGACGGCTTCTACGCGTACCTGCGGACGTTCGGGCCCGCCGCGCCCGTCGAGCTGTCGCCCGGTGTGCACGCCTCGCTGGTCACGGACTACGCGACGGCGCTGCACGTCCTGCAGAATCCGGAGACCTTCGTCCGGGACGCCCGGCGCTGGCGCGCGCTCAACGCCGGCGAGGTCCCGCTGGACAGCGCGATCGTCCCGATGATGCTGTACCGGCCGAACTCGCTCTACTCCGACGGCGCGGCCCACATGAGGCACCGCCAGGTCGTGACCGAGACGTTCGCCCGGATCGACACGCACCGGCTGAGCCGGCACGTCGACCGCGTCGCCGACTACCTCATCAGCCAGTTCAACGGCCGGGGCCGGGTGGACCTGGTCGCCGACTACGCGCAGTTGGTGCCGCTGCTGGTCTTCAACGAGCTCTTCGGCTGCCCCGCGGAGCTGGGCGACCAGCTGGTCTTCAGCATCTCCTGCCTGATGGACGGCGTCGAGGCGGACAAGGCGATCGCCCTGCTGACCGAGACGCTGATGGAGCTGATCGCCCTCAAGCGGGCCCAGCCCGGTGACGACATCACCTCCTGGCTGATGCAGCACCCGGGCCGGCTGACCGACGAGGAACTGATCTCCGAGATCATGACGCTGATCGGAGGCGGCGCCGAGCCCACCCAGAACCTCATCGGCAACGCGCTGCGGCTCCTGCTGTCCGACGAGAAGTACGCGGGCGACCAGTACGGCGCCAGCCTGCTGGTCGAGGACGCCATCAACGACGTGCTCTGGAACAACCCGCCCATAGCCAACTGGGCCGGCCACTATCCGGTGCAGGACGTCGAGCTCTCCGGGACGAAGCTGACCGCCGGGGACCCCGTCCTCATCAGCTTCGCGGCCGCCAACAGCGACCCGAGCCTCTCGACGAGCCGTCAGACCCTGAGCAAGCGGGCCCACCTGGCCTGGGGCGCGGGCCCGCACGCGTGCCCCGCCAAGGACCCGGCGCTGCTGATCTCGATCCTGACGATCGAGAAGCTGCTCAACAAGCTGCCGGACATCGAGCTGAGCGTCCCGGTCGAGTCGCTGACCTGGCGGCCCGGTCCGCTGCACCGCGCACTGACCTCGCTGCCCGCCCGGTTCACCCCGGTACGCGGCGAGAGTTCCGCCGCCACCCGCTTCTCCGCCGATGCCCGTTCCGCACCGGCGAATCCGGCGGGCGAACAACAGCAACAGGCCCGGAAGGGGACTTTCTGGAGCGGCTTTCTCTCCTGGTGGAAGGGGTGACATCCACCACACCACATGGGCGGTCGCGGTCGCATGGGCGTTCCGCGTGAGGGGTAGTCAGGGCTGGATACCCTACGTGCTCCTTTGAGAGAAAGATTCTCGTGGAACCCAGCCTGCCGACCGCGACCGTCGACCGCCGCACCGTGGCCTCTCTTTTCTCCCGGCTGCGCACCGGGAAAGGCCAGTCGAATCCCCGGCCCCTCTATGCGGAACTGAGAGGGCTCGGGGATATCTTCCCCTCTCCCTGGGGCGGGCACCTCGTCACCTCGTACGCGCTCTGCGACGAGGTCATGCGGAGCAGAACGTGGAAGGTACCCGATACGGAGTGGAGGGCCGGCCAGGCCAATTCCGCCCGCTGGAACACACCGGCTTCGCTGCAGACGGCGAAATCACTTCCCATGCTCAATCCGCCGCACCATACGAGAGTGCGGCGTTCGGCGGGCAACATGTTCGACCGGACGAAGATGGTGGAAATCGAGCGTTCGATAGCGAGGAACGTCGAGAAGGTGCTCGACGCTTTCGAGGACGAACTGCTCAAGGGCCCCGCGGATTTCAATTCCCTGGTCGCCGACGCGCTCCCCGTCCGGTCGATCGGGGAATGGCTGAATCTTCCGCCGGGCGATTACTCCCGGCTCAGGTCCCTGACCAACGACCAGACCCTCAGCCAGGAGTTCTTCCCCTCCCCCAGTCAGCTCGCGCGGGCGGACGCGGCGGCCCACGGGCTCCAGGAGTACTTCACCGCACTGGTGCGGGAGCGCCGCGCGAGGCCGGGGAACGACCCGGTGTCCTCGTGGATAGCGACCTGGGACACGCTGGAACCGGACCGCGAGAAGGCCGACGCCGAGGCGCACTCCATGGCGGTCTTCGTGATCGTCGCCGCTCTGGAGACCACGGAGCACCTGCTGTCCAGCATGGTCCGGCTGCTGCTGGAGCACCCGGAGCAGCTGGAGCGGCTGCGGGCGCACCCCGAGTACATCCCGCACGTGGTCGACGAGACCCTGCGCTACGACCCGGCGATCCACGCGATCAGCAGGACGGCGCCGCACGACCTCGTGCTGGGCGGCACTCCGGTCCGCGAGGGCGAGATGGTGCAGTTGATGGTGGGAGCGGCCCAGCACGACCCGCGGCAGTACGAGAGCCCGGAGGACTTCGACGTCCGCCGCAAGCCGCCGCATTTCGGTTTCGGCAGCGGAATCCACTACTGCCTCGGTGCACCGCTGGCCCGGCTGGAGGCCGGCCTGCTGCTGACCTCGATGCTGAGGCGACTGCCCCGGCTGCGGCTGAGCGAACCGCCCGCCTGGGAGCCCCGGGTCTCGTTCCGCCGGCTCAACCACCTCATGGTGGCACCGGCCTGAACCGGGCCGCCCACTCAAAAGAAGAACCGTTTCATCGTGCCCAGTCCCCAGAATCCGTCCGTCAGGAATCAAGAACAATGATCGATGATCTCAAGGCCCTGCACGTCGAGCACGACGGCGCGGTGGTGAGGGTCCGGCTGAACAGTCCGGAGACCGGAAACGCGATATCCGGACTGCTCCTGGACGAACTCCTCGCCGTCCTCGGCGCACTGGACGACCATCCGACCACCCGCGTCCTGGTCCTCTCCGGCGCGGGCTCCGACTTCTGCCTCGGCGGGGACCGCGCCGAATTCCCCTCCCTGCTCTCCCCGGAGACCGGCAACGCGGCCATGCGCGCGCTCGCCAACAAGGCCCGCCGGATGTGCGACCTGCTGGCGAACACCGGGGTCGTCACCATCGCACGGCTGCACGGCGGCGTCGTGGGGGCGGGACTGGGACTCGCGGTCTTCTGCGATCTGCGCGTCGGAGCGGACACCAGCCACTACCGGATACCGGAGCTGGGCCTGGGCGTGCCCCCGGCCTGGGGCGGGATCACCGCCCGGATGCTGTACGAGACGGGGGCCGCCCGGATCCGCGAGCTGCTGCTCACCGCCGACCGGTTCGACGCCGAGCGGGCCGCCGAACTGGCCATCCTGCACAAGGTCGTTCCGGAGGACCAGCTCGACGCCACCGTCGACCGCTGGACCAAGCCGCTGCTGCGCCGCTCCCCCTCGGCCCTGCGCAGCACGAAGGCCATGCTGAACTCCTATGCCGGCGCCCACCGCCTCGGCGAGGCCACGCTGTTCGACGCGGAGCTGCTGACCGCCTCCGTCGCCGCGGCCCAGGCCGCCCGGCGCCGCTGACCCGCTCCGCATCCGGCCCGGGTCCCCCACCTCCTGACGCACCGACAGCACCCTTGCGCCACGACCGCCGGGGTGCCCGTCGGCATGCCCGCCACCGGGCGGGCACTCCGGGGGACGAGCTTGACAGGCATGCCCCGCCATGACAACTATTCCATTAATTGACTCATGGAATCGAGGCGAGGGGGCGTGACGGAGATGAGCGATCCGGGCGGGGGTACGGGTCCGTGGGCCGTGGAGGCCCGTGGGCTGGGGAAGCGCTACCGGCGCGGCTGGGCGCTGCGCGACTGCTCCTTCCGGCTGCCGGCCGGCCGGATCTGCGGTCTCGTCGGACCCAACGGGGCCGGGAAGAGCACCCTGCTGGGCTTGGCGTCCCGTCAGGTGGCACCCACCGAAGGGGAACTGCGCCTGTTCGGCGTGCCGGTGGGCGATCCCGCGGTGATGCCGAGGTTCGCCTTCCTCGGCCAGGACAAGCCGATGTTCAAGCGGTTCAGCGTCGCGGACACCCTGCGGGCGGGTGACGAGCTCAATCCGAGCTGGGACCGGGCGGCCGCGGAGCGGATCGTGCGGGCGGGCGACGTGCCGATGGGCGCCGCCGTGGGGACGCTCTCCGGCGGACAGCGCACCAGGGTCGCCCTGGCCATGGCCTTCGGGAAGCGGCCCGACCTGCTGCTGCTCGACGAGCCGATGGCGGATCTCGATCCGCTGGCCCGGGACGAGATGAGCACCCTGCTGATGGCGGAGGCGGTCGAGCGCGGCACCACCGTCGTGATGTCCTCGCACATCCTCGCCGAGCTGGAGGACATGTGCGACTACCTGCTGGTCGTCGCCGACGGCAGGGTCCGGATGGCCGGTGACGCCGACGCCCTGGTCCCGGCCCACGCGCTGGTGACCGGGGTGACCAGGGACGGGGAGCTGCCCGCGGCCCTGGCCGGCCACACCGTCATCGAGAAGCGTGTGCAGGGACGGCAGTTCCAGGCGATGCTGCGGCCCGTCGGCCCGCTGTCCGGGGACTGGCAGGTGGCCGAACCCAGCCTGGAGGAGGTCCTGCTCGCCCATCTGCGCTCACCCGAGGCGCCCGCGCTGTACACGCCCGGCGCCGCCGCCGGGACCGAAGGGAGCAGGACCGCATGAACGCCACCCTGACCGGCCCGCAGGCCCCGCGCCGCGCGCGCCCGAGGCTGCTGCGCGGGCTGACCTGGCTGGTCCTGCGCCAGCACCGGGCCGCACTGGGCGGTGCCGTCGCCGTGACGGTGCTCGGCTCGCTGTGGATCGTGTACGAGCGTGCGCGGCTCACCGAGCTGCTGGCCGCTTCGGGCTGGCCGGAGAGGACCGTGCCGCTGCCCGTCGTGGGTGAGGGCTACAGCAGTCTCACCGCTCTGCTGACCCTGCTGCCCGGCGTCTTCGCCGTGTTCTTCGGCGCCCCGCTGATCGCCACCGACCAGGAGCAGGGCACCGCGCGGTTCGTCACCACGCAGTCCGTCACCCGCGGGCGCTGGGCCGTCGCGAAGCTGGGCTGGTGCCTGACGATCACCCTGGTCGCCTGTTCGGTGCTGTCCGCGGCCTTCACCTGGCTGTGGCGGCCGCACCGTTCGGTCCTTCCCGACCTCTGGATGGACCCGTCCGCCTTCGACACCACGGGCCCGGTCCTCCCCGCGCTCGCCCTGTTCCTCACCGCGGCCGGTGTCACGATCGGCGTCCTGCTGCGCCGGGTCCTCGCCGCCATGGTGGTCACCTTCGGCTTCACCGTGGTCGCGCAGACCGCCTGGTCGATGTTCCGGGACCGGCTGGGCACCCCGCACACGCTCACGTACCCGCTGGACGCCGCACAGCCCGCCCGCCTCGACGGCGCGTACGAACTCGACCGCTGGGTCGGCAGCGCCGACGGCCGGCTGTACGGATGGGGTTCCTGCGCCGAGGCGACCGAGAAGGCGACGGACGCGTGCGTCCGGGAGAAGGGGATCGTGAACAACGTGGTCGAGTACCTCGGCCCCGAGCAGATGGGCGCCATGCAGTGGACCGGCGCCGGCGTCCTGCTGGCGGGCACCGTGGCGCTGAGCGCGTTCGCGCTGTGGTGGACGTCCCGGCGCCCCCGGTAGGAAGGCGCCCCGTGTACGGAGGCGCGCCGTGTACGGAGAGGACCGGCCCCTTGCAGGACGGCGCCCCGTCCTCTCCGTACAGTGTCACTCATCGAGCGGAAGGTGATGTCCGTGGTCGTGTTCCGCATCGACCGGCGCAGTGGGGTGGCGACGTATCTCCAGATCGTCCGGCAGGTCGAACAGGCCCTGAGGATGGGCGCGCTGGAGGAGGGCGACCGGCTGCCCACGGCCGCGCAGGTCGCCGCCAGCACCAAGGTCAATCCGAACACCACGCTCAAGGCCTACCGGGAGCTGGAGCGTGCGGGGCTCGCCGAGGTGCGCCAGGGGGCGGGGACCTTCATCACCCGCTCGCTCGCGGGGCCGGACTCCGAGGGCCGCGCGTGGCCGCTGCGCACGGCCCTGACCGAGTGGCTGCACCAGGCGCACGGCGAGGGCCTCGGCCGCGAGGAGGTCGAGGCCCTCTTCCGGGCCTCGTTCGATGCCGTCTACCCGGCCGCCCCGGAGGCCTGAGCACCCGACAGGAGCGGCGGGCCCCCGGGATCGTCCGTGCTCCGGTCGCGCCCGCCGTGCCGGGCCGGCACCCGCCGGCCCGGTGCGGGTCAGGCCTTGTTCTGCGAGGCCCAGAACTCGTCGAACGTGAGCTCGCCGTCGCCGTTGCCGTCGTGGGCGTTGATGACGGCCTGGGCGACCGTCTCGGTGACGTAGGGGTCACCGAGCTGCGCCATGGCGCTCTTGTACTCGGCGGCCGTGATGCGGCCGTCCCCGTTCTGGTCGAAGCGCTCGAATGCCGTGCGTGCCGACTCGATGTCCGCCACTGTTCCGCCCCTTCGTCAAGCGTTGATGTCGGGGGTCAGATTATCCGGCTGCCCGGACGGCGGATCGGGCGGGCGAGGGCGGCCGGCCGGGCCCGCGCCCGTCAGCGGAAGACGCCGGTGTGGCCCAGCGAGTAGCGGCCGGGCTGCGGATAGACGGCCAGCCCGTGCGGACCGCTGCCGACCGGGATCCTGGCCAGCTGCCTGCCGGTGGCGGTGTCGATCGCGTACACCTCGGCGTCGTACCGGCCGGAGAGCCACAGCACCTTGCCGTCGGCGGAGACGCCGCCCATGTCCGGGCTCCCGCCGTCGGGGAGGCGCCACTTCGCGGTGAGCTCGTTCCTGGCGAAGTCGAAGACGGAGACGGAGCCCTCGCCCCGGTTGGTGACGTACATCCGGCGGGAGTCCCGGCTCACGTAGAGGCCGTGGGCGCCCTTCCCGGTGGGCAGCAGCTTCGGGGTCGTGAACTTCTCGCCGTCGAGCACCCACATGCCGTGCGCCATCATGTCGGCGATGTAGAAGGTGCCGCCGTCCGGCGAGAGCTTCACGTCCTGGGGCATCGAGCCCTGCTTCGGGAGCCGCTGCTGGGCCACGACCTCCATCTTCTCCGTGTCGACCTTGAGGAGTTCGCCGGAGAACTCGCAGGAGACGATGAAGTACCGGCCGTCCGCCGAGAAGTCGGCGTGGTTGACGCCGGCGCAGTCCACCGGCACCGTCCGCGCGACCTTCATGGTCCGCGGGTCGCGGAAGACCAGTTCGCGGTCCATGGAGGCCATGACGACGGCGTACCTGCCGTTCGGGGTGAAGTAGAGGTTGTACGGATCGGAGACGTCGAGCGTCCGGCCGGTCTTCCCGGTGGCCGGGTCGATCGCGGTGAGGCTGTCGCCGAGGTCGTTGTTGACCCAGAGCGTCTTCAGGTCCCAGGAGGGCACGACGTGCTGCGGCTGGTCGCCGACGGGAAGGGTCTCGATGACCTTGTACGTCGCCGGGTCGATCACCGACACCGTGTCGGACTCGGTGTTGGGGACGTAGACGCGGGACGGGAAGTCCCGGACGGCGGGGGCGAGCTTCCCGGGCCGGTCCGCCGCGTAGACGTCCTCCGGGTCGAGCACGGGGGGCATCCCCGGCAGCCCGGGCGGCGGCGCCGGCCGTTCGGGCGGGGCGGCGGCCTCGGTGCGGGAGGGTTCCGGCCGAGCGCGGTCCGCGGGGGCGCCGCAGGCGGCGAGCGCGACGAGGAGCAGGGCGGCGGCGGCCAGGGCGCGCGGGGAGGGAGGCATCAGGTCAACAGCTCCGTGGTGGTCACCGCGCGCAGTCGGCGCCGGTCGATCTCGGTGAGGAGGAGGGGCAGCGCGGCGACGGTGTCCCGGTAGCCGAAGTGCAGGCTCACCACGGAGCCGTTGCGGAGCTCGCCGGCGACCTTGCGGGTCACGCCGGCGACTCCGGGCGAGGTGAAGTCGAGGGAGTCCACGTCGTAGGACAGGACGTGCGGATAGCCGGCCCGCCGGGCGAGGTCCTGGACGAGCGGGGTGGCGTACCGGGCGCGCGAGGGCCTGAACCAGGTGCCGATGGAGCCGGTGAGCCGGCGCAGACGACGGGCGCAGGTGGTGATCTCCTCGTAGGCCCGTTCCTCGTCCATCGCGTTGATGTCGAGGTGGCTCTGGGTGTGGTTGCCGAGGTCGTGGCCGCCGTCCAGGATGCGGCGGGCCATGTCGGGGTACCGGTCGAGCCAGCTGCCGACGGCCAGCACGGTGAGCCGGGCACCGGCCCGCTCGGCCTGGCCGAGGACGGCGCGGGCCAGGGTGGGATCGCCCTGGCCGTGGAAGGTGAGGGCGACGCGCGGACGGCCGCGGGAGCCGTGCTCGATCTGGACCGGCTGTCCGGGGAAGCGGCGGGCAACCGCTGCCGGGGCCACCGCGCCGTGGGCCTTCGGCGCGCCTGTCCCGGCCGGGGAGCCGGCGGCGTCCGGGGCGCCCGTTCCGGCCGGGGAGCTGTGGCCGCCGGGTGCTTCCGGTGCCGCCCGCGGGGGGCCGTCCGGTGCGCAGCCCGCGGCGGACGCGCCGGCCAGGAGCGCTCCGGCCGCCGTGCGCAGGGCGCCGCGGCGGGGCACCGGTGTCCTGCGACCGTTCATGGCCGTCCACCTCGCGGGTCGGTTCGGGTGCGGTTTCCCCGAGACCCGGGACACAGTAGGGCGGGACGGGCGGAAATCCGGGCGTCGCCGGGCCCGGACACGCGCCGGGGAGGATCGATGAATCACCCGGCGAATCTGAACATCGCACCAAGAATGCCAGGCGCGTGACCGAACACACCTGCGATCCATTGACCAAATGAGCTTTATAGGCTCATTTATCCCTTTTGCGTCTTTGGCTCCGAGGTCGCCCGTCTGCCATAGTCGGTGACACGACCTCCTCCGACCCGAGCCAGGTCTTCCGCGCGGCCGTGGGCACACCCCACCCTCCACGGCCCCCTCAGCAGCCCCCGACGCGCCGCACCCCGGCCGACCGGGGGCTTCTGCGTGTCAGCGGTCGGTGGTGCGCATCTCGAACCAGGTGGTCTTCCCCCGGGGCAGCAGGTCCACGCCCCACCGGTCGGAGAGCTTGTCCACCAGGAAAAGGCCCCGCCCGCTGACGTCCGTCTCCCGGACGGGCATCAGGCACGGCAGCCCGCGCGAGGGATCGCGCACCTCGATCCGGACCCAGCCGCGCCTGCGCAGCATCCGCAGACCGAATATCCGCGCCCCGGTGTGGCGCACGGCGTTCCCCACGAGCTCGGAG
Source organism: Streptomyces sp. NPDC006296 (assembly GCF_040613235.1). NCBI lineage: Bacteria > Bacillati > Actinomycetota > Actinomycetes > Kitasatosporales > Streptomycetaceae > Streptomyces > Streptomyces sp. NPDC006296. Next base: position 34,362 of record NZ_JBEXRT010000025.1, on the reverse strand, counting down.
ACCAGCAGCACTCCGTACTCGGCGGTCTGCGGAGGGAGCTGCCACTGCCGCAGCATCACGCACGAGGTGATCCGCCGGGCGGTCGCCGCGGACTCCGGACGGGAGGGCAGCCGGACTTCGGCCTCCGTCGGGTTCCCGAACAACTCCAGTGCCTCGTAAGCCTGTTCGTCCCCGACGACCGACGCCAAGCGTGCCGCCGCAGCGCTGCTGCGCGGCCGCGGCTGCTCCACACCCTCCAGACCCGCCATGTCCCCCATCATGGCCGCACAGAACGCGCTGCGTGACCGTTCCGACAGAATCCCTCTGCCGGAACCAGTCATTCCGCCCTGGTTCTCCGGCATATGCCAGAGGCAGAAAAGGGGCCCGTACAACCATGCTCACCTGCGAGGACGCAAAAGTGCCGGGTAATTGCACGGATCGGACGGACGCCGGTCCTTAAGGTTTTCTTAAGGTCCAGCTAATCCGCCCGCACGGATGAACGCGCATGTCCGTGTACGCAACTCACCCTCGGTCAGAGGAATTCGGCCTTGCCGGGCCCGTCCTCCACGAAGCTGCGCATCCCCCGCTCGCGGTCCTCGGTGGCGAACAGGCCCGCGAACCAGGTGCGCTCGATCGTGAGCCCGGTGTCGATGTCGGTCTCCAGCCCTGCGTCCACGGACTCCTTGGCGGCCCGCAGGGCCAGCGCCGGGCCGCGGGCCAGCCGCGCCGCCCAGGCGTGCGCCTGCTCGTACACCTCGGCGGCGGGCACCACACGGTCCACGAGTCCCATCGCCAGGGCCTCGTCGGCCTTCACCTGACGGCCCGTGAAGATCAGGTCCTTGGCCTTGGACGGACCCACCAGCCGGGCCAGCCGCTGGGTGCCGCCGGCGCCGGGGATCAGCCCCAGCAGGATCTCCGGCTGGCCGAGCTTCGCGTTGTCCGCGGCGATCCGGACGTCGGCGCAGAGCGCCAGTTCGCAGCCGCCTCCGAGGGCGTAGCCGGTGACGGCCGCGATCACGGGCTTGGGGATCCGGGCCACCGCGGTGAAGGACTCCTGGAGCGCCCGGGAGCGCGCGACCATCGCCGCGTGGTCCATCTCCCGCATCTCCTTGATGTCCGCGCCCGCCGCGAACACCTTCTCCCCGCCGTAGAGGATCACCGCCCGCACGTCGTCGCGCCGGCCCGCCTCCTCGGCGAGCTCCCGCAGCCGGTCCTGGACGGCGACGTCCAGGGCGTTCATGGGCGGGCGGTCCAGCCGGATCGTGCCGACGCGGTCACTGACTTCCAGGGTTACGGTCATGGCATGCAGGTTAACCGCCGCTAACGCCGACGGGCCCGGTGCCGTGGGTCACAGCACCGGGCCCGCTCCGTCCGCGCGGCGGGGACCTACGCGGTCCACTCCGACCAGTCCATGTTCCAGCCGTTGAGGCCGTTGTCCGGCTGGATCACCTTGTCCTCGGAGTTCTTCACGACGACGACGTCGCCGATCAGCGAGTTGTCGAAGAACCAGGCGGCAGGCGTCTTGCCGTCCCAGCCGCCGCGCGCGTCCCGCAGGCCCACACAGCCGTGGCTGGTGTTGGTCGTGCCGAAGATGCCCGACCCGCCCCAGTAGTTGCCGTGGATGAAGGTGCCCGAGGTGGACAGGCGCATCGCGTGCGGCACGTCCTTGATGTCGTACTCGCCGCCGAAGCCGACGGTGTCACCGTTCATCCGGGTCACCTTGAGCTTCTCGCTGATGACCATCTGACCGTTGTACGTCGTGGTGGACGGGGCGCCCGCGGAGATCGGGATGTCCTTGATCTGCTTGCCGTCGCGGACCACCTTCATCCGGTGCGAGCTCGCGTCGACCGTGGAGACCTGGCTGCGGCCGACGGTGAACTTCACCGTCTTGGCCTGCTTGCCGTAGACCCCCGGCCGTCCCTCGACCCCGTCGAGGTCCAGACGCAGCGTCACCTTCGTGCCGGCGGCCCAGTAGTCCTCGGGGCGGAAGTCCAGGCGGTCGTTGCCGAACCAGTGGGGCTCGATCCGGACGGCCGGCTCGGCCGTCACGCTGATGGCCTTCTCCACGGCCGCCGGGTCGGTGATGCCGCGGGTGAAGTGGATCGAGACCGGCATGCCCACGCCGACGGTGGAGCCGTTCTCGGGCGTGTACTGGCCGATGAAGGTGTTCTCCGGAACCAGGGTGGTGAAGCTGGTGTCCTTCGCGGACGCGCGCCCCTCGGCGTCCTCGGCGACCGCGTGGACGGCGTACTTGGTCGCGGCGGCGAGGTGGCGGTCCGGGACCCAGCTGAGGCCGTCCGCGGCCGTCTTGCCCCGGACCTCCTTGCCCTGGGGGTCGGACACCTTCACCGTGCTCAGCTTGCCCCGGGCCGCCGAGATCTTCAGCGCCCCGCTGGTCGCGACGTCGTCGGCGCCGTCCTCCGGCGCGATGGTCACCACCGCCTGCGAGGCACTGGTGTCCTCGGCCTCGGCTCCGGCCCGTCCGCCGTCCTTCTCGGCGGCGGCCCCGCTGCCCCCGCAGGCGGTCACCAGCAACAGCAGCGCGCCCAGTACCAGTGCGAGGAGGCCGTGGGCCCCGCGCCCGCGCCGTCCCCCGCTCGCTCCGGCCCATGCCCCCGATATCGGCTGCCCGTTCAATGTGGTCGTCTCCCCTCGCACGGCCTGGCCCCGCCATGGCCCGCACCCCCGCGCGCTGTTCGTGCGCGCTCGGCGCAAGACAATCACACCGCGCGTCGGGAGAACTCCCCCGGGATGTCACCGTTCCGTCCCAACTCGTCCCGCCCGACCGCCGGGTGGTCCCGGACCACACCACCGGGGGGAACCCGGCGGTCACGCGGGGCGGACGGGGGCTCAGCGCAGGGCGGAACCCGCCTTCCACTGCGGCCAGGCGAGGTTCCAGCCGCCGAGCCCGTTGTCGGGGGCCACGGTCCGGTCGGTGGAGTTGACCACCTCGACCACGTCGCCCACCAGGGTCCGTTCGAAGAACCAGCCGGCCGGGGTGTCCGAGCTGCCGCCCTTCACGTCGCGCAGCCCGATGCAGCCGTGACTGGTGTTCTCGGAACCGAAGATGTCGGGCGACTCCCAGTAGTTGCCGTGCAGGAAGGTGCCCGACGTGGTCAGCCGGACGGCGTGCGGCACGTCCTTGATGTCGTACTCACCGCCGAAGCCGACGGTGTCGCCGTTCATCCGGGTCATCTCGTGCAGCTCGGAGACCACCATCTTCCCGTTGTACGAGGTGGTCTTCTCGGCGCCCGCGGTGATCGGCACCGTGCTGACCAGCTCGCCGTCGCGGCGGACCTCCATGGTGTGCGCCCGGGCGTCCACCACCGACGTCTGGGAGCGGCCGATCGTGAAGGTCACCTTCTTCCGCTGGCTGCCGTACACCCCCGGCGCGCCCTCCACGTCGCGCAGGCCGACGTCGACCGTGACGCGGGTGCCCGGCTCCCAGGGGGAGGCGGGGCGGAAGTCCAGGCGGTCCTTGCCGAACCAGTGGCCGGCCACCTCGACCTCGGGATCCGTGGTGATCCGGATGGCCTTCTCCACCGCCGCCCGATGGGTGACGGGCCGGTTGAAGTCGAAGGAGACGATCATGCCGGTACCCACGGTCGACCGGTTCTCCGGCTTGAAGTAGCCGATGAACCGGTCCTCCGGGACCAGCGTGGTGAAGGTGGTGCTGCGGGCCGAGCGGTGTCCGTCCCCGTCGACGGCCACGGCCTCCACGCTGTACTTCCCGGCCAGCCCGAGCCGGTACCCGTCGTCCCGGGGGGCCCAGGAGCGGCCGTCGCCGGCGATCCGGCCCGGCACCTCGCGGTGCTCCGCGTCCTGTGTCCGGATCACCTTCACCCGCTCCAGCCGCCCGTCGGGGACGGTGACCCGGAGCGGGCTGTCCGCGCCGACGTCCACGGCCCCGTCCTTCGGGACGATCCGGATCGCGTCCCCGGGTGAGCGGTCGTCCCCGAAGAACGGCGTGGCACCGCTGCAGCCCGTCAGTACGGCCAGCACGGTGAACAGTCCTGCCCATGTCAGCACGGCGGTCGAACCGGCGCGTGCTCTCTTCGCTACGTGGTTCACGCTCCCCCAACGACGCCGCCGCCCGGGGGAAACGTGAGGACGGGGCCACCGGTGGGCAGAACAGGGGGGAGGACACCGCCGGGAGGGGCGCGGCCGGGACGCCGCGCACCCCTCCCCCGGGTGGCCGCCGCTACGAGCCGCGGGAGGCTGAGAGGTGTCGAGCACAGCCGAGCAGGAGGAGACGCCGCGCACGGCGGGCCGGACCGCGGCGGCCGGAACCCCTCGCGGGGCGGAGGCGGACGGACCACCCGTATGGCCGGGTGCGCCGACGCCGCTGGGCGCCCGCTTCCGCGTCGGACCGGACGGTGTGGCGGGCACCAACTTCGCCCTCTGGGCGGGCGGGGCCGAGGCCGTGGAGCTCTGCCTCTTCGACGGGCGCGGCGCCGAGACCCGGCTCCCGCTGACCGAGCTGACCCATGAGATCTGGCACGGCTTCGTCCCCGGGGTGGGCGCGGGTCAGCGCTACGGCTACCGGGTGCACGGCCGCTGGGATCCCTGGACCGGGGCCCGCTGGAACGCGGCGAAGCTGCTCCTGGACCCGTACGCCCGGGCGGTGGACGGCTCGTTCACCCTGCCGCCCGAGGTGTACGGCCATGTGAGGGACTGGCCCGAGCAGGACGTCGCCGACACCGTGCGCGACGACCGGGACTCGGCGCCGTACGTGCCCAAGGCGGTCGTCGTGCACGACGACGACGACTGGGCGCAGGACCGCAGGCCGAAAACCCCGTGGGCGGACTCGGTCATCTACGAGCTGCACGTGCGCGGCTTCACCCGGCTCCACCCGGACATCCCGCCCGAGCTGCGGGGCACCTACGCGGGACTCGCCCATCCCGCCGCGATCGGCCACCTCCGGCGCCTCGGTGTGACCGCCGTCGAGCTGCTGCCGGTCCACCAGTTCGCCCACGAGGACCACCTGCTGCGGCGCGGGCTGCGCAACCACTGGGGCTACAACTCCATCGGGTACTTCGCCCCGCACGCGGACTACGCGGCGAGCGGGACGGCGGGCCGGCAGGTCGGCGAGTTCAAGCAGATGGTGCGCGCCCTGCACGACGCGGGGATCGAGGTCATCCTCGACGTGGTCTACAACCACACGGCGGAGGCCGGCGAGCTCGGTCCGATGCTGTCCCTGCGCGGGATCGACAACCGGGGGTACTACCGGCTCCAGCAGGACGCCCGCCGCTACGCCGACTACACCGGCTGCGGCAACACCCTGCACGTGGTGCAGCCGCAGGTCCTCCGGCTGATCACCGACTCGCTGCGCTACTGGGTGACGGAGATGGGCGTCGACGGCTTCCGCTTCGACCTGGCGGCGACGCTGGCCCGCTCGATGCACGACGTGGACATGCTGTCCCCGTTCCTCGCGGTGATCGCCCAGGACCCCGTGCTGCGCCGCGTCAAGCTGATCGCCGAACCCTGGGACGTCGGCAACGGCGGATACCAGGTGGGGGCGTTCCCGCCGCTGTGGACCGAGTGGAACGACCACTACCGGGACACCGTGCGCGACTTCTGGCGGGGCGCCCTGCCCGACGTGCGCGACCTCGGCTACCGGCTCGCCGGGTCGAGCGACCTGTACGCCTGGGGAGGCCGGCGCCCGTACGCCTCGGTCAACTTCGTCACCGCGCACGACGGGTTCACCCTGCGCGACCTGGTGAGCTACGAGCAGAAGCACAACGAGGCCAACGGGGAGGGCAACCGCGACGGCACGGACGACAACCGGGCCTGGAACTGCGGCGCCGAGGGCGAGACCGACGACCCCGGTGTGAACGCGCTGCGCCGCAGGCAGCTGCGCAACCTCCTGACCACGCTGCTCCTGTCGACCGGGGTGCCGATGCTGGTGGCGGGCGACGAGATGGGGCGCACCCAGGGCGGCAACAACAACGCCTACTGCCAGGACAACGAGGTCGGCTGGCTGGACTGGTCGCTCCTGGAGGACCCCGGCTGGCGGCAGCTGACCGAGCTGACCGCCCGGGTGCTGGCCCTGCGCCACCGCCACCCGGTGCTGCGCCGCCGCGCCTTCTTCGCCGGGACGCCGCAGGCCCCGGACGGCCTGCGGGACCTGGCGTGGTTCACCGCGGAGGGCACGGAGATGACGGAGGGCGACTGGTACGCCCCGGCGGCGACGCTGGGCCTCTACCTGTCCGGGCGGGACATCCCGGGCAGGGACGCACGGGGTGGTCAGGTCACCGACGACAGCTTCCTCGCCGTCCTGCACGCGGACCACCGGCCCTGCGACTTCCGGCTCCCGGGCCCGCCCTGGGCGCGGTCCTACGAACTGGTCCTGGACACCTCGCGCGAGGACCAGGCGTCGGCTCCCGGCACCCTCCACCGGGGCGGCACGGCACTGACCGTGGAGGGCAGGGCGGTGCTGCTGCTGCGGGTGGCGGAGTGAGGGACCGTCCCCGGCCGGGGACGCCGCGCTCGCCGGCCGGCGCCAGGGCCGCGTCGTCCGCCGTGTGCCGGGCGTTCCGGTCCGGGGCGGGCGCCGGTGTCCGCCGTCACGCCCGTACCGGCATCGTCCGACGGGCTGACGGCGGTCCGCGGCCCGCACGGTGTGTCCGGAAAACCACATGAGCGAGGTCAGTGGCGAACCGTAGGGTCGGCCCTGATGCCCGAAACACCTGCAGAGCACACGGACCGGTCCGCCGTGCGCTCCCTCCTGCGCATGTGGCCCTATGTCCGACCGGTGCGGGTGCGCTGGATCGGTGCCGCCCTCGTGGCGGTGCTCGCCTCCAGCCTCGCCCTGGTCATCCCGCTGGTGCTGAAGTGGATGGTGGACGGTCCCGTGGCCGACCGCGATCCCGGCGGGGTGGGGCTGGGGGCGCTCCTCCTGCTGCTGCTGGGGATCGCCGAGGCCGGGCTGTTCGGGCTGCGGCGGTGGCTGGTGGCCCGGCCGCTGGCGGGGGTCGAGGCGTCGATGCGCGCCGACCTCTACCGGCACCTCCAGCGGCTGCCGGTGGCGTTCCACGACCGCTGGCCCTCGGGGCAGTTGCTCTCGCGCGGCACCACGGATCTGATGCTGCTGCGGATGTTCCTGGCCTTCCCGCTGACGTTCCTGCTGGTCAACGGCACGACGATCCTGGTGGGTTTCGTCATCCTGTTCGTGCAGGAGTGGACGCTGGGGCTGGTGCTGCTCGTGCCCGCCGTCCCTCTGATGGTGGTGTGCTCGCTCTTCGAGACGAGGTACTCCCTGGTGGCGCGCAGGGCCCAGGACCAGGTCGGGGATCTGGCCACGGTCGTCGAGGAGAGCGTGCTCGGCATCCGTGTCGTCAAGGGGTTCGGCCGCAACCGCAGCCAGGCGCTCGCCTTCCGGAGGCTCGCGCAGCGGCTGCGGACCACGGAGCTGGGCAAGGCCCGGCTGCTCGCGGGGATCTGGGCGCTCGTCACCGCCGTCCCGGAGCTGGCGGTCGGCGCCGCGCTGGTGCTCGGCACGATCCAGGTCGCGGACGGCACCCTGTCGGCGGGCACCCTCGTGGCGTTCCTCTCGACGGCGCTGGCGCTGCGCTGGCCGGTCGAGTCGATCGGCTTCCTGCTCGCGATGAGCCAGGAGGCGGCGACGGCCGCGGACCGCTTCTTCGAGGTCATGGACGCCGAGGAGGAGCAGGACCCCGGGTCCCCGGACGCGGCGGGCACGGCGGACGCGGCTTCGGGGCGGGGCATCGTCTTCGAGGGCGTGGAGTTCGGCTATCCCGACGCCGCACCGGGCTCACCGCCCGTCCTCGGCCGGATCGACCTGCGGATCCGTCCCGGCGAGACCATGGCACTGGTGGGGGCGACCGGTTCCGGCAAGACCACGCTGACGGCGCTGGTGCCCCGGCTGCACGAGGTCACCGGCGGCCGGATCCTGCTGGACGGCGAGGACATCGCGGCCATGCCGCGGTCCCGGCTGCGGGAGCTGGTCTCGGTGGCCTTCGAGGAGCCCACCCTGTTCTCGGCGACCGTCGGGGAGAACGTGCTGATGGGCGCCGAGGGGGCGAGCGAGCCGGAGCTCGGGCAGGCCCTGTCGGTCGCCCAGGCCGGCTTCGTGCACGAGCTGCCGCAGGGTGTCGGCACCCAGGTCGGCGAGCAGGGGCTGAGCCTCTCCGGCGGCCAGCGGCAGCGCCTCGCCCTGGCCCGCGCCGTCGTCGGGAGCCCGCGCTTCCTGGTCCTCGACGACCCGCTGTCCGCCCTGGACGTGCACACCGAGGCCCTGGTGGAGGCGGCGCTGCGGCGGGTGCTGGAGGGGACGACGGCCCTGGTCGTCGCGCACCGGCCGTCCACGGTGATGCTGGCGGACCGGGTGGCCCTGCTGTCCGGCGGCCGGATCAGCGCCGTCGGCACCCACCAGGAGCTCCTGCGCACCAGCTCCGAGTACGCCTGGCTGATGTCCGGCGCCCATGACACCGGCGTTCTCGCCGCCGAGGAGGGCAGCTCCCGATGACCAGTACGACTGCCGACGGACCCGCCCTCGCCGACGAGGACCTGCCGGGGAAGGGCTCCGGCCCGGCGCCGGACGGCGGGGACCCGTTCGCCGCCGACGCGCTCCCCGCTCCCCGGGGTGCCACCCGGGCGCTGCTGTTCTCCCTGCTGGCGCCGCTGCGCGCCAGGGTGGCCGTGGCCTCCCTCCTGCTGCTCCTCCAGCAGGCCGCCGTGCAGGCGGGACCGCTGCTGGTCGCGTACGCCATCGACAGCGGGGTGCCGGCCTTCCGGGACCACGACTACGGTCCGGTGGCGGCCGTGGGCATCGGGTACGCCGTGTGCGCGGTGGGCTCGGGGGCGCTCCAGTACTCCTTCGTCCGGGCGGCCGCCCGGATCAACCAGGACGTGCTGCTCGATCTGCGGGGGCGGATCTTCCGTCACGCCCAGGCGCTGAGCGTGGACTTCCACGAGCGCTACACCTCGGGCCGGCTGATCTCCCGCTCGACCACGGACGTGGAGTCCCTGCGCGAGCTGCTGGGCGAGGGCCTGCAGGAACTGGTCGGGGTGATCCTGTCCTTCGTGTCGATCTCCGTGCTGCTGCTGTGGCTGGATCTCGGCATCGGGACCATTGCGGTCGCCTCCTTCCTCCCTCTGTACCTGCTGGTGCGGGGGTACCGGCGGCGGGCGGCCGCGGCGTACGCGGCGCGCTCGACGGCGATCGCCGCGGTCATCGTGAAGTTCGCCGAGACGATGAACGGGATCCGCCCCGTGCAGGCCTTCCGCAGGGAGCGGGCCAACGAGCGGGACTTCGCGGTGTCCAACCACACGCACGAGCGGCGGAACGGCGACGCCCTGCTGGCCATGGCCCGGTACGTCGTCGGCTCCCGGCTCGTCGCGAACACCGCGGTGGCCGGGATGGTGCTGTGGGGCGCCTCCCGGGTGGCGTCGGGCACGCTGGCGCTCGGTGTGCTGGCCGCGGCGGTGCTGTACCTGCGGCGGCTGTACGACCCGATCGACCGGCTCGCGATGTTCCTGAACTCCTACCAGTCGGCCGCCGCCTCGCTGGAGAAGATCGCGGGCCTGCTGGCGCAGACGCCCGCGGTTCCCGAACCCGCCGCCCCGAAGGTGCTGCCGGCCGTCGCCGGGGAGTACCCGGGCCGCGAGGTCACGTTCGACGGGGTGCGGTTCGCGTACCGCACCGGCGGTGAGATCCTGCCGCGCTTCGCCCTGACGATCCCGGCGGGCCAGACGGTGGCCGTGGTCGGCTCGACGGGTGCGGGCAAGTCGACGCTGGCCAAACTGCTGGCACGCTTCTACGACCCGACCGAGGGCCGGGTCCTGCTGGACGGCACCGATCTGCGCGACCTGGCGACGGCCGAACTGCGGCGGGGCGTGGTGATGGTGACCCAGGAGGCGTTCCTGTTCTCCGGGACGATCGCCGAGAACATCGCGATCGGCCGTCCGGAGGCGACGCCCGAGGAGATCGAGCGCGCCGCGAAGGCCATCGGGGCGCACGACTTCATCGGCGCGCTGCCCGAGGGGTACGACACGGACGTCCGTAAGCGCGGCGGGCGGATCTCGGCAGGTCAGCGGCAACTCGTGGCGTTCGCACGGGCCTTGCTCGCGGACCCGGCCGTGCTGATCCTGGACGAGGCCACCAGCTCGCTGGACGTGCCCGGGGAGCGGGCGGTGCAGCGGGCGATGGACACCGTGCTGCACGGGCGTACGGCGGTGGTCATCGCGCACCGGCTGTCGACGGTGGAGATCGCGGACCGGGTGCTGGTGATGGAGCACGGACGGATCGTGGAGGACGGCTCCCCGGCCGGACTCATCGGCGGCACGGGCAGGTTCGCCGGGCTGCACAAGGCGTGGCGGGAGAGCCTGGCCTGACCGGACCGGGGCCGTCGGCCCGGTGCGGCCGGGGGCGCCGGTCCTGGGCGCAGGGCCGGGGACGGCCGGAGGCTCGGGGCCGGGGACGCGGCACGGCCCGGCGGACGCGCCGGACGGGCGGGTCGCGCCGACCCGGCGGGGCGCGCCGGACGCGCCGCACGCGCGGACGGGCCGGCGCACCGGACGGGCGGGGCGGGGGCCGGGGGCGCCGGGCCTGGGCGCGGGGCCGGGGGCTCGGGCCGCGGGCGGGGCGCCGGGATCGCCCCGGGATGCGGGGCGCGGGACCGCCCGGGTGCGTGGCGCAGTCACGCCCCCGGACGGGGCCGTGACGGCCTGGCGTGGAACCGGCCACAGTTCCGCGACGTCTCATCCCGTGGCCCTCGCCCGCTCGGCCGGCGCACGGCCCGGGCCCGGCGGATACGACAGAAACCCCTCTCCGTCCTGCGCCGCACGGCTTCCCGCCCCCTCGGCGATCTTCCCGCGCCATCGGGACGACACAGAGGGAAACGTCCGCTTAACGAACATGACCTTTCCGGCAACGAACGATTTCCGGCCAATGTGTTGACGCGCTCCTGACACGCGCCTCGTTCTGCTGGCACTCTTCCCCCGTTCCACGCACCGCCTGCTCAGCCGGCCCACTCACCCAGTCGGCCGTCGCCCCCCTCGCAGAAGGAGTCCGCGTGAGACCCACGCACAGCCGTCGTGCCACCGCGACCGGCGCTCTGATAGCCGCAGCAGCCCTCCTCGCCGTCGGAATGCAGGGCGGTACCGCATCGGCCGCGCCCGACAGCGCGACCGCGGCGCCCGCCGCAGCGGTGAAGGGCGCCGACCCCGGCGCGCTGCCCGCGAAGCTCTCCCCCGCCCAGCGTGCCGAACTGCTCAGGGAGGCCAACTCCACCAAGGCGGCCACCGCCGAGAAGCTCGGGCTCGGCGCCACGGAGAAGCTGGTGGTCCGCGACGTCGTCAAGGACGTCGACGGCACCACCCACACCCGGTACGAGCGCACGCTCGACGGTCTCCCCGTGCTCGGTGGCGACCTGGTCGTGGCCGCGTCGAAGTCAGGGGCGACCCAGGGCGTCACCAAGGCGTCGAAGGTGACCGGGGCCCAGCTGAAGGCGGTCGGCACGGCGGCGGACGTCGCTCCGGCCACCGCCGAGAAGCAGGCGCTCACCGCGGCCCGCGCCGACGGCTCGAAGAGCACCGAGGCGAGCAAGGCGCCGCGCAAGGTCGTGTGGGCGGCGAGCGGGACCCCCCAGCTCGCCTACGAGACCGTCGTCGGCGGCCTCCAGCACGACGGCACCCCGAACGAGCTGCACGTCATCACGGACGCCTCGTCCGGCGCCAAGCTCTTCGAGTGGCAGGCCATCGAGACCGGCACCGGCAACACCCAGTACAGCGGCACGGTGACGCTGGGGACCTCCGGCTCCGGCAGCTCGTACAACCTGACGGACACCGCGCGCGGCGGCCACAAGACGTACAACCTGAACCGCGGTACGTCCGGCACCGGGACCCTGTTCTCCGGCCCCGACGACGTCTGGGGCAACGGCAGCGCCTCGAACACCGAGACCGCCGCGGCCGACGCGCACTACGGCGCGGCGGAGACCTGGGACTTCTACAAGAACGTCATGGGCCGCAGCGGCATCAGGGGCGACGGTGTCGGCGCGTACTCCCGCGTCCACTACGGCAACAACTACGTCAACGCCTTCTGGTCCGACAGCTGCTTCTGCATGACCTACGGCGATGGCAGCGGCAACCTCGCCCCCCTGACCTCGCTGGACGTGGCGGCGCACGAGATGACGCACGGCGTCACCTCCAACACCGCCGGCCTCAACTACAGCGGTGAGTCGGGCGGTCTCAACGAGGCCACCTCGGACATCTTCGCGGCGGGCGTGGAGTTCTACTCCAACACCGCCACCGACCCGGGCGACTACCTCGTCGGCGAGAAGATCAACATCAACGGCGACGGTACCCCGCTCCGTTACATGGACAAGCCCAGCAAGGACGGCGCGTCCAAGGACTACTGGTACTCCGGCCTCGGTTCGGTCGACGTCCACTACTCCTCGGGCCCGGCCAACCACTTCTTCTACCTGCTGTCCGAGGGCAGCGGGGCCAAGACCGTCAACGGGGTGGCCTACAACTCCCCGACGTCCGACGGGCTTCCGGTGACCGGCATCGGCCGGGACAAGGCGCTGCAGATCTGGTTCAAGGCGCTCACCACGAAGTTCACCTCCACCACGAACTACGCCGCGGCCCGCACCGGCACCCTCGCGGTCGCCGGTGAGCTGTACGGCACGTCGAGCGCCGAGTACACCGCGGTCGCCAACGCGTGGGCCGGCATCGCGGTGGGCTCCCGCCCCGGCGGCGGCACCGACCCGGGCGGCAAGGTCTTCCAGAACACGACCGCCAAGGCGATCGCCGACAACAGCACCACCAACTTCCCGATCGTCGTCAGCGGCGTCACCGGCAACGCGCCCAGCACCCTGGCGGTGGCGGTGAACATCACCCACACCTACCGCGGTGACCTGGTCCTGGACCTGGTGGCCCCGGACGGTACGGCGTACCGGCTGAAGAACTCCTCGTCGAGCGACTCCGCGGACAACGTGGTGGAGACCTACACGGTCAACGCCTCGTCCGAGGTGGCCAACGGCACGTGGAACCTGAGGGTCCAGGACGTCTACTCGGGCGACACCGGCACCTTCAACAGCGTCAAGCTCACCTTCTGAGCAGCGTCCGGAACCGCTGAGCGGGCAGCGTCCCGCACCGCGCACCGGCACGACGGGACGGCCCCGGGGAGCACACCTCCCCGGGGCCGTTCCGCGCGTCGGGACGGTCCGCGCCGGGGCCCCTCCCGACGCGGACGGCGGGCCACGGGCACCCCTGACGGGCCGGACGGTTCCACGAGCGGTCCGCAGACCGGAAGGGACCGGACGCCGACGGGGGCAGTGCGTCGGACGAGGCCCGTGCGTCGGACGGGGTCCGTGCGTCAGGCAGGGTCGGTACGTCGGACGGGTTGGCCGCCGTCCCGCTCGGGGACGTTCTGCTCGGCCCAGACGATCTTGCCGCTGGCCGTGCGGCACGAACCCCACCTGCGGCACAGCAGGTTGATGAGCTGGAGCCCCCGGCCGCCCTCGTCACTGACGTCGGCGTGCTGGATCTGCGGCAGATCCGGTCCGGTGTCGGCGAGTTCCACCTGGAGGCGTTCGTCCAGCAGCAGCCGGAGCCGGCCGGGACCGCCGCCGTAGCGCAGGGCGTTCCCGACCAGTTCGCTGACCACCAGCTCGGTCACGTCGGCGAGTTCGGCCAGGTCCCACCGGGCGAGCTGCTCGGTGACCAGCGTGCGGGCGGTGGACGCGGGGTTGCCCTCCGTGGGCAGGTCCCACTCGCGCAGCCGCACGCCCGGGCCCAGTTCGTGGCCCCCGGCGACCAGCAGCACCGCCTCGTCGAAGCGGCCGACGTCCTGCCTCGGCGCGGTGAGCGGTCCTCCGGCGTCCAGTTGCTCGGGCGCCATCGCGGTCACGGACCCGCGCAGCCCCTCCAGCTGGACGTCCACGTCGTCGGTGCGCGTCTTGATCAGGCCGTCGGTGTAGAGCACGAGCCGGCCCCCCACCGGGCCGCGCACCCGGAGCGGGTCGTACGGGATCACCCCGGCACCCAGCGGCGCCCCGACCGGCACGTCGAGGTAGCGGGCGGTCCCGCCGGCGTCCACCAGCAGCGGCGGCGGATGGCCCGCGCTGGCGATCGTGTAGCTGGAGTCCGCCGGGTCGTACACGGCGCACAGGCAGGTGGCGACCTGGTCGTCCTCCAGGTCGCGGGTGGCCAGGTCGAGCCGGGCGAGCACCCGGTCGGGCGCGATGTCCAGCATCATGAGCGTGCGCGCGACGGCCCGCAGCCGGCCCATCGTCGCGGCGGCGGGCAGTCCGTGGCCGGTGACGTCACCGACGACCAGCGCGGTGCGCCCGCTGGGCAGGGCCACCACGTCGTACCAGTCGCCGCCCACCCCGTGCGCGTCGACGGCCGGCGCGTAGTGGGCGTGCACCCGCAGGCCCGGGGTGTGCGGTGTGGCGCGCGGGAGCAGCGAGCGCTGGAGCGAGACCACGTGCTCGCGTTCACGCCCGTAGAGCCGGGCGTTGTCCATGAAGACGGCGGCCGTGGAGGCGAGCTGGCACGCCAGGTCCAGGTCGGCGCGGTTGAAGGGCGGGCTGTCGCCGGCGCGTACGAAGTCCGCCGAGCCCAGCAGGACACCGCGGGCGATGAGCGGCACCGCCATGTAGCTGTGCACGCCCTGGCGCCGCATCGCCGCCTCCGCGCTGTCCGTCGGCGCGACGCGCGTGTAGTCCCGCGGTGTCATCCGGCCGACCAGCACGGGCCTGCCGTTGCGCAGGCACTCGGTGGTCAGCAGCGTCTCGCGGCGTTCCAGCCGGTTCACCACCTCGCCGACCGGGGCGGGTTCGAGCTCCGTGAGCGAGTCGACGGCCCGGACCGCCATGGCGCGGGTGACGGGCACCGCGGCGCCGGTGACCCGCTCCCCCTCCTCACCGTGGAGCACGGACTCCAGCAGGTCGACGGCGGCGGCGTCGGCCAGCCTCGGGACGCTGTACGCGGCCAGCTCCTCGGCGGTGCGCTCCAGGTCGAGGGTCGTGCCGATCCGGGTCCCGGCCTCGTTGAGCCAGCGCATCCGGGCCGCGGTGGTGAAGGGGTCGTCCCGGGGCGGTCCGGCGCGCTCCGGACCCAGGTTCCACAGGAGGCGGGCGCTGCCCCGCTGCGCGGCCAGCCGACGGGTCAGGCGTCTGGCTCGGCCTCCGCCGCCGTTCACCGTGCTGACCTCCACTCGCGTCCGGGAGAACGCCTCGCTCGTCCGTCACGTCGGTGGCTGCTGGAGCACCGGCAGGGCTGTCATGTTAGCGAGATCGCGGCGAAAACACCCCTGCCGGACGACCGGTACGTATCGGGACAGGGGCGGCGGGCCCGGCAGGGGGAACGCGCCGGGCCCGCCGCCCGCCCGGGACGGTCAGCGCAGGAGCATCCCGCCCTCGTCGCCGGTGGCCGCGTCCGGCACCGTGACCAGGCCGAGTTCCGCTCCCGAGGCGAGCAGCGGGTGGGCGGGCAGGACGCGCACGGTGTACCCGCAGGGGCCCGTGCGGTCGAGGACGAGAGGGCCCTCGTACAGCCGGCGGTCCTCCAGATCGTGCCCCCCGGCCGGTTTCAGCGGGTACGTCTGCGCCTCGGTGATCACGTCCCCGGAGTCGACCCGCCCGGCGACCACCTGGACCTCGACGTCCTCCGGGTCGAGGCCGCCCAGGGTGATCCGGACGCGCAGGGCGAGGGCGGACCCGAGCTCGGCGGATCCGCCGACGACGGTGTCCGCGGTGGCCTCCACATGGTCGACGGCGACCTGCGGCCAGGCCGCACGGACCCTGGTCTTCCACGCGGCGAGACCGCGGGCGGCCTCGGGCTCCATCGCGCGGCGGGACAGGGCGGCGGGGGCGTAGAGGCGTTCGACGTACTCCCGCACCATGCGGTCCGCGAGGACCTTGGGGCCGAGGGTGCCCAGGGTGCGGCGGACCATCTCGATCCACCGCCCGGGCAGGCCCTCGGCGTTGCGGTCGTAGAAGCGGGGGGCGACCCGGTCCTCGATGAGCGCGTAGAGGGCGTTGGCCTCCAGCTCGTCGCGCCGTTCCTCGTCGGTGGCGGACCCGTCGGCGGTGGGGATCGCCCAGCCGAAGTCGGGCGCGAACCACTCGTCCCACCAGCCGTCGCGCACGGAGAGGTTGAGGCAGCCGTTGAGCGCGGCCTTCATGCCGCTGGTGCCGCAGGCCTCCAGGGGGCGCAGCGGGTTGTTCAGCCACACGTCGCAGCCCGGGTAGAGCTTCTGGGCCATGCCCATGCCGTAGTCCGGCAGGAAGACGATGCGGTGGCGGACCCGCGGATCGTCGGAGAACCGCACCAGCTCCTGGATCAGCCGCTTGCCGCCGTCGTCGGCGGGGTGGGCCTTGCCCGCGACGACGATCTGGACCGGGCGCGTCGGATGGAGCAGCAGCTCCCGCAGCCGGTCCGGATCGTGCAGCATGAGCGTCAGCCGCTTGTACGAGGGCACCCGGCGGGCGAACCCGATGGTCAGGACGTCGGGGTCGAGCACACCGTCGATCCAGCCGAGCTCGGCGGCGCCCGCACCGCGGCCCCGCCAGGAAGCGTGCAGGCGCCCGCGCACCTCGGTGACGAGCTGTTCCCGCAGCCCTCGGCGGAGGTCCCAGATCTCCCGGTCGGGGACGGCGGCCGGGGCGTTCCGGCCCTCGGTGCTCCCCGGCTCCCCGGCTCCGGCCCCGTTTCCGTCTCCGGCTCCGGCCCCGCTTCCGGCTCCGGCTCCGGCTGCGAGGCGCTGGACCTCCGGGGCGACCCAGGTCGGGGCGTGCACTCCGTTGGTCACCGAGGTGATCGGGACCTCGTCAGGGTCGAATCCCGGCCACAGTCCGGAGAACATCTCCCGGCTCACGGCTCCGTGCAGGGTGGAGACCCCGTTGGCCCGCTGGGCGAGCCGCAGTCCCATCACCGCCATGTTGAAGAGGCCGGGCTCCCCGCCGGCGTGGGTCTCCGTGCCGAGACGCAGGACGTCCTCGACCCCGACGCCCGGCAGCTCACCGTCGTCGCCGAAGTGGCGGGCCACGAGCCGGCGGTCGAAGCGGTCCATCCCGGCGGGGACCGGGGTGTGGGTGGTGAACACCGCGCCGGCCCGCACGACCTCCAGGGCCGCGTCGAAGTCCAGCCCCGCGTGGGCGAGCTCCCTGATCCGCTCCAGGCCGAGGAACCCGGCGTGGCCCTCGTTGGTGTGGAAGACCTCGGGGTCCGGGTGTCCGGTCAGCCGGCAGTAGGTGCGCACGGCACGCACCCCGCCGATGCCGAGCAGCATCTCCTGGAGCAGCCGGTGGTCGCTGCCGCCGCCGTAGAGGCGGTCGGTGACGTCGCGTTCGCCCGGGGCGTTCTCCTCGACGTCGGAGTCGAGGAGCAGCAGCGGGACGCGGCCGACCCGGGCCTGCCGGACCGCGGCGTACAGGGAACGGCCGCCGGGCAGGGCGAGCACCACCCGGACGGGGGTGCCGTCGGCCTCCCGCAGGAGGGTGAGCGGCAGCTCGTTGGGGTCGAGGACGGGGTAGTGCTCCTGCTGCCAGCCGTCCCGGGACAGGCTCTGGCGGAAGTAGCCGTGCCGGTAGAGCAGGCCGACGCCGATGAGCGGCACACCCAGGTCGCTGGCGGCCTTCAGGTGGTCACCGGCCAGGATGCCCAGACCGCCGGAGTACTGGGGCAGGGCGGCGGTGACACCGAACTCGGGTGAGAAGTAGGCGACGGCCGCGGGGAGCTCGGCCCCCCGGGCGAGCCGGTCCTGGTACCACCGGGGTCCGCCGAGGTAGTCCCGCAGGTCCTCGGAGGCCTCGGCGAGCCGGGCCAGGAAGCGCTGGTCCCCGGCCAGCTCGGCGAGGCGCGCGGCGGAGACGGCGCCGAGCAGCCGCACGGGGTCGGCGTCCGCGGTCGGCCGGCCCTCCGGGTCGACGGCCCGGAAGAGCTCTCGGGTCTCGGTGTGCCAGGACCAGCGCAGGTTGCGGGCGAGGTCGCTGAGCGGTCGCAGGGGTTCGGGGAGGACGGGACGCACGGTGAACCGACGAATGGCCTTCACGTGACCCACCTTTACAGGGGACGTACGGATCCGAGGGGACGCACGGCGGTGGGCGCCCTCTCCGTCACCCTGGACGGTAGCGGCGCGCCGTCGTGCGGGACCACGGCGCGCGGCCGGCGCGGGCGCCGCCGCCGGGTCCGGCCCGGGGCGGTCCGCCGCCCCGCGCCCCGGCGAGGCACGATGCGCGCCCTCCCCGCGGCACCTCATGGGTCACCCGGGTCGCACCGACGCCTCCGGCCCCTTTGACCTCATGGACCAGATGCGCCAGTTACGTACCCTTCTGTCACGGGCGATATGGCTGATTTCCCCTCCCCGCTCGGACTTGTGACACCCGGTGGCACGGGGAAGGCTGCGGAGGTGCCCGTGTGGCGGCCGGTGACCGGCGCGCGGCCCACAGCGCGTGCACCGGATGCACCCAGGAGTTAACACGCCGCCGGGTTGGCCGCCCGGAAGCGGTGGGAAGGCTTCCCCGGTCACACTCCCGCGCTGCACACGCCAGGTGTCCCGGGCCGAGCCCGAACCGCCCGCGCACCTGCCATTCGAGTGCCATTCGAGTGAACGCGGACAGGAGCGGCCATGCCCACAGCCCGCCAGCAGTCGACCGAGCAGCTACAAAGGACGCAACCCCACCATCGCGGCGCGCGCGGTCAGCCCCTCACGCCCACGCCGCGGGCCGTGCACGCCGAGTTCCGACCCCCAGGTGATTCCATGATCGGTCGCATTCCCGTCCTGGACGTCCGTCCGCTCGTCGACTGCGGCAGACGGCCCGCCAAAGCCGTCGAGGGCGAGACCTTCCAGGTCAGCGCCACCGTGTTCCGCGAGGGCCACGACGCGGTGGCCGCCAACGTCGTCCTGTGCGACGCGAACGGACGGCCCGGCCCCTGGACGCCGATGCGCGAGCTCGCCCCCGGCACCGACCGCTGGGGCGCCGACGTCACCCCGGACTCCGAGGGCGCCTGGACGTACACCGTCGAGGCCTGGAGCGACCCCGTCACCACCTGGCGGGCCCACGCACGGATCAAGGTCCCCGCGGACATCGACACCGCGCTCGTCCTGGACGAGGGCGCCGTGCTCTACGCCCGCGCGGCGGAGGGGGTCCCCAAGAAGGACGGGCGCGAGGCCGTGCTCGCCGCGGTCGACGCGCTGCGCGACACCGGCCGTCCGGCGGCCGCCCGGCTGGCCGCCGCGCTGACCGCCGAGGTGGACGAGGCCCTCGGCCGCCACCCCCTGCGCGAGCTGGTGACCGCGTCCCGGCCGCTGCCGCTGACCGTCGAGCGCCGGCGCGCCCTGTACGGCTCCTGGTACGAGCTGTTCCCCCGCTCCGAGGGGGCGCGGGAGGAGCCGGTGACTCCGCCGAAGCCGGCCCGGAAACCGAGAGCCGCGAAGACCGCGAAGACCGCGGCGGCCGCCACCGCGCGGAAGAAGCAGGCCGAGGTCACCGCGCAGGTGCCCCAGCCGGCCACCAGGATGGTCGGCGGCACCTTCCGCACCGCCGCCGAGCGGCTGCCCGCCGTCGCCGCGATGGGGTTCGACGTGGTCTATCTGCCACCCATCCACCCCATCGGCACCACCCACCGCAAGGGCCCCAACAACAGCCTGTCCCCCGGGGCCGACGACCCGGGGGTGCCCTGGGCGATCGGGTCGGCCGAGGGCGGCCACGACGCCGTCCACCCGGACCTCGGCACGCTGGAGGACTTCGACCACTTCGTCGCGACGGCCCGCACCCTGCGGATGGAGATCGCCCTGGACTTCGCCCTCCAGTGCTCCCCGGACCACCCCTGGGTGACGGAGCATCCGCAGTGGTTCCACCACCGCGCCGACGGATCGATCGCCTACGCCGAGAACCCGCCCAAGAAGTACCAGGACATCTATCCGATCGCCTTCGACGAGGACCTCGGGGGGATCGTCCGCGAGACCGTCCGCATCCTGCGGTTCTGGATGGAGCACGGCGTACGGATCTTCCGCGTCGACAACCCGCACACCAAGCCGGTGGTCTTCTGGGAGAAGGTGATCGCCGACGTCAACCGCACCGATCCGGACGTGATCTTCCTGGCCGAGGCCTTCACCCGTCCCGCGATGATGCGCACGCTGGCCTCGGTGGGCTTCCAGCAGTCCTACACCTACTTCACCTGGCGTAACACGAAGGCGGAACTCACCGAGTACGTACAGGAGCTCGCGGGCGAGACCTCCTCGTACATGCGGCCCAACTTCTTCGTGAACACGCCCGACATCCTTCCGGGTTACCTCCAGGAGGGCGGCCGTCCCGCCTTCGCGACCCGGGCCGTGCTGGCCGCGACGCTGTCCCCCTCCTGGGGCGTGTACGCGGGCTTCGAACTGTACGAGAACACCCCGGTGCATCCCGGGAGCGAGGAGTACCAGGACTCGGAGAAATATCAACTCAGGCCCAGGGACTGGGAGTCGGCGGAACGTGAGGGCCGCTCGCTCGCTCCCCTGATCACCTCGCTCAACCGGATCCGCCGTCGCCATCCGGCACTCCAGCAACTGCGCGACGTGCACTTCCACTCGGTCGACAACGAGGCGCTGATCGCGTACAGCAAGCGCTCCGGTCCGGACATCGTTCTGGTGGTCGTCAACCTCGACCCTCACCACACCCACGAGGCCACGGTCTCGTTGGACATGCCGCGTCTCGGCCTCGACCGGCACGAGAGCGTACCGGTGCGCGACGAGCTCACCGGCGACACCTATCACTGGGGCAGGACCTTCTACGTGCGTCTCGATCCGGGTGTGACACCGGCGCACATCGCGGTCCTGCGACCGTCCCCGTCGACCGGAGGGTCACCCACCACATGATCGTCAACGAGCCTGTCCACGACCTGTTCGAGGACACTCCCGCCAAGGACCGCGACCCCGACTGGTTCAAGCGCGCCGTCTTCTACGAGGTACTCGTCCGGTCCTTCCAGGACTCGAACGGGGACGGCGTCGGCGACCTCAAGGGCCTGACCGCCAAGCTCGACTACCTGCAGTGGCTGGGCGTCGACTGCCTCTGGCTGCCACCGTTCTTCAAGTCGCCGCTGCGCGACGGCGGTTACGACGTGTCCGACTACACCGCCGTGCTGCCCGAGTTCGGCGACCTCGCCGACTTCGTCGAGTTCGTCGACGCCGCGCACCAGCGCGGCATGCGCGTGATCATCGACTTCGTCATGAACCACACGAGCGACCAGCACGACTGGTTCCAGCAGTCCCGCACCGACCCGGACGGGCCGTACGGCGACTACTACGTCTGGGCCGACGACGACAAGCAGTTCCCGGACGCGCGGATCATCTTCGTCGACACGGAGACGTCCAACTGGACCTTCGACCCGGTCCGCAAGCAGTACTACTGGCACCGGTTCTTCTCGCACCAGCCCGATCTCAACTACGAGAACCCGGCGGTGCAGGAGGAGATCATCTCGGCCCTGCGCTTCTGGCTGGACCTGGGCATCGACGGCTTCCGGGTCGACGCCGTGCCCTACCTCTACCAGCGCGAGGGCACCAACTGCGAGAACCTGACCGAGACCCACGACTTCCTCAAGCGGGTCCGCAAGGAGATCGACGCCAACTACCCGGACACGGTCCTGCTGGCCGAGGCCAACCAGTGGCCGGAGGACGTCGTCGACTACTTCGGCGACTACACGGCCGGCGGCGACGAGTGCCACATGGCGTTCCACTTCCCGGTGATGCCCCGGATCTTCATGGCCGTGCGCCGCGAGAGCCGGTACCCGGTCTCGGAGATCCTGGCGAAGACCCCGTCGATCCCCTCGGGGTGCCAGTGGGGCATCTTCCTCCGCAACCACGACGAGCTGACGCTCGAAATGGTGACGGACGAGGAGCGGGACTACATGTACGCCGAGTACGCCAAGGACCCGCGGATGCGGGCCAACATCGGCATCCGCCGGCGTCTGGCACCGCTCCTGGACAACGACCGCAACCAGATCGAGCTGTTCACGGCGCTGCTGCTGTCCCTCCCCGGCTCCCCGATCCTCTACTACGGGGACGAGATCGGGATGGGCGACAACATCTGGCTGGGCGACCGCGACGCCGTGCGCACCCCGATGCAGTGGACGCCCGACCGCAACGCCGGCTTCTCCTCCAGCGATCCGGGGCGGCTCTACCTCCCCACGATCATGGACCCGGTCTACGGCTACCAGGTCACCAACGTCGAGGCGTCCATGGCCTCGCCGTCGTCGCTGCTGCACTGGACGCGGCGGATGATCGAGATCCGCAAGCAGAACCCGGCGTTCGGCCTCGGCTCGTACACCGAACTGCCCTCGTCGAACCCGGCGGTGATCGCGTTCACCCGCGAGTACAAGGACGACCTGGTGCTGTGCGTCCACAACTTCTCGCGGTTCGCGCAGCCGACGGAGCTCGATCTGCGGGCCTTCGACGGGCGCCATCCGGTGGAGCTGATCGGCGGGGTCCGCTTCCCCGCCGTGGGTCAGCTGCCCTACCTGCTGACGCTCGCCGGCCACGGTTTCTACTGGTTCCGGCTGCGGAAGGACGCTCCGGTCGGCTGACCGCCGGCCGACGGCGCCGCACCGGCGGCGCCGACCGCGGGGCGGTTCCCACCGCCCCGCACGGGGCGTCCTCCCCGCCGCCGGACCCTTCCGGTCCCTTCGGGGGAGGAGGGTCCGTCCACCGGGTCCGTACGGACCCTCCTCTCCCGACACGTCCCGCACAGCCGGACAGCCATTGCCGCAATCCGGGACACTCTTCGCATCCTGTGGTGTGCCCGGGGAAAGGACGCGATGCCATGTCGGAGGCTGCATCCACTCGAGTCGCCCTGGCGAAGAGCACAACGTCGAGAACGACGACAAGAAGACACCCGGCAAGCACCACGGCCCTGCTGCCGTCGCTCGCCCCGCTGCTCCACGAATGGGTCCCCCGCCAGCGGTGGTTCGCGGGCAAGGGGCAGCCGGTCACCGGCTTCTCGCTGGTGGCCGCGACGGAGATACTGCCGCTGGACGCCACGGCCACCGGGCCCGGTCTGCTGCACCTGCTCGTCCGGGTCCACCAGCCGGGCAGCACCGCGGCGCACGCGCAGGGGGACTGCTACCAGCTGCTCCTGGGCGTGCGCACCGCGCTGCCCCAGCGGCTCGCCGGGGCGCGGATCGGCCTGGTCGCCGAGGGGCCGCTGGCCGGGCGCACCCTGTACGAGGGGCTGCACGACCCGCGCGTCGCGGACCTGCTGCTGGAACGATTCCGTAACCCGGGGTCACTGGGTCCGCTGCGCTTCGACCGTGCCGGGCCCGTGCCCGCGGGTCTCGCCCCGCGGGTGCTGGACACCGAGCAGTCCAACTCCTCGCTGGTCTACGGGGACGCCCTCATCCTGAAGATCTTCCGCAGGGTCTTCCCCGGCACCAACCCGGACCTCGAACTGCCGCTGGCGCTCGGCCGCGAGGGCTGCGGCCGGGTCCCCGCTCCGGTGGCCTGGTTCGAGGCGGCGACCGAGCAGGAGCCGCTGACCCTCGGTGTGCTGCAGCCGTTCCTGCGCGGTGCGCAGGACGGCTGGCAGCTCGCGCTGGCGGCCCTGGCCGCCGGGCGGGACTTCCTGCCCGAGGCGCACGCGCTCGGGCGGGCCACCGCCGAGGTGCACACGGCGCTCGCCGCCGCGCTGCCGACGCCGCCCCTGGCCCACGACCGGACCAGGCATCTGGTGGCGGGGATGGTGGAGCGGCTGGAGGCGGCCGCCCGGGCGGTGCCGGCACTGGTGCCGTACGTACCGGGCCTGCGGACCGCCTTCGACGCCGTGGCGGCGCTCGGGGGGACGGGGAGCGGCTGGGACGCCCAGCGGGTCCACGGGGACCTGCACCTCGGTCAGACCCTGCGCGGGGACGACGGCTTCTGGTCGCTGATCGACTTCGAGGGCGAGCCGGCCAGGCCGCTGCCGGAGCGCCGGAGCCCGCAGCCGACGGTGCGCGACGTCGCGGGGATGCTCCGCTCCTTCGACTACGCGGCCCGTTCGCACCATCCGTGGAACCCCGAGTGGGCGGCCCGCTGCCGCACCGCGTACTGCGAGGGCTACGCCCGCGCGGCGGGATCCGATCCACGCGACGCACCGGAACTGCTCCGCGCCCACGAGACCGACAAGGCGGTGTACGAGGTGCTCTACGAGGCCCGCCACCGCCCCGACTGGCTGCCGGTCCCGATGGCCGCCATCCAGCGCCTGGCCGCCGGACCGGCCTGAGACCCGGCACCCCACCACCCGCCCTTCGAGCCGTCCGGGTCCCGGCCCCCAGCGGGTCCCCCGGCCCCCGATTCCCGACTCCCGACTCCCCCCGAGCCTTCCGAGGAGGCCGTCCCCGTGACCGCCCGCAAGCCGTCCCGCAAGCCGTCCGAGCCCGTCGAGGTCCCGCCCGCGGCCGCGCCGGCGACCACCGAGATCACCGCCGGGGCCGCCGTCCCGGCCTCAGGCCCGGCGGACACGCCCGCCGTCCCGGCCTCCGGTCCCGCCGCCGCGGACACACCCGCCGGGCCCGCCCCGGCGGCCCCCGCCAAACGGCCCCGCGCCAGAAAGGCGACGGCCGCGGCCACCGGCGCCCCGCCCCGCCCGCGCCGCGGCGGGGGCAGCAGGAACGTCCTGCCCGCCACCGCCCTGGACGGAGCGGACCGGGGCCGGCTGCTGGCCGGTGACCACCACGACCCGCACGGGGTGCTGGGCGCCCACCCGGTCCCGGGCGGGGTGCTCTTCCGGGTGCTGCGCCCCCACGCGCACACGGTGACCGTGCTGACCGGGGGCAGGAAGGCGGAGCTGCAGAGCGACGGCGACGGCTTCTTCTCCGGCGTTCTGGCTCTGCCCGCCGTGCCCGACGCGTACCGCCTGCGGGTGGCGTACGCGGACGACACCATCGAGGTGGACGACCCGTACCGCTTCCTGCCGGCCGTCGGGGAGCTCGATCTGCACCTGATCGGCGAGGGCCGGCACGAGGAGCTCTGGACGGCGCTCGGGGCGCGGCCGATGGAGCACCAGGGGGTGGCGGGCACCCGGTTCACCGTCTGGGCGCCGAACGCGCGGGGCGTCCGCGTGACGGGCGACTTCAGCTACTGGGACGGCACGGCCTTCCCCATGCGCTCCCTCGGCTCCACCGGCGTGTGGGAGCTCTTCCTGCCCGGCGTCGGCGAGGGCGCCGTGTACAAGTACGACATCTGCCGGCCCGACGGCTCGCACACCCTGCGCGCCGACCCGATGGCCCGTCACACCGAGGTCCCGCCCGCCACCGCCTCGGTGGTGACGGCCTCGCACCACGTGTGGCAGGACGACGACTGGATGGCGCACCGGGGCGACCGGCCGGTCCACGAGGCGCCGTTCTCCGTCTACGAGGTCCATCTCCCCTCCTGGCGGCCGGGCCTCACCTACCGGCAGCTGGCCGCCCAGCTCCCCGCCTACGTGCGGGAGCTCGGCTTCACCCATGTGGAGCTGATGCCGGTCGCGGAGCATCCGTTCGGCGGTTCCTGGGGGTACCAGGTCACCGGCTTCTTCGCCCCGACCTCCCGGATGGGCGGTCCCGACGACTTCCGCTTCCTGGTCGACGCGCTGCACGCGGCGGGCATCGGCGTCCTCATGGACTGGGTGCCGGCGCACTTCCCCCGCGACGCGTGGGCGCTCGCCGAGTTCGACGGCCGTCCGCTGTACGAGCACGCCGACCCGCAGCGGGCCGCCCACCCGGACTGGGGCACCCTGGAGTTCGACTACGGCCGCAAGGAGGTGCGCAACTTCCTCGTGTCCAACGCCACTTACTGGTGCGAGGAGTTCCACATCGACGGGCTGCGCGTCGACGCGGTGGCCTCCATGCTGTACCTCGACTACTCCCGCGAGGAGGGCCAGTGGTCGCCGAACGAGTTCGGCGGCCGGGAGAACCTGGACGCGGTCGCCTTCCTCCAGGAGATGAACGCGACGGTCTACCGCCGGAATCCGGGCGTCGTCACGATCGCGGAGGAGTCCACCGCCTGGGAGGGCGTCACCCGCGCCACGGACCACGGCGGGCTGGGCTTCGGCCTGAAGTGGAACATGGGCTGGATGCACGACTCCCTCGTGTACATGTCGAAGGAGCCCGTCCACCGCAGGTACCACCACGACGAGATGACCTTCTCGATGGTGTACGCGTACAGCGAGAACTACGTGCTGCCGATCTCGCACGACGAGGTGGTGCACGGCAAGCGGGCGCTGGTCGGCAAGATGCCGGGCGACTGGTGGCAGCAGCGCGCGAACCACCGCGCCTACCTCGGCTTCATGTGGGCGCACCCCGGCAAGCAACTCCTCTTCATGGGGCAGGAGTTCGCCCAGGGCGCGGAGTGGGCGGAGGGGCACGGCCCGGACTGGTGGCTGCTCGACGAGACGTACGACGCCTCCGGCGACCACCGGGGCGTACGCACCCTGGTGACCGACCTCAACGCGGTGTACACCGCGCTGCCGGCACTGTGGCAGCGGGACACGGCACCGGAGGGCTTCAGCTGGATCGACGGGGGCGCGGCGGAGGACAACGCGTTCGCGTTCGTGCGGTACGACGCGGACGGATCGCCGCTGATCGCCGTGTCCCACTTCTCCCCGGTGGTGCGCACCGGCTACCGCATCGGCGTCCCGGACGGACCGGAGACCTGGGTGGAGGTCCTGAACACGGACGCGGCGCGCTACGGCGGGAGCGACGTGCGCAACGAGGAGCCGCTGAAGCCGGAGGCCGTGGCCGCGCACGGCAGGGACAGCAGCATCACGCTGACGCTGCCGCCGCTGGCGACGGTCTGGCTGCGGCCGGCCTGACGGGACGGGACAGGGGTGGAGTGCCCGTGCCTTCGGGCACTCCACCCCTCTTCCGCCAGGGCATTGCCTTTCGTGCACGCGCGCATCAGCAATTACATGCCTGCGCCGGCCCTCGAAGTGAGCTGCACGCCGTGGTGGTGCTGGACGACTCGCGAGATCCCGTCCGCCTCAGCACCCTCCGGTCCGGCATCGAGAGCGCACGGACGTCACGCTCCCGCCGCCGGGCTGCTCGAGCCTGAAGGAACAGAGCGCGGTTGCCGGGCCGGGCACACAGCCCCTCGACGTGTCCGTGACCGCCCGACGGTCAGACCGCCGGGAGCACGTCCTCCAGCTCCTGGAGGAGGCGGCGCTTCGGGCGGGCGCCCACCATCGACTTCACCGGTTCGCCGCCCTGGAAGACCATCAGGGTCGGCATCGACAGCACGGCGTAGCGGCTGGTGATGCCCGGGTTGTGGTCCACGTCGATCTGCACCACCTTGACGCGGCCGGCCTCCTCCTTGGCGATCGCGCCGAGCACGGGGGCCAGCTGGCGGCAGGGGCCGCACCAGTCGGCGGTGAACTCGACCAGTACGGGGATCCCGGCTCCCAGGACCTCCGCGTCGAACGTCGTGTCGGTGACCTCGGGGACACCTTGCGCGTGGATCATCTCTCGTCCTCCTGGTTGAGTTCGCACCGCGGTTCGGGGCCGCCCGGCACCTGGGCCGAGGCCTCCACCTCGGCGCGGGCCAACTGCGCGCCCACCTCCGCCCGGACGCCCTGCAACTGGTCGATGAGCGCGTCCAGTTCGCCGAGCTTGCGCCGGTAGACGGCCAGTGAGGCGGGGCAGGCGTCGCCCGCCGGGTGGCCGGCGCGCAGGCAGTCCACGAAGGGGCGGGTCTCCTCCAGGTCGAATCCGAAGTCCTGGAGGGTCCGGATCTGCCGGATCAGCCGCAGATCGCTCTCGTCGTACGTGCGGTAGCCGTTCTCCGCGCGGCACGCGTGCAGCAGGCCGCGTGACTCGTAGTACCGCAGCGCCCGCGTCGTCGTCCCGGCGCGTTCGGCCAGCTCTCCGATTCGCATACCGCGACCGTAATCCTTGACGTCGGCGTCAGGGCAAGGGGCGAAGGAGGCACTCGGTGTTCGGCAAGTGGAGCGGCCGGGGCCATTGACGGCCGCCCCGGGTGCCTCTACACCTTTCTGAGAGCGCTCTCAGAACATCGGCCTTCCCGGCACGTCCCCACCGGAGGTTCCTTTGCGTACGAGCCGCACCGTCCCCCACAGACGCACCGCCTTCCTCGCCGCCCTGACCGCCCTGGTCCTGACCCTCGCCGCGGCGATCACCGTCGCCGGTTCCGGGTCGGCCCGCGGCGACGTGCCGGCCACGCCCGGCTGGAACCTGCAGTGGAGCGACGACTTCAACGGGGCGAACCGCGCCCTGCCGTCCTCCGCGAACTGGCAGATCGACACCGGGCACGGCTATCCCGGCGGCCCCGGGAACTGGGGCACCGGGGAGATCCAGAACTACACCGCGAGTCCCGACAACATCAGCCTCGACGGCAGCGGCAACCTCCGCATCATCCCGCTCCGCGACGGCGCGGGCAACTGGACCTCGGGCCGGATCGAGACCAAGCGGGCCGACTTCAAGGCCCCCGCGGGCGGCACCCTGCGCATCGAGGGCCGCATCCAGATGCCGAACGTGACGGGCAACGCGGCGCTGGGCTACTGGCCGGCCTTCTGGGCGCTCGGCTCGCCGTACCGGGGCAACTACTGGAACTGGCCGGGCATCGGCGAGTTCGACATCATGGAGAACGTCAACGGCATCAACTCCGTCTGGGGCGTGCTGCACTGCGGGGTCAACCCGGGCGGCCCCTGCAACGAGACGACCGGCCTCGGCAACAGCCGCGCCTGCCCGGGCGCGAGCTGCCAGTCCGCGTTCCACACCTACCGCTTCGAGTGGGACCGTGCCGTCACGCCCAACGCCCTGCGCTGGTACGTCGACGGCCAGCTCTTCCACAGCGTGACCCAGAGCCAGCTGGACGCCGCGACCTGGGCGAACATGACGGACCACGCCGGGTACTTCCTGCTGCTGAACCTGGCGGTCGGGGGCGCCTTCCCGAACGCGCTCGGCGGCTCCACCCCGACCGCCGAGACGGTGCCCGGCCGGCCCATGCTGGTCGACTACGTGGGCGTCTGGACCAAGGGCGGCAGCGGCACGACGGACCCGCCCACCGATCCTCCGGCCGGCTCCGCCACCCTCGTCCTGCGCAGCGCGGGCGGCCTCGGCGCGGCCCAGTCCGCCGCTTCCTCGGTGACGGTCGCCTCGGCCGGCGGCGGCAACTACGACGGCACCCCGCACAGCCCGCAGACCTTCACCGCGACGGGCCTCGACGGGGCGTACGACGGCGGCTCGACCCAGTTCGACGTGTTCGCCGACTCGGGCACTGCCGTCGCCAACGCCCAGCAGGTGCGGGTGAGTTACGACCGCACGGGGGACGGCACCTGGGACCGCACGGAGACCTACCAGTACTTCGCCACCGACCCCGTCAGCGGATACGAGCACTACACGCAGGCCAAGGGCCTCAAGTCGTCCACCGGGAGCCACGGCAGCCTGTCGAACGGCACGGTGAAGGTGGAGGTCTGGAACGCCATCGGCAACGGCCCGAGCACCGTGGGCGTCGGCAACCAGTCGGTGGTCCACATCCCGTACGGCTGAGGCGGGGTCCGGCGCACCCCGCGGCACGGGGGGGTGCGCCGGACCGGGAGCGGCGGTCGTGCCCGGGGCACGGCGCCCGCGGCGCCCCGGGCACACACGGCCGCGGCCGGTACGGGAGTCCCGTACCGGCCGCGGTCGCACGCGTGTCAGACCTTCGCGAGCGAGGGCTGCTCCTCGCCGCCGTCCCTGGCGTCCGGGACGTCCGGAGTGCCGCCGTGGCCGTCGTCCGTCATCGTCTGCTCGTCGAACGGGAGGGCGCCGGAGAGAACCTGGTCCACCCGCTCCCGGTCGATCTCCTTGGTCCAGGTGCCGACCAGGACCGTGGCGACCGCGTTGCCCGCGAAGTTCGTCAGGGCGCGGGCCTCGCTCATGAAGCGGTCGATGCCGACGATCAGGCCGACGCCGTCGACCAGTTCGGGGCGGTGCGACTGGAGCCCGCCGGCGAGGGTGGCGAGACCGGCGCCGGTGACGCCCGCCGCTCCCTTGGAGGCGATCACCATGAAGACCAGCAGCGAGATCTGCTCCCCGATGCTCAGCGGGTCGCCCGTCGCGTTGGCGATGAAGAGCGAGGCCATCGTGAGGTAGATCGCGGTGCCGTCGAGGTTGAAGGAGTAGCCCGTCGGCACGGTGATGCCCACGACGGGCTTGCTGACGCCCATGTGCTCCATCTTCGCGATCAGCCGGGGCAGGGCCGACTCGGAGGAGGAGGTGGAGAGGATCAGCAGGAACTCACGGCCGAGGTACTTCAGCAGGGAGAGGATGTTGACGCCGGCCACCAGGCGCAGGATCGCGCCCAGGATCACGAAGACGAAGAGCGCGCAGGTGACGTAGAAGCCGATCATGATGATCGCGAGCGACTTCAGCGCGTCGACGCCGGTCTCGCCGACCACCGCCGCCATGGCACCGAAGGCGCCGACCGGGGCGGCCCACATGATCATGGCCAGGATGCGGAAGACGAGGCGCTGGATGTGGCCGATGCCCCGGATGACCGGCTCGCCGGCCGACCCCATGGCCTGGAGCGCGAAGCCCGCGAGCAGGGCGATGAGCAGGGTCTGGAGGACCTCGCCCTCGGTGAAGGCGGACACCATCGTGGTGGGGATGATGCCGAGCAGGAAGTCGACGGTGGACTCGCTGGCCCCCGACGCCTGCTTCTCACCCGCGGCACGGGCCGCCTCGGTGAGGTGGAGGGTGGAACCGGGCTCCAGGAGGTTGCCGACGACCAGGCCGATGGCCAGGGCGACGGTCGACATCACCAGGAAGTAGCCGAGGGCCAGACCACCGACGGCGCCGACCTTGGCGGCCTTCCGTACGGAGCCGACCCCGAGCACGATCGTGCAGAAGATGATCGGCGAGATCATCATCTTGATGAGGTTGACGAATCCTGTGCCGATCGGCTTGAGCTCGACGGCGAAGCCCGGAGCCACGAGGCCCACCGTGATGCCCAGCACCACGGCGGCGATCACGGCCAGGTAGAGGTAATGCGTGCGGTCCCGTCGTGCGGCTTTCTCTGCCACGGGGGTCTCCTCGGGTATGCGGCTCGCTCCCCGTCCCTGGGGGCTCCGGTGACTATTCACTTCCCTGTGACGGCCGTCACCCTTGCGTTCATAACGTTCACGGATGCTTTCGAGCCACCTTGGGCAGTCGGTCGCCGCCAGGCAGACTGGGGAGCATGCGCCTGCCCCGTACCCGCCCCCGCAGCCTGGCCGGCCAGCTGTTCGCGATGCAGGCCCTGCTCGTGGCGGCGGTCGTGGCCGGGTGCGCCTTCTTCGCCTACGCCTCCGGCCGGTCCCAGGCCGAGGAGACCGCGGCCCGCCAGGTGAGGGCCGCCGCCCTCGCCATGGCCGGATCTCCGTCGGTCCGGGAGGCGATCCGTACCCCGGACCCGTCCGCCGTACTCCAGCCGTACGCGGAGAAGGTCCGCGCGGACACCGGGATCG
Organism: Streptomyces sp. NPDC006296; assembly: GCF_040613235.1. Classification (NCBI taxonomy): domain Bacteria; kingdom Bacillati; phylum Actinomycetota; class Actinomycetes; order Kitasatosporales; family Streptomycetaceae; genus Streptomyces; species Streptomyces sp. NPDC006296. The sequence continues at coordinate 2,980 of NZ_JBEXRT010000025.1, read as the reverse complement.
CCTTCGTCACGATCATGAACCCGGAGGGGGTCCGCTGGACGCACCCGGACCCCTCCCAGATCGGCCGGAGGTTCATCGGGCACACCGAGCGCGCCCTGCTCGGCGAGACCTTCGAGGAGACCTACACCGGTACGCTCGGCCCCTCGATACGCGTCGTCACACCGGTGCGCGACGGGGACAGGATCGTCGGCCTGGTCAGCGCGGGGATCACCGTGGAGCGGGTGTCCACCCAGGTGCGCGAGCAGCTCGGCGCCCTGGGCACGGCCGCGGGGGCCGCACTGGCGCTCGGGGCGCTCGGTACGTACGTGATCAACGCCCGGCTGCGGCGCCACACCCACGGGATGAACGCCGGAGAGCTGAGCCGGATGCACACCTACCACGAGGCGACGCTGCACGCGGTGCGTGAGGGGCTGCTGATGCTGGACGGGCAGCGTCGGGTGGCCCTGATCAACGACGCGGGCCGGGAGCTGCTGGGGCTCGCGCCGGGCGCGGTGGGACGCGGCGTGGACGAGCTCGCGCTCCCGGCGCCGCTGACCGGCGCGCTCCTGGCCTCGGAGCCGCGGGTGGACGAGGTCCACCTGACGGCGGACCGGGTGATCGTCGTCAACACCAGCCCGGTGGTCGGCGGTGAGCGGCGCGGCACGGTCGTGACCCTGCGGGACCACACCGAGCTCCAGGCCCTGTCGGGCGAGCTCGACTCGGAGCGCGGGTTCACCCAGGCCCTGCGGTCGCAGGCGCACGAGGCGGCGAACCGGCTGCACACCGTGGTGTCGCTCATCGAGCTGGGCCGCGCCGAGGAGGCGGTGGACTTCGCGACGGCGGAGCTGGAGCTCGCCCAGGTGCTGACCGACCGGGTCGTGGGCGCGGTCGCCGAGCCGGTGCTCGCCGCCCTGCTGCTGGGCAAGGCGGCGCAGGCGCACGAGCGCGGGGTGGAGCTGGTGCTCGCCGAGGACAGCCTGATCGACGACGGGGCCCTGCCGCGCTCGCCGTCGCCGCGTGACCTGGTGACGATCCTGGGGAACCTGATCGACAACGCGGTGGACGCCGCGTCCGAGACCGCGACCGGCGGCCCCGACGGGCCCGTCCCCGCGCAGCGCGGCGCGGCACGGGCGGTGGTCACCGTCACGGCGCGGACGGAGTCCGGGGAGCTGCTGCTGCGGGTGGCCGACACCGGTGCCGGGATCGGCCCGGACGACGCGGACGAGGTGTTCCGGCGCGGCTGGACGACCCACGGCTCGGGCCGCGGCCTGGGGCTGGCGCTGGTGCGGCAGGCGGTCCACCGCAACGGCGGGACCGTGACGCTGGACCGGGCGCCGGGCGGCGGCGCGGAGTTCACGGTGCGGCTGCCGCTCGCCGGCCGTACGGCGGCGGAGGTGCAGGCTCCGTGATCCGGGTGCTGGTCGTGGAGGACGACCCGGTGGCGGCCGACGCCCATCAGATGTACGTGGGCCGGGTCCCGGGCTTCGAGGTGGCCGCCGTCGCCCACACCCGGGCGGAGGCGGCGCGGGCGCTGGAGCGCACCGAGGTGGACCTGCTGCTGCTCGATCTCTACCTGCCCGACGGGCACGGTCTGCAGCTGCTGCGCTCCCTCCGGGCGGCGGGGCACGGCGCGGACGTCATCGCGGTGACGTCCGCGCGCGACCTGGCGGTGGTGCGGGAGGGCGTGTCGCTCGGCGTCGTGCAGTACGTGCTGAAGCCGTTCACCTACCCCACACTGCGGGACCGGCTCCTGCGGTACGCGGAGTTCCGGGCGGCGGCGGGTGAGGCGAGCGGCCAGGAGGAGGTGGACCGGGCGCTGGGCGCGCTGCGGGTCGCCGATCCGGCCGCGCTGCCCAAGGGGCTGAGCGGGCCGACGCTGGAGGCGGTGACCCGGGCGCTGCGCAAGGCCCCGGACGGGGTCACCGCGGCGGCCGCCGGGGAGGCCCTGGGGATCTCCCGGATCACCGCCCGGCGCTATCTGGAGTATCTGGTCACGCTCGGCCGGGCCGCGCGGCGGCCGAGCTACGGCCAGGTCGGCCGGCCCGAACTGCACTACCACTGGGTGGCCGAAACCCGCTGATCCCCTGCGCGCCGCCGAGGACCCGCCTAGGAGGATCGTACGAAGGGTGAACTGGTCGGAACAGCCTGTAGCCAGGGGGTTCCCGGCCTTCTACGGTGGGGCCGTGCACCCCACCCCGCCCTTCAACGCCCCCGCCGCGCGCCGCCTCCGCGAGGCGCTGGGAATGGCGCCCGGACATGTTGCGTACGGGCTCGGCGCCCAGTACGGCATGCGTGTCACGGCCGAGACCGTGATGGCCTGGGAACGCGGCACGGCGCTGCCCGGGGACCGCGAACTCATGGCGCTGGCCGGTGTGCTGTGGTGCGCACCGGGTGAACTGCTGGCCGCCGCGAGCACCTTGCGCGAACACCGGATCGCCCGGGACCTCGCGGTGGACGACCTGGCGCGGGTCCTCGGGATGACGCCCTCCGCCTACCGGCGGATCGAGGAGACGGGCCGGTGGCGCGGCAACGAGCGCCAGGCGGTGGCCCTCTGCGAGGCGCTGGACATGTCGGCGGCCCGGTTCCTGACGGTGACGGGCCGCGACGAGGAGCTCGCGGATCTGCTGACCCGGGCCGTCACGACGCGCTGGCAGGCGTACGTGCGGCCGGTGGACAAGCTCGTCCCGCTGGACCGGATCCTGCTCCAGAGCGCGCTGGAACAGCTGCACACCGACTACCAGGCCCTGATGGTGTCGACGCTGAGCTGGAACACCACCGGCCGGGACCGCGCGGGGACGGCGGGCGACGAGGGGCGGGAGTTCCTGGACCGGGTGGTCGAGGAGTTCTGGCGGACGGCGGGCGTCTGAACCGGTGAGGCCCCTCACGGGATCCCGGTACCCCCACCGGGACCGGGAAGCGGCCGTCCCGGGCGAGCGCGGGGCGGTGCGGCTGAGCGGGGGCCGGGCGGTGCGGCCGGGCGAGCGTCCGCCGCGCGGGGCGC